>CAIKVZ010000324.1 GCA_903830985.1 uncultured beta proteobacterium
ACGAGGTGGGCGCCTTGCCCACGCGCAACCACCGCGACAATCAGTTCGAAGGTGCCAAGGACATCGGCGCCGAGGCCATGGCGACACCGCGCAAGACCGACGGCAAGAAGCACCTGGTGACGAACCAGGCTTGCTTTGGCTGCACCATTGCCTGCGGACGCATCAGCAAGATGGATGAGGGCCACTTCACCATCGTGAACAAGCCCCAGTACCGCGGTGCCAACGGCGGCCTGGAGTACGAAGCGGCCTGGGCACTGGGCGCAGCCAACGGTGTGAACGATCTGGAAGCCTTGCAGTACGCGAACCTGCTGTGCAACGAAGAGGGCATCGACCCGATCAGCTTCGGTGCCACCGTGGGCGCCGTGATGGAGTTGTACGACATGGGCGTGCTCACCAAGGAGCAGATCGGCATCGATGCCAAGTTCGGCTCGGCGCAGACCCTGGCCTTCCTGGCCGAAGAAACCATTTATGGTCGCGGTTTTGGTGTTGAAATCGGTCAGGGCTCGAAACGCCTGACGGCCAAGTACGGCCACCCCGAACTCAGCATGAGCTCCAAGGGTCAGGAATTCCCGGCCTACGACGGGCGCGCGATCCAGGGCATCGGCCTGGCCTACGCCACCTCCAACCGCGGTGGCTGCCATCTGCGTGGCTACACCATTGCATCGGAACTGCTGGGCATCCCGGTCAAGACCGATCCGCTGGAGTCCGAAGGCAAGCCGGAACTGGTGAAGGCGTTCCAGGACGCCACCGCCGCCTTCGACTCATCGGGCCTGTGCATCTTCACCACCTTTGCCTGGGGCCTGCAGGACCTGGCGCCGCAAATGGCGGCAGCCTGTGGCGAGCAGTACACGATCGAGGAACTGGCCAAGATCGGCGAACGCATCTGGAACATGGAGCGCGACTTCAACAACCGTGCCGGCTTCACGAACAAGGACGACTCGCTGCCACCGCGCTTGCTGAACGAAGCCTGCAAGACCGGGCCCGCCAAGGGCAAGGTCAACGAGCTGGCCAAGATGCTGCCCAAGTACTATGACGTGCGCGGCTGGAACGCAGACGGCACGCTGACCGCCGAGACGCGTGCCCGCCTGGACCTGTAATTGAGGGATGCCCTTGCCCGCGAGGGCCGGGGTCGGGGGGCGTACTGCGGTTCGCCCCTTTTTTATTGGAGACAACACCATGACCCACCACCTCATTCTGGGCGCTGGTCCGGCCGGCGTCATCGCCGCCGAAACCTTGCGCAAGCATGCCCCGGCCGACACCATCACCCTGGTGGGGGACGAGCCCGAGCCGCCCTATAGCCGCATGGCCATTCCCTACCTGCTGATGGGCCGGATTGCTGAACCCGGCACCTATCTGCGCAAGAGCGCGACCCACTACACCGATCTGGGCATCAAGCTGGTGCGCGCCCGGGCCAAGCAAGTTGACGCGCAGGCGCACACGGTGCTGCTCGACAACGGTCAGAGCCTGAGCTTTGACACCTTGCTGATCGCCACGGGCTCGCGTCCCGCGCGCGCGCCCATCCCAGGCATCGATACCGCCGCCGTGCACCCTTGCTGGACACTGGAGGACGCGCGCGCCATCATGGCCTTGGCAACGAAGGGCGCACGCGTGCTGCAAATGGGCGCAGGCTTCATCGGCTGCATCATCATGGAAGCCCTGGCTGCGCGCGGCGTGCATTTGAGCGTGGTCGAGATGGGCGACCGCATGGTGCCGCGCATGATGGGCCCAACGGCCGGCGGCATGATCCGCGACTGGTGCGAGTCCAAGGGTGTGGAAGTGTTCACCGGCACCAAGGTGGAGTCGATCGAACCTGGCAGCCCACTGTCGGTGCGACTGTCGAACGGGCGCCATGTGGCGGCGGATCTGGTGATCAGCGCCACGGGTGTCAAGCCTGCCATCGCCTTTCTGGAAAACTCCGGCGTGCTGTGCCTGCAAGGGGTGCTGACGGACGAGCACCTGCAAACCAATGTGGCCGGAATTTTTGCGGCGGGCGACTGCGCCGAGGCCTTTGACAAGGTCAGCGGCAAGACCATCATCAGTGCGATCCAGCCGAACGCGGCCGAGCAGGCCAGGGTGGCCGCGCTGAACATGCTGGCGCACGGCGGCACACCACGCGCCGCTCTCAAGGGCGTCACGCAAATCAATGTGCTCGACACCTTGGGACTGATTTCCACCAGTTTCGGCAACTGGGAGGGGGTGGCTGGTGGCGAACATGTGGAGCTGACCGACCGCGCGCAGGGCCGACACCTGAGCCTGCAATTCAAGGGCGATGTGCTCGTAGGCTGCAACTCGGTCGGTTGGACCGAACATGTGGGCGTGATGCGCGGGTTGGTCGAGGGGCAGGTACCGTTGGGCCCCTGGAAAGACGCACTGTTGCGCGACCCGACGCAACTGATGCCGGCCTATCTGGCCAGCGTGCAAGGCGCGGGTGGCTGGAGTGGTGCGCAGGACGAGCGCCGGCGTTGAGCCCGATGAAGATCATCTTCAAGCTTTTCGCTTCGCTCACCGACTATCTGCCGCAACAGGGGTGCGACGGCAACGTGGTCGAGCTGGAAGTTCCGGACGGCACAACCATCAGTCAGATGGTGGCGAGCTACAGCCTGCCGGACAAGCTGGTGCATCTGGTGCTGGTGAACGGCAGCTATGTCGCACCCGAACAGCGCGACGCGCATGTGCTGCAAGCGGGGGACGCGCTGGCCATCTGGCCACCGATTGCCGGTGGTTGATGCGCTGGCCTTGACGCCAGCGCAGGTTTGAGCCGCATGCTGTCTTTTTATTCTGAACAATTCGAACGGGACATGGGCTGCACTGCGGCTGACTGGCTGCGCTGGCTGCCAGCGGCCCTGGGTGACCATCCGTGCAGCATGAACGACGGTGCAGCTCGGGTGCAGCTTGATGGCGGGGCACTGCAGTTGAGCTGGCGGGTGGAGGCGCCACTGCGCATTGCACTTGTACGAATGCCGCGCCTGCACGTTGAATTTGTTTTCACCGGCTTGGACGATGTGGCGCGACATCGCTTCATGACGCGCTTTGACCTGTACCTGCAGCGCGGCGGTGGCTGAGCCTGACGCCTTGCCAGTGCTGATGGCGCAGAACTGAGTTGCTATCGAAGCCATAGTGTCTCGAGTTTTTGGCCCGCTGCTCTGGGGTATAAGGTGGCTACAACCCATTGCCGGACAACTCCTTGCTCAACCACCCTCGAACAGAAAAAGCGCAACCCGGTTGGCTGTGGCCCAGGCTGTTGATGGTGGCGCTGGCCTATGCCGCGCTGTGCAAAGCCTGCCTGGTCTTTTTTTCCGGCCATGGCACGATCAGCATCTTCTGGCCGCCTGCTGGCGTTGCCCTGACGGCCGTGCTGCTCGGCGGCAAACGCTACGCGCTCAGCGTGTTCCTGGGCGCCACTTTGGCCAATGGCAGTGATCCTGGTTTTTCCACGGTCGGGGCGCTGGGTGCGGCCGGTGTGAATGCGCTCGAGGCGCTGGCGGGGCGCTGGATGATCGTGCACTCGGGCCGGTTCTCGGACCGGCTGGCGCGGGCTCGCGACTATGCCAGTCTGCTGGTGTTCGGCGGTTTCCTTGGGCCGGCTCTGAGCGTTCTGTTGGCGGGCTGTTTCCTCCAACTGTTCGGTGACGTGAGCGGCGGCAAACTGGCCGAAACCTTGCTGCGCTGGTGGATGGGTGATGCGCTGGGAATTGTCCTTTTCACGCCCTTGCTGCTGGTATGGCGCTCGATGCCCAACGCATTGTTTCTGGCACGGCGCAAGCTGGAGGCGGCGCTGCTGTTCCTGTTGGCCTTTGTCGCCGGACAGGTCGTGTATTTCGGCTGGCTGGGGGCGAGCGCAGAGGCTGAGGTGGGTCATTACGGTATGTTTTTGATCGTGGCCTGGATTGCGGCTCGGCTCGGCTTGCACGCTGCTGTGGCCGTGCTGTGCATGGCTGCTGTACAGAGTGCGCTGGGGACATACCAAGGGGCTGGCATGCTCGCGGGTGCCACTGTGCAGGAGCAGCAGCTGAACTTCTGGTTTTTTCTGATGCTGCTTTCTGCCGTCGGCATGTCGCTGGCGGCGCATCTCAATTCGCATGCCTTGCTTGTCAGCAAACTGCTCCTGGCCAGGAAGCGGCAGGATGCCATGCTGCATGCCATTCCCGACCTGCTGTTCGAGATCGATCTGGACGGGCACTATCACCGCACCTATACCCAGCATCCGGAACTGCTGCTGGCGCCGCCGGCCGTGCTGCAAGGCACGAGGGTGCAAGAAGTTCTTCCCGTCGACGCGGCGGCGGTCGTGATGGGCGCCTTGCAGCAGGCGAATCTGCTGGGCTTTTCTGCCGGGTGGCAATACCAACTGCAACTGCCCGCAGGCCCTGCCTGGTTTGAACTGTCGGCTTCGCGCATGGACGTAGCTGCCGGCGTGGGTGGGCCGCATTTCATCGTGCTGTCGCGCGACATCACGGCGCGCAAGCTGGCGGAGCAGGACTTGCGGGTGGCGGCCATCGCCTTTGAAAGCCGGGAAGGGATGCTTGTTGCCGGGGCCGACCATGTCATCTTGCGCGTGAATCAGGCCTTCACGCAAATCACGGGTTACCTCGCACATGAAATTGTGGGCCGTTCAGCCAGCATGTTGCGCGGCGCAAAACATGGTGAAGACTTGTATTCCGGCGTCTGGGACACGGTCAAAGGCACCGGTCAGTGGCAGGGCGAAGCCTGGATCCGCTGCAAGAACGGTGAGTTGATGGCCGTTTGGGGGACGCTCACTGCCGTGTGCGACGAGCAGCAGCGGGTGACCCACTACGTGCGCACCGTGGTAGACAGCACGCAACGCAAACGCGACGAGCAGCGCCGACTGGCGCGCGAAGTGCAATTGCGCGAGGCACTGGTGCGCGAGGTGCATCACCGTATCAAGAACAACCTTCAGGGAGTGACGGGCGTGCTGCGGCAGTTTGCCGAGCAGCATCCGGAGACGGCGAGTCCGATCAACCAGGCCATCAGCCAGGTGCAAGGCATTGCAGCGATCCACGGATTGCAGGGTCGCAGCCTGACAGGTGAAATTCTTTTGCCGGAATTGGTGTGTGCCATTGCGGCTGGTGTGCAGGCCTTGTGGCATATTCCCATAGCCGTGACCGTTGCGCCCGATGTGGCCGAATGCGCATTGGCGCCAGCCGAGGCCGTGCCAATGGCCTTGGTGCTGAATGAATTGTTGTCCAACGCGGTGAAGCATGGAGGGAACTTTGGCGCTGTGAGTCTGCAGTTGCAGTCTGTGGGCCCGAACGAAGCGAACGGTGTTCGTCTGGCTATCGTGAACGGTATGGCCACCGACCATTTGGACGCGGCCGCTGCGTCGATTACCGCCGCGACGGGCTGCGGGCTGGAACTCGTGGCCGCCCTGTTGCCACGGGCGGCTGCACGCTTGCGCCAGCATGCGCAGGGTCGGGAATTTGTCAGTGAACTGCAACTGGAACCGCCGGTCGTGGTCTGGCGCAAGACGGCGGCTCAGGTCGACGTCTTCGCCCCGCGGCACGGCCAGGACACGAGTCATATCAAAAAGGTTGAAGCATGAACGAAAACACGGGCTTGACGCGGCCGAGCCGCATTCTGCTGCTGGACGATGAGCGTCTGATTCTGGCGACGCTGGGCCGGGGGTTGCGCAGCGCCGGTTTCGAGGTATTGACCGCCGAGTCGGTGGAGGAGGCGCAGGGCCACCTGTCCACTTCAGAGCGTCCCGACCTGGCGATACTGGACGTGAATTTGCCCGGTTCGTCGGGCCTGGAATTTGCCCTGCGCTTGCGGGAACTGGATCGCATCCCGTTCCTCATGCTCAGTGCCTACAGTGAGCCGGCTTACGTTGAGCAGGCCGCGCAATGCGGCGCCCTGGCGTACCTTGTCAAGCCCATCGATGTGCTGCAGTTGGTGCCAGAGGTTCATGCGGCCTTGGCGCGTGCCACTGAAATCAAGGAACTGCGCGATGCGCGCGAACAGTTGCAGAAAGCGCTGGACAGCGAACGCGACATCAGCATGGCCGTGGGCGTGCTGATTGTGCAGCGTCGCATCCCGCGCAAGGCTGCGTTTGAATGGTTGCGTCAAAGCGCACGCCAGCAACGCCGGCGCATTGCACTGGTGGCTGCCGATCTGGTGCGCGAGGCCGAGGGTGTGTAAGCCCACTGCCAGCGCACGGCGTTAACGTGCCGCCCTGATGAAGCAAAACGTATTGGTAGCCGGAGGGGGCATAGGCGGTTTAGCCGCCGCACTGGCCTGTTCTCGCGCTGGGGTGCAGGTGCGCCTCATCGAGCGCAGTGAACAATTTGCCGAGGTCGGTGCCGGCATTCAGATGGGTCCGAACGTGATGCGGCGCCTGCAGTCTTGGGGGCTGCAACCTGCCCTGGAGGAGGTCGTTGCCTTGCCCGAGCGGTTGTTGGCCCGGGATGCCGTTTGCGGGAAAATTTTAGGCGAGTTGCCCTTGGGGGCACGGGCGCTGCAGCGTTACGGAGCGCCCTATGCCACGGTGCACCGGGCCGATTTGCAGCAGTTGCTACTGGCAGCGGTGCAACAGCAAACACCAACGCGCCTGACGCTGAAATGCTGCGCCAGCAATTTCACGCAAAACGCCCAGTCCGTCACGCTGCACACTACCGAAGGTTTGAATCTGCAGGCAGACGCGCTGATCGGAGCCGACGGCCTTTGGAGCCGGGTGCGCCAATGCCTGCTGGGCGACGAAGCGCCGCGCGTCACCGGGCATCTGGCCTATCGCGCCGTGATCCCGCAGACCCGGTTGCCTGAAAGGTTACGCACGCAGGTGGTGACAGCATGGATGGGCCCACGATTGCATGTCGTGCATTACCCGGTGCGGCGTGGCGAATGGCTCAACGTGATTGCCGTCGTGCACGGCAGGCTCGATGTCCCGGAAACGCAGAGTTGGAATCACGAGGCTCACGGTTCAGACTTGCGTGCTGCTTTAGCCGCGTCCCATGCCGCTGCGCCGTTGCGCGATCTCGTGGGCGCCATCGACGAATGGCGCCTGTGGGCCTTGTGTGATCGCCAGCCCATGCGCGGCGCGCAGGAGCAGGCTCAGGGGCGTGTTGCGCTGCTGGGCGACGCTGCCCACCCCATGCGACCTTATCTGGCGCAAGGCGCGGGGATGGCGATCGAGGACGCGGCCGAACTCGAACGTCTGCTGGGCAGCGGACCCACGGACATGGTGGCACTGCTGCAGCAGTACGCCCAGAATCGCTGGCAGCGCAACGCCAGAGTGCAGGCGCGCTCGATCCGCAATGGTCAGATCTACCACGCCGAAGGCCTGATGCGCTGGGGCCGTAACCTGGCCCTGGGCGCGCTGGGCCCACGCATCATGGACCAGCCCTGGCTGTATTCCGGCTAGACCCAGGCGCACTCGCAGGTGAAGTGCCTCAGGTAAGGGGGCTGCTTGGTGATCTTCACGCCGCGGATGGCGCCAGCCTTTTCCTTCACTTCAGCGATCACTTCAGCCGCGTAGTCGAAGTGCGACTGGGTGTACATGCGCCGCGGGAAGGCCAGGCGCACCAACTCCATGCTGTGAAAGGTCTCCGTGCCATCGGCCAGTCGTTTGCCGAACATCACGGAGCCGATTTCCACACCGCGGATGCCACCTTCCAAGTACAGCGCGTTGCACAGTGCCCAAGCCGGGTAATGCGCCACCGGCATGTCCGGCAACACGGTGCGGGCGTCGATGTAGACGGCGTGCCCACCGGTGGGTTTGACAAAGCCCACGCCCGCTGCCTCCAACCGCTCACCCAGGTACTCGGCGGTGCGCAGGCGGTAGCGCAGATAGTCCTCGTCCATGCCTTCGACCAGGCCCACGGCGAGCGCTTCCAGATCGCGCCCGGCCAGGCCGCCATAGGTGGGAAAGCCCTCGCTCAGGATAAGCATGTTGCGAACCGCGTCCATCCACTCGTCGCTGCGCAACACGATGAAGCCTCCGATGTTCACCATGCCGTCCTTTTTGGCGCTCATGGTGCAACCGTCGGCCAGGGCGAACATCTCCTGCACGATGGTCTTGATGGGGGTGTTCTCGTAGCCCGGCTCGCGCATCTTGATGAACATGGCGTTCTCCGAAAATCGGCATACGTCCATGATCAGCGGTTTGCCGAACTTCTTCAGCAGGGCGGCGTAGCCCCGCATATTGGCCATCGACACCGGTTGCCCGCCGCCGGTGTTGTTGGTCACGGTGATCATGCCGAAGGGGATGCGCTCTCCCTGGGTGTGCAGCAGCTGCTCGACCCGGGCCAGGTCGATGTTGCCTTTGAACGGATAGATCAGCGCCGGCTGCAGGCCTTCGGGGATGACCAGATCGACCGCCTCGACGCCCAGGTACTCGAGGTTGGCGCGCGTGGTGTCGAAGTGGCAGTTGTTGGGCACCAGCGAGCCCTTTTGGCAGACTGCCGTGAACAGCACTTTTTCCGCCGCGCGGCCCTGATGCGTGGGGATGAAGTGCTTCATGCCGGTGATTTCCTGGATCACTTTTTCCAGCCGGTAAAAGCTGCGGGCGCCGGCGTAACTTTCGTCGCCTTCCATGATGGCACCCCATTGGCGCGACGACATCGCGCCGGTACCGGAATCGGTCAGCCAGTCGATCAACACGTCTTCGGCGCGCAGCTTGAAGACATTGAGCTTGGCATCCTCCAGCAGGGCTTCGCGCTCTGGGCGGGTGGTCATGCGAATGGGCTCGACGCTCTTGATGCGGAAGGGTTCGATCAGGGTTTTGGGCATGGCGGTTCGTGGTGTTGGCAGGTGAAGCCGCAAAGGTAGCACCGGCCAAAACCCTGTGGTGTCGGCTATTTCCAACAGAGCAGAAATAAGTTTGACCCCGGGAATTCCCGATTTGGTGCGGCGGTAGCGCGAGAATCTGTCGCAACTTCAAGCGGCTGGTGTGCGGCGGGTGGCCGATTGAACCTCGTCATCGCGAGGCCGAAGGCCGTGGCGATCCATGCTGTCACATCCGCCATTGCGAGGGGCGCCAACAACGCGTCAACATGGATTGCCACGTCCCGCCACGGCCTTCGGCCTCGCGGCTAAAGGCACGCGGCTCGCAATGACGAATTCTGCATTGCCGGTTCAAGGTCCGTGTGCAGTAACTACCCCGATTAGGGAAACTCGCTACGCAACCCTGCCCAGCAAAAGGTACTCCATGAGTGCCTTTTGCACGTGCATCCGGTTTTCAGCCTCGTCCCAGACGACGGATTGGGGGCCGTCTATCACGTCGGCTGCCACTTCTTCGCCGCGGTGGGCTGGCAGGCAGTGCATGAACAAGGCATCGGGCTTGGCGGCAGCCATCATGTCGCCGTCCACGCACCAGTCGGCAAAAGCGGCCTTGCGGGTCTCGTTTTCTGCCTCGTAGCCCATGCTGGTCCAGACGTCGGTGGTGACCAGGTCGGCACCCAAACAGGCCTGCATCGGATCGGCAAAGACCTGGTAGCTGCTGGCCGAGCGAATGCCGGCGATCGACTGGTCCACCTCGTAGCCGCTGGGGGTACTGAGGTGCACCTTGAAACCCAGGATTTCACTGGCCTGCAGCCAGGTATTGGCCATGTTGTTGCCGTCACCGACCCAGGCCACTGTCTTGCCCGCGATGGAGCCACGGTGCTCGATGAACGTGAAGATATCGGCCAGGATTTGGCAGGGGTGAAACTCATTCGTCAGGCCGTTGATCACCGGCACGCGCGAATGCTCGGCGAAGCGCTCGATCTTGGTCTGCTCGAAGGTGCGGATCATCACCAGATCGACCATGCGACTGATGACTTTGGCGCTGTCTTCAATTGGCTCGGCGCGCCCCAACTGGCTGTCACCCGTGGTCAGGTGCACCACGCTGCCGCCCAGTTGGTACATGCCGGCTTCAAAGCTGACACGGGTGCGCGTGGACGCCTTCTCAAAAATCATGGCCAGCGTGCGGTCCACCAGCGGTTGGTGCCGTTCATACGCTTTGAACTTCTTCTTGATGAAGGCCGCACGCTCGAACAGGTAGGCGTAGTCGGTGGCGCTCAGGTCGCTGAATTGCAAATAGTGTTTCATGGCAGGTGCTTTCATCCAGCCCCGTGAGGGGGCAGGGCGGGAGTTCAGGGGGTTTCGGCGAGGAATGCCTTGATCAGTGGGCACAGAATGGCGGCCACCTCGTCGGCTTCTGCCAGCGTCATGATGAGCGCTGGGACCAGTCGGATCACGCTGTCGGCGGTGACGCTGATAAGCAAGCCGGCGTCAGCCGCGCGCTGTGTCAACACGCCGCAGGGCTTGGCCAGGTCCACGCCGATCATCAGGCCCTGACCGCGAATTTCCGTGACGCCGGTGGGGCTGGCCAGTTCGTCGGCGAGTTCGCGCGCCAACACCTCGCGCAAGTGTTGACCCACCTTGGCCGCATGCGCCAGCAAGCCGTCTTCCTCCATGATGCGGATGGTCTCTACGCCCGCGCGCATGGCCAGCGGGTTGCCGCCGAACGTGGTGCCGTGATTGCCGGGGGCAAAGATATGGGCGGCCCTGGGGCCTGCGACCACCGCGCCTATCGGCACGCCGGACCCCAGCCCCTTGGCCAGTGGCATCACGTCGGGCACGATGCCGGCCCACTGGTGCGCAAACCACTTGCCGGTGCGGCCCATGCCGCACTGCACTTCGTCGACCATCATCAGCCAGTCGCGCTCATCGCACAGTTGGCGCACCTGCTGCAGGTAGTCCACGCGCATCGGGTGGACGCCGCCTTCGCCTTGGATGGTTTCCAGGAACACCGCCACCACATTCGGGTTGTTGGCGGTGGCTGCCTTGAGCGCCTCGAGGTCGTTCAGTGGAACGCGGATGAAGCCTTCCACCAGCGGGCCGAAGCCGGCCTGCACCTTGGGGTTGCCAGTGGCGCTGAGTGTGGCAATGGAGCGACCGTGAAAGGCGTGCTCATAGACCACGATCTCCGGACGCTCGATGCCCTTGTCGTGGCCGAACTTGCGCGCCAGCTTCAGCGCCGCCTCGTTCGCTTCGAGACCGGTGGAGCAGAAGAAAACATTCGTCATGCCCGACAGTTCCACCAGCTTGGCCGCGAGCTTTTCCTGGTTCGGGATGTGGTAGTAGTTGCAGCTGTGGATGATCTTGCCGATCTGATCCTGCAGCGCCGGAACCAGTCGCGGGTGGTTGTGTCCCAGCGTGTTCACCGCAATGCCGGCCAGCGCGTCGAGGTAGGACTTGCCGTTGATGTCCCAGACGCGGCAGCCCTGGCCATGCGACAGGGCGATGGGCAGGCGCCCATACGTGTTCATGGTGTGGGGCGAGGAAGCCTCAAGCGACGCGGTCATGCTGTTCTCCAGAAAAAAGCGAAAACGAAAACGGGAGTTCAGCGAAAAACGGCCAGCCGCTGAAACCCGATTCTAGGCGCTGTCAGCCCCCTGCTCTGTGGCCCCGCGCTGCGGATGCGCTGGAATGCACTTGATGGGCCCTGGTCTTATATAAGATATAATATACAAATGGTCCGACTGTGGGTGATCCTCTTCGGTCAGACCCCCTTTTTTTGGCCAGTATCCGATGGTTTCAACCAATTCCCCCAAACTTTTCATCCTGGGCAAGACCCTGGAAGGCAAGGCATTTCGTCCCAGTGACTGGTCGGAACGCCTCGCAGGTGTCATGAGCCAGTTTCGTCCAGGCGGGGCCCGCCCCGGCAGTCATATCGGCTATTCCCCGTGGTGCGTTCCGAGCACCGCCAACGGTGTGAAGTGCGTGATCGTGGACCGCAAGTTGCAGGACGCTGAATTGCTCGCCTGGGAGTTCGTGCTGAATTTTGCCAAGGACAATCACTTGCAGGTGACCGACGCCATTTCCTGAGCAACGCCAAGGCAGACGGCGCATTCGGCGCCATTGCATTTCCCCTCCCGCGTGAGTGACAAGCACGCTGACCACCCATGCAGGCCAGCTGAGCACAACCTGCTTCCCTGCGGCTGTTGCAGCAAGCGCGGCGGAACAGATCCAGATCCAGCCGTGGGCGGGTTCGACCTTTGAATGGCGGAGATCTTAGTGCGCTGTTGGCCCAAATAATTTGGCGATTGACATTACATTTCCAAACAAGCTGCATTTGATCGATGACTTTGGATGGCAGGAGTGCAGCGCTTAAAAGAAACCAGTCAATCGCGGTGAGTCTGAAAATTCCGTCGCACTCCCCTCACCGGTCATTCCCGCTGCTGTCCGAGTTTGGGCATTCGGCGGTAACGACGAGTGTGGAGTTTTTTTTTGGTTATTCCTAAAGTTGGATTTGTGAGATATTCAAAAATCAAAGTGTTGAAATTGAATGTCAAGTCGTTGATTCCAATTTTGCGATTTCGATGACTAGCGGGAAATTTCCCACAGTCAATGTGATGGCTGAGCGATTACATCGCTCACAGGGCCATGGTGCATGGTTGCGGGAATCTTGGAAGTAATGCTGCTATTGAGGATGGTAGATTAATCTCC
>CAIKVZ010000325.1 GCA_903830985.1 uncultured beta proteobacterium
AAGGAGGAAGCAAGCAACGCGCAGACCATGTTCCTGGTGCTGCACACCTCGGGCATGACGCTGATCCCGATCTCCATCATGGCGCAGCGCGCCGTGCTTGGCGCACGCGATCCGTCCGACGTGTTCCTGCCGATCCTGATTGCCACCTACGTGGGCACCATGGTGGCGCTGATCAGCGTGTCCATCAAGCAGCGCATCAACCTCTTCGACCGCGTCATCCTGGGCTGGCTGGGAGGCATCTCGGCCGTGCTGGGCGGCATGGTCTGGTACCTGAGCAACTACATGAACCGCGCCGAGATCGAACTGTTCTCCAAGGTCGCAAGCAACCTGGTGCTGCTGTCCATCATGGTGATCTTTATCGGTGCCGCCATGCGCAAGAAGGTCAACGTTTACGACGCCTTCATCGACGGCGCCAAGGGCGGCATCCAGACCTCGCTGATCATCATCCCTTACCTGGTGGGCATGCTGGTGGCCATCAGCGTGCTGCGCAATTCCGGCATCCTGGACTTTGTGGTGAGTGGCTTCAACTGGGTGTTCACGCAATTCGGCGTCACCACCGAATTCACCTCGGCCCTGCCCACGGCGCTGATGAAGCCGATCAGCGGCAGCGGCGCACGCGCCATGATGATCGACGCCATGAAAACCTATGGCGTTGATTCATTCGTCGGGCGCCTGGCCTGCGTGTTCCAGGGCTCGACCGACACCACGTTCTACATCGTTGCGCTTTACTTCGGCTCGGTCGGCATCAAGCGCGCCCGCTACGCCATAGGCTACGGGCTGTTGACGGACTTCGCCGGCGTTCTGGCCTCGGTGTGGATCGCCTACCTGTTCTTTCACTGATACGAGCCGAGCTCTCAACGAAAAGACCTCGTCACTGCGAGGCCGCAGTTCCGGCGCGGAACCGCATATGGACCATGAACAGGCGATGTTGGAATCGTCATTGCGAGGAGCCCTTTGCGACGTGGCAATCCATGAATTCATGCCAGGGTTGCTTCACTTCCCGCCACGGCTTGCAGCCTCGCGGCTGACGGTTAATTGCCGCAATGACGGCCGAGCCTATTCCAGTCCGAGTTCCTGGATCTTGCGCGTGATCGTGTTGCGGCCTATGCCCAGTTTGTGCGCAGCCTCGATGCGCCGACCTTTGGTGTGCGCCAATGCCGCCAAAATGAGCCGCGACTCGAACTGCCTTGTCATGGAATCCCAGACGTCGGTGTGACCCATTTCCAGCAAGCCCCGGGCCTTCTCAGCCATATCAAGGTCCCAGTCGGCCGCCAGCAAGGCGTGACTCTGCGGCACACTGCCCTCGAGGTGCGTACCAACCAGCGAGCCCGGCGGCACCGCTGCCACCTCCATCGACTCAGCCGGCGCGACTGGCAACGCGCTGGTCCGAAGTTTGACTGGCTGTTCGGTGACGGCCAGCACCTCAGGCGGCAGGTCCTTGGGCTCGATCACCAGCGAAGGCGCCATCACGGTGAGCCAGTGACAGATGTTTTCCAGTTGCCGCACATTGCCGGGAAAGGTAAAGTGGCTCAACTGCTCCAGGGCCGCATCGGCGATGCGCTTGGGCTCAACGCCCAATTGCACGGCGCTGGAGCGCAGGAAGTGGCGCGTCAACATCGGTATGTCTTCACGCCGTTCGCGCAGCGCCGGCAGGCGCAGGCGGATCACGTTCAGACGATGGAACAG
>CAIKVZ010000326.1 GCA_903830985.1 uncultured beta proteobacterium
ATGGCCTTGTGTTTGCCGCGCAAACGGAGAGCAACTTCGCTGGCTACTCGTCCGAGGACCTTATCGGTCGCGTCAACCACAAACCACTCGTGCACCACGTCAGCGGGTTTTGCGCTGAAGGTTTTCATGAGTTTTCTCTTTCTAGGAGGGTTTGCACAGTCTCCAACAACGAAGACTGCTTGGTTCGGCCCTTTTCCACGGTCGGCGTTCCTCTAACGGGAATCTCTTAGGTGGGTTTTGCATGTCCGGCGCAAGCCTTGGTGCGACTTCGCCGCGGGGCTAAAAACGCTGCGAAGCCTTAGATTATATGAAAAATCCGCGGATAACCTAATCGCCCGCAATTGGCGACCAACCAAATCGGCGGCCGCGCCCGTCAGCGTGACCGGATCATCGTCCCGTAAGCCTGCTCCGTCAGGATCTCCAGCAGTAGCGCATGCGGGACACGCCCGTCGATGATGTGCACGGAATTGACCCCGCCCTTGGCTGCATCCAGTGCCGAAGAGATCTTGGGCAGCATGCCGCCATGAATACTGCCGTCGGCAAACATCTCGTCGATCTCGCGCGCGGTCAGATCGGTCAGCAACTTGCCCGATTTGTCCAGAACACCGGGGGTATTCGTCAGCAGCAGCAGCTTTTCCGCCCTCAGCACCGTGGCCAACTTGCCCGCCACAACATCGGCGTTGATGTTGTAACTCTCGTTGTTTTCACCAAAGCCGATCGGGCTGATGACCGGAATGAAGGCATCGTCCTGCAAGGCCTTGACCACGCTCGGATCGATGGCAACGATGTCTCCAACCTGGCCGACATCGTGTTCGATGGCTGGATCATCCATGTCCATCAGTTTGAGTTTTTGCGCCCGGATCAGGCCACCATCACGCCCAGTCAGGCCGACGGCCTTGCCTCCGGCCTGATTGATCAGTCCAACGATGTCCTGCTGCACCTCGCCACCCAGAACCCACTCCACGACTTCCATGGTTTCGGCATCGGTGACGCGCATTCCCTGGATGAACTCGCCTTTTTTCCCCAGGCGCTTGAGCGCCGTCTCGATCTGTGGCCCGCCGCCATGCACCACCACAGGGTTCATGCCAACCAGTTTGAGAAGCACCACGTCTTCCGCGAAATCGGCCTGCAATGCGGGGTCAGTCATGGCGTTGCCGCCGTATTTGATGACCATGGTCTTGCCATGAAACTTGCGGATGTATGGCAAGGCCTGGGCCAGGATCTCGGCCTTGTCGCGCGGGGCGATATGGGTTACGTCAGTCATTTTTGCTCATGTGGGGATGCGAAGGATGACGCAAATTGTGCCCGATCGGTGGCTCCGGCATTCGATCCGCGCAATCAATGGCTTCAAGCCGGGTTCCGCAGGTATGCGGCGCGGTGTCGGGCGATGAACCTGCCGGGACAAGGATTCGTCAAAAATAACCACGTTGTTGGCTACACAACCCCGAATAGAAAAAGCCCGCTATCTTTTGAATAGCGGGCTTTCCTTTGCTGACTTGGTAGGGCGTCACAGACTTGAACTGTGGACCAAAGGATTATGAGTCCTCTGCTCTAACCAACTGAGCTAACGCCCCACGTCGAAATGCTGTGGGCACTGGATCCACCAGGCCACATTGTAAGAGGGCTACTTCTGCCGGCTCAGGGCGTTGCTCACCAAACGGGATGTTATGTCGACAATCTGGATCATCCGGTCGTAGGGCATGCGCGTCGGGCCAATGACCCCCAGCGTGCCGACGATCTGCCCGTCCACCTCGTAGGGTGCGCTGACGACCGACAGCTCTTCAAAAGGCACGGTCTGGCTTTCTCCGCCGATATAGATGCGAATCCCCTCGGCGCGACTGGAAATGTCGAGCAGGCGCATCAACTGCGTTTTCTGCTCGAACATCTCGAAGGCATTGCGCAGGTGGCTCATGTCGCCGGCAAAATCGCTCACCGAGAGCAGGTTGCGTTCGCCCGAGATCACCACATCGTCCTGCGCCTGGATCAGAGCCTCGCTGCTCACCTGCACCGCGGCCTGCATCAGACTGGCAATTTCGCCGCGCAAGGTTTCCACTTCGTTCTTCAGTCGCTCACGCACCTGTTCAATCGCCAGGCCCGAGTAATGGGCGTTCAAATAATTGGCTGCCTCCACCAGTTGGGACTGGGTGTAGTCCAGTTCCGTGAAGATGACGCGGTTTTGCACATCGCCCTCGGGCGAGACGATGATCACCAGAATGCGCTTTTGTGACAGGCTAAGGAATTCGATGTGGCGAAACACCGACGTGCGCCGCGGCGCCATCACCACGCCGACAAATTGCGACAGGTTGGACAACAGCAGCGCTGCGCTGGCGATCACCTTTTGCGGCTGCTCGCGCGCCAGACTGGGAGGGGACAACTGCTCGCGCTGGGCGGTCAGCATGGTGTCGACAAACAGTCGGTAGCCGCGCGCCGTCGGTATGCGTCCGGCAGAGGTATGCGGGCTGACGATCAACCCCAGGTCTTCGAGGTCCGACATCACGTTGCGAATCGTGGCTGCCGACAATTCCAGGCCGGAGGCGCGCGAAAGCGTGCGTGATCCGACGGGTTGGCCGTCGGCAATATAGCGCTCCACCAGCGCTTTGAGTAACAACTTGGCACGGTCATCGAGCATCGACACATTTTAATGATGTAATTTGCCGATGAAATCGAAATTCCGTCACGTTGCGCTGATCGGCAAATACCAGACCTCGCTCAGCACAGGTACGCCCGCGTTGACGGATGCGATGCACGACACGCTGTTGAAGATCTGCCGCTTCCTGCTCACGCAGGGCTGCGAAGTCTCTCTGGAACGAGAGACTGCCGGGCACAGCGGCATCACCGACTACCCGGTGCTGGACGTTGCAGCCATCGGTTGCCAGTGCGACCTGGGACTGGTGGTCGGCGGCGACGGCACCATGCTGGGTATCGGGCGACAACTGGCGCGCTATGGCGTTCCGCTCATTGGCATCAACAAGGGCCGACTGGGGTTCATGACGGACATCCCGTTGGACCAATATGAAGCCACGCTCACGCCCATGCTGTGCGGCGCCTATGACGAGGACCACCGCAGCCTGATGCACGCCAAGGTCATGCGCGAAGGCGTTTGCGTCTTTGACGCGCTGGCCCTGAACGACGTGGTGGTGAACCGAGGTGGCACCTCGGGCATGCTGGAGTTGCGCGTCGAGGTGGACGGGCACTTTGTGGCCAACCAGCGCGTCGACGGTCTCATCATCGCCACCCCCACGGGCTGCACCGCGTATGCGCTTTCGGCCGGGGGACCTTTGCTGCACCCGTCGATACCCGGTTGGGTGCTGGTACCGATTGCGCCCCACACCCTGTCCAATCGACCCATCGTGCTGGCCGATCAATCCGAGGTTGTGATTGAAGTGGTGGCTGGGCGCGATGCGAGCGCCAATTTCGACATGCAGTCACTGGCATCTCTCCTGCACGGCGACCGCATCGTCGTGCGACGCTCACAGCACCATGTGCGTTTCCTGCATCCACGCGGTTGGAGCTATTTCGACACCCTGCGCAGAAAATTGCACTGGAATGAAGGGGTGGCCTGAACGTGGGTCTGCAACGCATCACGCTGCGTGACTTCGTCATCGTCCGGCAACTGGAACTCGAACTCTCGGCCGGCTTTACCGTGCTCACCGGGGAAACAGGCGCGGGCAAGTCGATCCTGATAGATGCGCTGCAACTCGCCCTGGGCGCGCGCTCTGACACGGGCCTGATCCGTGAGGGCGCGGCGCGCACGGAAGTCAGCGTCGAGTTCGACGCTACGCAGAACATCGCTCCCTGGCTGCAGGCTGCAGGGTTTGAGACGTCCGAACTGCTGTTGTTGCGCCGCACCGTCGACACGCAGGGCAAGAGCCGCGCCTGGATCAACGGCAGCCCCGCCACCGCGGCGCAATTGCGCGAGCTCGGCGACCAACTGGTGGACATCCACGGCCAGCATGCATGGCAAAGCCTGACCCGACCCGATGCCGTGCGCGGCTTGATGGACGCCTATGCCGGCATCAGCACGGATCGTTTGCACTTGCTGTGGGATGCGTGGCGCAGCGCGCAGGCAGCATTGCAACAGGCGCGCACAGCCCAGGACTCGCTGCAAACCGAACGCGACCGTTTGAGTTGGCAAGTGGGCGAGTTGGAAAAACTCTCGCCTGCCGAGCACGAATGGGAAGGGCTCTGCGCCGCCCATACTCGGCTGGCAAACGCTCAGACCCTGCTCGACGCCACGCAGCAAGCCCTGCTGGCGCTGGAGGAAGACGACGCAGGCGCACTGTCGCACCTTACCGCGGCGCACGACAGCCTGCGTGCCAGCGAGCATCTGGAGCCGGAATTCAAGGCACTGGGTGAATTGCTCGCTTCGGTGGTGGCGCAGGCACAGGACGCCGTGCACTCGTTGCGCAGCTATCAGCGCCGCACCGATCTCGACCCCGAGGGCCTGGCGCAACTCGATACCCGAATGTCGCTGTGGATGTCGCTGGCACGCCGTTACAAGCGGGCACCGGCCGAAATGGCACAACTGTTGTCGACCTGGCGGGAAGAACTGGCACGCCTGAACGCTTCGTCGGATCTTGCGGCATTGGAACAGGCCGCTGCCGGCGCCGAGAAAGCCTTCCTGCAAGAGGCGCGTGCCGTGACAAGAGGCCGCACGCTCGCTGCGCCCAAGCTGGGCCGCGCGATCTCGCTCGCCATGCAGGGCCTGGGCATGCAGGGAGGCAGGTTTGAAGTACAGCTGCTGGTGCTGGAACAGCCTGGCGCCAACGGGCTGGAGGAAGTCAGCTTTCTGGTTGCAGGGCACGCCGGAAGTTCACCGCGGCCGGTGGGCAAAGTAGCGTCGGGTGGCGAGTTGTCGCGCATCGCGCTGGCGATTGCCGTCACCACCAGCCAGTTGGGCTCGGCCCAGACGCTGATATTCGACGAAGTGGACGCCGGGGTCGGCGGCGCAGTGGCGCAAACCGTAGGTCAGCTGATGCGGCAACTCGGACTGGACCGCCAGGTGCTGGCCGTCACGCACCTGCCACAGGTCGCCGCCTGTGCCGACCAGCATCTGGTGGTGGCCAAGCAGTTGCAAGATCAGTCCACTGTCAGCACCGTGACGGCCGTCGAAGGCCCCCAGCGCGTGGAAGAGATCGCCCGCATGCTGGGTGGGCAGAACCTGTCCGAAACCACCCGGGCACACGCCATTGAAATGCTGAACATTCCAAAATAACACCACGAGCATGGACATCACCCTCATCACCGGCATGTCCGGTTCCGGCAAATCGGTCGCCTTGCACGCACTGGAAGACGCGGGCTACTACTGCGTCGACAATCTGCCGCCCGAATTGCTGCTGCCTTTTGTCGAACTGGAACGCAAGCACGGCGGGCGCCGCGTTGCCATCGCCATGGACGTTCGCAGCGCCACGTCGCTGCCACTGGTACCGGCACAATTGGCGCAGCTTCGCGCACAGGACGTGCGCATACAGCCACTGTTTCTCGACGCCACTACCGACACCCTGGTGCGTCGCTACTCCGAGTCGCGTCGCCTGCACCCCCTGTCACGGCATGACGTGCCGGACCAGCAGCGTGCACTCATTGACGCGATCGAACTGGAGCGCGAACTGCTGGCTGACCTGCGCAGCCAGGCACACATCATCGACACCAGCATCATTCGGTCCTCACAGTTGCAGGCATACGTCAAGGCACTGATCAGCGCACCCGTGAGTCAGCTGACCCTGGTGTTCGAATCCTTTGCCTTCAAGCGCGGCATCCCCACGGACGCGGATTTTGTCTTTGATGTGCGCATGCTTCCCAACCCCCACTGGGAGAGTGAACTGCGCGCCCTGACGGGACGGGATGCGCCGGTCGCGCTGTTCTTGCAGCAGCAAGCCGACGTTGCACTGATGTTCCAGCATATCGAGCAATTTCTGAACCACTGGCTCGAAGCCCTGGCACGGGACCATCGCAGCTACGTCACTGTCGGCATAGGCTGCACCGGCGGACAGCACCGCTCGGTCTACCTGGTGGAGACCTTGGCCAAGGCCTTTGCCGAACGCTGGACCACGCTCAAGCGACACCGCGAACTCGACGCCCGTTAAGTCGAGGTTCCCAGCAGTTTTCTGATGGGGGCCGGCAAACCCAGACCGGGCCACTGACCTGCATCGAACCAGGCACCCTGCCCGGTCGGCGCGGCCCGACGCGGCAGCGCGATGCGCACCGGGTGCAGGAACAAGTCCTTGTGTGTCAGCACGTGGCGCACCACTGGCATGGCCTGAGTCGCGCCATGATGGTGCGCGGGCAGAACTGCATGCAAATGCTCGGCGCTGGCAAACACCGGCAAACAAAACAGGTTGGCCCAAACACCGCTGTCAGGACGCCGCAGCAGCCAGGCTGCGCCCGAGTTGTCATGCGCCCACAGCAGCCAAAGCGATTCGGTGCTGCGCTTGAGCTTGCGGGTTTTCACCGGATAGTTCTGCGCCGCGCCGGCGAGGTGCGCGACACACTCCGCATGCACCGGACATTGCGCGCAATCGGGTTGGGTACGCGAACACAGGTTCGCACCCAGGTCCATCAGGCCCTGCGTGTAGCGTGGCATGTTTTCCACCAGCGCGTGCTGCGGTAAAAGTCGCTGCGCCTGCTCCCACAGCGCGCGCTCGTTGGCTGCGACGCTCAGATCAGCGGAGAAACCGAGGACGCGCGTCAACACACGTTTCACGTTGCCATCCAGGATGGCAACGCGCTCACCAAAACAAAAGGCCGCAATCGCCGCCGCGGTAGAGCGGCCAATGCCGGGCAAATCCTGCAACTGCTGGGCGCTGCGCGGAAACTCGCCACCATGCTGTTGCACCACCTGCTGGGCGCAGCGGTGCAGGTTGCGTGCCCGGCTGTAATAGCCCAGGCCACTCCACAACCCAAGCACCTGGTCAAGGCTGGCCTGCGCCAGTTGTCGCACATCGGGAAAGCTCTGAAGAAAGCTCTCGTAATAGCCCAGCACGGTGCTCACCTGGGTCTGCTGCAGCATGATTTCCGACAGCCAGACCCGGTAGGGATCGCGCGTGTTCTGCCACGGCAAGGCATTGCGCCCCAGGGTCTTCTGCCACTGCACGATCCGGTCAGAAAAATCCGCCTCGCGCAAACTCATGCCCGTTCGAGCATCACCGGCACATCGGCGCCATCGGATTCGGGTGCGTGCATCACATAGCGGGTGAGTTCACCCAGTTTGGCTTCGATGCGCAACAAGTCCGCCTCGCTGCTCTCGATTTCGTGGATCCGCTCGTCAAGGCCGCCGGCGGCTTGCTGTATGCGTTCGATGGCCAGGATACGCCGCTCGAACGACTTGCGTCGCTCGCGCAACTGCGCGTCGAGTTGCGCCGTTGCCGATTTACTCCAAAGCTCAACATCGCTCAGCGCCGACTCGTAGATCACCCGAACCCGGCTTGCCAGCGCGCGCACCAGCCGGTCAGTGAAGTCGGCCTGCGCCAGGCGCAGCACATTGCTCAAGCCCAGATACTGTTGATGATTGACCTGCACCTGATCGAGTTCGGCCTGGTAACGCAACAGATCGGGCTCGCTTGGCACCTGCAGGGAAAAACCGTAGTCGGCGTTCAATTGCCGAAAGGTCGCCCCCAGCATGGACTGGATTTCCACCATGGTGGCGCGCACCCGCTGCAAACCTGCGCCAATACGCGCAAAGGTTTCTGAGTAGGTCTTTTTCACGCCGAACTTGATCCCAGGCTGGCGCAGCTCGTTCGTGAGAACCTGCATTTCCGCCTTGAGCGCACCGACGCCAAGAATGTCGAAGGCGTCACGCAGCAGTTTCATGTGCACCGAGCGCACGGCGTGAATGCGTGCGTTGCTCTGGCCAAACTCCTTTTGTTCCTGCTCCACGCGCAGGCGCATGCGTTGGATCACGCCCGCGTTCTTGCCGCGCAGACCCTTGAGTTCCTGCATCTGCTCGGCCAGATCACGCCGGCGCATGTGCATGACCCGCGCGGCCTCGGTGCGCAAATCGGCAATTCCCACGGCCACCGCAGAACGCAAGATCTTCTGCCTCTGCCCCAGAACGCCCTGTGCCAGCGCATCCTCCAGTGCCGGCAGGCAACTGGCCTGGAGCAAGGCGGCGTCTTTTGTCACCTTGGCCACCAGACCACGCTGCGCCGAAACCGGTATCACCTGCTCCTGCGGCAAACCCAGGATCTGCGCCGATGTGGCACGCTGTTTGTCAATCTGGGCCTGCACCTGCTCTGGCGTGCTGAGTGCGTCCCACAGAGTGTCGATCTTGTTCAGCACCACCAGGCGTGATGCAATGCCTTCTGCCTCGGTGATCAGGTGCTCACGCCAGATAGCCAGATCAGACTTGGTCACACCCGTGTCGGCACCCAGTATGAAGACCACGGCGTGCGCCTGTGGAATCAGGTTGACGGTCAGCTCCGGCTCCGCGCCGATCGCATTCAAGCCCGGCGTATCGAGGATGACCAGTCCCTGCCTGAGCAGAGGATGGGCAAAATTGATCAGCGCATGGCGCCAGCGCGGTACTTCGACCAGGCCCTTGGCATCCTGCGGCGGATTGTCCCCGGGCATTTCATCATGCCAAAAACCCAGTGCGCGCGCCTCGTCCAGCGACACGCGCCGCACCTCGGCAACTTTTTCCATGGCCTTGGCCAGTTGCGCCGGATTGTTCACATCCAGGTCAATGCGCGTCCACTGCTCGGGCGCAAGGCGCCATTCCATCAAGGACTGAGGCTGCAGGCGGGTTTCGATCGGCAGCAAGCGCAGGCAAGGCTCCACCTCGACGTCGTAGCCCAATTCGGTCGGACACATCGTGGTCCGCCCGGCGCTCGCTGGCATGATGCGCCGGCCGTACTGGGCAAAGAAAATGGCGTTGATGAGTTCGGATTTGCCGCGGGAGAACTCGGCCACAAAGGCCACCATGACCTTGTCGGAACGTACCTGCTCCTCCAGATGTCTGAGTCGTTCCTGCACCGCCGCGTCCATCAGTTCATGCGAATCCATCCACTCCGAGAGCAGCTTCAGACGCAGGGCAAACTCGCGTCGCCACGCACCATGCTGCCCGAACTGCTGATTGAAAGATGTACTCACATGACTCCCTGATAAATCAATATACCATCGGCCAGCGCCGGCTCAGCTTTTCTGGCAATGTCCACACCAGTAGGTGGAACGCTGGCCCTGGCGCATGAGCCGCACCGGCGCCGCACAGACCTTGCACGGCAAGCCCTCGCGTCCATAGACCATCGCCTCGAGCTGAAAGTAGCCATTCTCGCCCTTGGCATTGGAGAAATCGCGCAGCGTGCTGCCGCCCAAAGCCACAGCACGGCTCAGCACATCCCGCGTGGCAGCGTGCAAGCGCTCGGCCTGGCGCCTGGTGATTCGACTGGCCTTCAGCGTCGGACGAATGCCGGCCAGAAAAAGCGTTTCGCAAGCGTAGATGTTGCCCACCCCGACCACCACCTGCCCGCCGAGCAGGACCTGCTTGATGGCGGAGTTTCTGCGCTTGAGCCCGGCATGAAAAGCCCCCACCGCAAAATCTGAGCCCAGTGGCTCCATACCCAGTTTGCCCAGCAGTTTGAGGGCCTGCGGCGTTGTTTCGTTGTCGACAAACACGACGGCGCCAAAGCGGCGCGGATCATTCAGCCGCAGCAAACCCTGGCTCGTGACCAGGTCAAAGTGGTCATGCGCGCCGGGTGCTGAACCGTGGCGGGAAAAACTCAGGCTGCCGGACATCCCCAGATGCATCAGCAAGATGCCGTCATCCAGATCGAGCAGCAGGTACTTGCCGCGACGGCGCACTGCGCGCACATGCTGTCCGACCAGGCGCTCGGGGCCGATGTCCAGTGGCCAACGCAAGGGCTTGCCCACACGCACAGACTCAATGCCGGCACCGGCAATGGCGTTGGCAAAACTCAGGCGGGTGACCTCGACTTCGGGTAATTCAGGCATGGATATAAACGTTTTACAGCTGTGGATTATTATGGACCGATGATGCGCTTTCACCGCCTGGTCCTTTCACCCCTACTTGCCCTTTGCTTGGGAGCCGCCGCCCAGCCCGTACCCGCGCCAGCGCCGCCTGACACAGTGGAGCCTCCCGCATCCACCATGGACGATGCCCTGCTGTACCAGTTGCTGTTGGGCGAGCTCAATTTGAATCAAAGCGAGCCCGGCGTTGCCTACTCGCTTTACCTGGACGCAGCGCGCAAAACCGACGACGCTCTTTTGTATCACCGCGCCGTTGACATTGCCCTGCAATCGCGTGCCGGCGACGCGGCCCTGCAGGCAGCCACCGCTTGGAAAGCAGCCCAGCCAAGCTCGCAAGAGGCCAACCGCTATTTGCTGCAAATCCTGATCGGGCTCAACCGCGTCCGGGAAACCATGGAGCCGCTCAAGAGCGCCTTGGCGGCACTGCCGCCGGAGCAAAGATTGCAGTCCCTGGCATCGATTCCGCGCAACTATTTGCGCGCCTCCGACCACAAACTGGCCGCCACGGTGGTTGAGCAGGCGCTGGACGTCGAATTGGCGGACCCGGCGATGGCCGGCGCGGCCTGGGCCGTGGTGGCTCGCATGCGCCTGAACGCCGGCGACAACGCAGGCGCGGACGATGCCGCGAACAAGGTGCAGCAACTGGGCCGACCGACCGAGGGCATGGCCCTGTTGGCACTGGAGTTGATGGAGCAAAAAAGGCCGCTCGGCGAAGCGCTGCTGCAAAAGTACCTGCAAGCCAGGCCTGACCCCGACATGCAACTGGCCTACGCCCGACTGTTGATGCAGGCACAACGCTACGCCGAGGCGGCCACCCAGGTGCAAGCGGTGATTGCGCAAAGGCCAGAGGGCACGCCAGCATGGCTGATCCAGGGCTCGCTGCAGATGCAGAGCCAGCAATACGCCGCGGCACAAAAGTCGCTACAACAGTATCTGGACCTGGTGCAGGCCAAATCGGTGGGCGTTCCAGCAGAAGAACCGTCTCGTGCCAGCGCACAGGCCTACCTTTACCTGACGGACATTGCCATCCGCAACAAGGATTACGCGGCAGCCAGCAAGTGGCTTGGAAGCATCGAAAACAGCCAGGACATGGTGGGTGTTCAAACACGCCGCGCCTCCATCCTGGCACACCAGGGCCAACTGAACGAGGCGCGCAAGCTCATCCAGGATCTGCCTGGACGCGACCCCGACGAACTGCGCGCCAAGTTGCTGAGCGAAGCCCAATTGCTGCGCGACGCCAAGGAATACCGTCTGGCCTACGATCTGCTGCGCCAGGCCAGCACCGGAGAAGCCCCGGACACTGACGTCATGTACGAACAGGCCATGCTGGCCGAAAAACTCGGTGACCTGTCCGAAATGGAGCGCCTGTTGCGCGCGGTCATGGCAGCCAAACCCGACTACCAGCATGCCTACAACGCACTGGGCTATTCGCTCGCCGAGCGCAGCCTGCGCCTGCCCGAAGCCAAGCAGCTGATACAGAAAGCCCTGGAGTACGCGCCCGGCGACCCCTTCATCTCCGACAGCCTGGGCTGGGTCGAGTTTCGACTGGGCAACAAGGCTGAGGCCGCGCGCATCCTGGAAACAGCCTATCAATCGCACCCTGATGCGGAAATTGCCGCGCACCTGGGTGAGGTGCTGTGGAGCATGGGACAAAAGGCACGCGCCATCGAGTTCTGGAAGGAAGGCGTGAAGCTGAATCCAGAAAGCGAAACACTGGAAGAAACCCTCAAGCGGCTGCACGTGCAATGGTGAGGCCCGGCTCGGGCGGTGCGCCGCGCGGCCGATTCGTCGCGCTGCTGGCAATCACCGCTCTCATGCTGGGCGCTTGCGCACAGCAGCCCGTGCGGCCAACTGCTAAGCCCGATGCCGGACCCTGGACCGGGCGCATGGCACTGAGCGTCCAGTCCGAGCCGGCGCAAACCCTGTCCGCCGGCTTCGAACTCAGCGGCAATCCAGGGCAGGGTGAACTTCAGCTCCTCAGCCCCTTGGGCACCACTCTTGCCGTACTCAGTTGGACTGCGGACCGTGCCAACCTGCAGCGCGGTGATCAATCGCAGAGCGCGGGAACGCTGGACGAACTCGTAGAGCAGGCCACCGGCACGGCCCTTCCCGTCACAGCACTGTTTGACTGGCTCAACAATCGGCCCGCCGAAGTCGTTGGCTGGCAAGCCGATCTGTCGCAGCTCGGGCAAGGCCGCCTGCAACTGCGCCGCACCGCGCCGCTGCCGGTGGTGGAACTGCGCCTGAAGCTGGACCAGTGACGCGGCAAGATAATCACGCCATGCAAGCGCTTTACGACGTTCCGGCCCCGGCCAAGCTCAACCTGTTTCTGCACATCACGGGCCGGCGCGCCGACGGCTACCACTTGCTGCAATCGGCGTTCATGCTGATCGACTGGCACGACACCCTGCATTTTGAAATTCGCCACGACGGCCACATCAGCCGCGAAGACATCGGTGCAGTCTTGCCGGCCGAAGACCTGATCGTGCGTGCGGCACGCGCCCTGCGACCCATGGCGGCTGCGGGTGCGGGCGCGCACATCGTGGTGGAAAAGCGCATCCCGTCGCAAGCCGGAATGGGTGGTGGCTCGTCCGACGCGGCCTCCTGTCTGCTGGCACTGAACCGGCTTTGGGACCTGCGCCTGCCCCTTTCCGCCTTGACCGCCATCGGATTGAAGCTCGGTGCCGACGTCCCCTTCTTCCTGCAGGGACGCAACGCGTGGGTGGAAGGCATCGGTGAAAAGATGCAGCCACTGGAAATCCCGTCTGCGCGCTTTCTGGTCGTCAAGCCGGCACAGGGACTCGACACCTCAATGATTTTTTCGCATTCACATCTGACAAGGGACTCGAAAACTGCTACAATTTCTGGCTTTGCTGCTGACCCATTTGGCTTTGGCCGAAACGATCTGCAGAAAGTCGCTCAGAGCCTTTGTCCCGGAGTGACAGAGGGCCTTGAATGGCTACAAGGAAAAGGTTTTAGAGGTCGGATGACGGGGTCGGGAAGCGCGATTTTTGCGCATTTGCGTGATTGCGCAGTTCCGGCTCCATTGAACGAGCCATGGAGCGATGCGCCGCAAGACTGGCAGCTTCGCGAGTGCGAGAATTTGAGTGTTCATCCTTTGATGGGATGGGCTCTCAGCGATGGTTTAACGGTTGGCAGCGCATAGCTGGCAACCAGTGTAGGGGAGTCGCCAAGTTGGTTAAGGCACTGGATTTTGATTCCAGCATGCGAAGGTTCGAGTCCTTCTTCCCCTGCCAAATATGTTGTACGTGAAGATTGCTTCCACGTAGACGCAAACTTTTTAAATCGCTGGAATGCCCATGCAAGCCGCTCCCAACAATGATTTCATGGTCTTCACGGGCAATGCCAATCCAGGCATGGCCAACGAGATCGCCCAGCATCTGGGCATCACCCTTGGCGCGGCCAAGGTAGGCCGCTTCTCCGACGGGGAAGTCACCGTCGAGATCAATCAAAACGTTCGTGCCCGCGATGTGTTTGTGGTTCAGTCCACCTGCGCGCCCACCAACGAAAACCTGATGGAGTTGCTGATCATGGTGGACGCGCTCAAGCGCGCCTCTGCCGAACGCATCAGCGCCGTCATTCCCTATTTCGGCTACGCCCGCCAAGACCGTCGGCCGCGCTCAACCCGCGTTCCCATCACCGCCAAGGTGGTCGCCAACATGCTGCAGGCCGTCGGTGTGGCGCGCGTCCTGACCATGGACTTGCACGCCGACCAGATCCAGGGTTTCTTCGACATCCCTGTGGACAACATCTACGCTTCGCCCGTTTTGCTGGGTGACCTGATCCGCAAGAACTACGAAGACCTGATCGTGGTCTCGCCCGATGTCGGTGGTGTGGTGCGGGCTCGGGCCCTGGCCAAACAGCTCAACTGCGATCTGGCCATCATCGACAAGCGCCGTCCGCGCGCCAACGTCAGTGAAGTGATGCACGTCATCGGTGAGATCGAAGGCCGCAACTGCGTCATCATGGACGACATGATCGACACCGCGGGAACGCTGGTGAAGGCAGCCGAGGTGCTCAAGGAGCGCGGCGCAAAGAAGGTCTACGCCTATTGCACGCATCCGATCTTTTCCGGCCCGGCGATAGAGCGCATCACCCAGGGTGACGCACTGGACGAAGTGGTGGTGACCGACACCATCCCCTTGAGCCAGGCCGCCAGACAGTGTCAAAAAATTCGCCAGCTTTCCGTGGCTCCGCTGATCGCCGAAACGATACAGCGCATCGCCAACGGAGAGTCGGTCATGAGTTTGTTCTCGGATCAGGACAACCTGTTTTAGGTTGCAGCGAAACCCCGCGAGGGGTTTTTCAATTTTCTGATCGGGACAAAAAGCAGGCCCGCCATCGGCGGGCTTTTTTAACCGGAGCTGTACTGGTCGCGGTCAGCTCCTCCAGGAGTAGTCTATGAAATTCGTCGCATTTGAGCGCACACTAAAGGGTACGGGTGCGAGCCGCCGTCTCCGCATTACCGGCCGCACGCCAGGCATCGTTTACGGTGCACCGAGCCAGCCACAACAGATTGAAATCGACCACAACGCACTGTGGCATGCCATCAAGAAGGAAGCGTTCCACGCGACCATTCTGGAAATGGAATTGAACGGTCAAGTCAGCCAGGTCCTGTTGCGCGACCTGCAGATGCACCCGTACAAGCAGTTGATCCTGCACATTGACTTCCAGCGCGTGGATGCCAATACCAAACTGCACATGAAGGTGCCATTGCACTTCAGCGGCGACGAAAATTCGCCTGCCGTGAAGACGGAAAACTGCATCGCCAACCACGTCATCACGGAAATTGAAGTCGCCTGTCTGCCCGCAGACCTGCCCGAGTTCATCGCCGTCGACCTGAGCGGCCTGCGCAAAGGCGCATCCCTGCACCTGAACGACGTCGTTCTGCCAAAGGGCGTGACTGCTGTGACGCACGGCAAGAACAACCCGGTGCTGGTGTCCGTGGTGATGATCGGTGGCGGCGAAGCTGTTCCTGCCGCCGACGCCGCAGCGGCGCCTGCCGCCGGTGCTGCACCCGCCGGCAAGGCACCCGCTGGCAAGGCTCCGGCTGCTGCCAAGGCGCCTGCTGCTGCCAAGGCGCCAGCTGCCAAGCCTGCTGCCAAGAAGTAAGCATCCGTTCTACGGTTTGCAAAAACGGCCCACTTCGGTGGGCCGTTTTTTTTCGCGACCACTTTCTCCACCGATAATTTGCCATGATCAAACTGTTCGTTGGCCTGGGCAACCCGGGCCCGGAATACGAGGCCACACGGCACAACGCCGGCGCATGGTGGCTCGACGCATTGGCGCGGGAACTCAAGGTGAGCCTGCTGCCCGAGCGCAGCTATCACGGCTTCATGGGACGCACCATGATCCACGGCCAAAACCTGTGGCTGCTGCAGCCACAGACCTTCATGACCCTGTCGGGCAAGTCGGTCGCAGCGCTGGCGCGCTTCTTCAAGATCGCACCGGAGGAGATCCTGGTGGCGCACGACGAACTCGATGTGCTGCCGGGGCAGGTCAAGCTCAAGTTCGGTGGCAGCCACGCCGGGCACAACGGCTTGCGCGACATCCACGGCCAATTGGGCAGCGCAGACTACTGGCGCCTGCGCCTGGGCATAGGCCACCCCGGCAACAAGGCCGAGGTCGCGAACTGGGTGCTGAAAAAGCCGTCACAGGACGACCGTGTACTGATCGAAGAAGCCATCGCGCGCAGCCTCAAGGCCGTGCCCGCGATGCTCTCAGGCGAGATGGACAAGGCGACCATGCTGGCACACACCAGCAAGCCGCCCAGACCGAAACCGCCGCGGCCAGAAGCGCCGCCCGTGACGCCAGACTGATCAGGGGAGGGATGCAGCCTGCAGGCGCCGGTACTTGCGCCACAGGCTCTCGTTGTCCTCGGCGTGCTGCGGATTCAATGGAATGCAGGCCACGGGACAAACCTGCACGCACTGCGGTTCATCAAAGTGGCCCACGCATTCCGTGCACTTGTCGGGGTCGATCTCGTAGATTTCCGGCCCCAGATAAATGGCCAGATTCGGACATTCGGGCTCGCACACATCGCAGTTGATGCACTCGTCGGTGATCATCAGTGCCATAGAATGCCTGCGAACTTCATGGCCCGGGGGAATCGAGGCGAAAACGGGGTGCAAAACAACATGCTTCGAATTATCCGACCTTGCGCGACAGCGCGAGGTCGACAGGTAAAAAACACTGCGTGGGCTGGGGCTGCCGGCCAAGCGCAGTCGCGCCCCACCCCATGAGCATCTTCCTGCTGAAACGGGCGCTGATCCTGCTGGCGACACTGGCCGGCGCGTCGCTGGTCATTTTCGGCATGCTGGAAATTCTGCCGGGCGATGCCGCGCTGCTGCAGATGGGGCCCGACGCTTCGCCGCAGGCGGTGCAGGCGCTGGCCGCGCAACTCGGGCTGGACCGCCCGCCACTGGAGCGCTACCTGCACTGGATCGCCGGCCTGCTGCAGGGCGACCTGGGATTGAGCTATGCCTACAGCACACCCGTTTCCGAACTGGTCTGGGAGCGACTGGCCGTGACGGTTCCGCTGGCCATCATGGCCATGCTGCTCAGTGCGGTGCTGGCGCTCGCCGCCGGCGTCTACGCCGCAGCGCGGCATCACCGCCTGGGTGACATCGGCGTGATGGCGCTGAGCCAGCTCGGCATGGCCCTGCCCAATTTCTGGTTTGCCATCCTGCTGATCCTGTTCTTCTCGGTCCACCTGCAGTGGTTCTCCGCCGGCGGCTTCCCGGGCTGGGGCGAAAGTCCCTGGGAAGCCCTCAAGTCGCTGCTGCTGCCCGCCGTGTCACTGGCCGTGGTGCAGGCAGCGATCCTGGCACGTGTCACGCGCTCGGCGGTGCTGGAAGTGCTGCGCGAGGACTTTGTGCGCACGGCGCGGGCCAAGGGCCTGTCGCGCCGCGCCACGCTGTGGGGACATGTGCTGCGCAACGCGCTGATCCCCGTGGTCACCGTCATGGGGCTGCAGTTCGCCAACCTGCTGGCCGGCACCATCGTGGTGGAGAACGTCTTCTACCTGCCGGGGCTGGGGCGCCTGATCTTTCAATCGATCGCCAACCGGGATCTGATCGTGGTGCGCAACTGCGTCATGCTGCTCGCTGCCATGGTGGTGCTGATCAACTTCATCGTCGACCTGCTGTACGCGGTGATCGATCCGCGCATAGCCTCGCGCGACATCTGATGGCAAAGAACGTCTTGAAGCCCATGCCTGCTGCGTCGAGCGAGCGCTGGTCCAGCGCCCTGCGCCATCCGAGCTTCGTCATCGGCGCCCTGCTCACGCTGGCCCTGCTGCTGTCGGCCCTGCTGTCGCTGTTCTGGACACCCTGGCCGGTGTACGAGGTGGAGCTTGCGCTCAAATTGCAGACGCCCTCTCTCGCGCACTGGCTGGGCACCGACCCCCTGGGGCGCGATGTGGTGTCGCTGCTGCTCGTGGGATCGCGCAACTCCATCGCCGTGGGCGTGATCGCTGTCGGCATGGGGCTGAGCATGGGCACAGCGCTGGGCCTGCTGGCGGCGACGCGCGGCGGCTGGATGGACGAAGTCATCATGCGGCTGGCGGACTTCACCTTCGCCTTCCCGGCCATCCTGTCGGCCATCATGCTCACCGCCGTCTTCGGCGCCGGCATAGGCAACTCCATCATCGCCATCGGCATCTTCAACATCCCGACCTTTGCCCGCATCAGCCGGGCCAGCGCCAAATCCATCCTGGCGCGCGAATATGTGCTGGCGGCGCGCGCCTGCGGCAAGGGCCGCTGGCGCATCACGCTGGAGCATGTGCTGCCCAACATCCTGCCGGTGCTGATCGTGCAGGCCACGATACAGTTCGCCATCGCCATCCTGGCCGAAGCCGCCCTGTCTTACCTGGGCCTGGGCACACAGCCGCCGCAGCCGTCCTGGGGCCGCATGCTCAGCGAAGCCCAGACCCTACTGTTCCAGGCGCCACGCCTGGCCGTGTTCCCGGGGCTGGCAATTGCCCTGGCCGTGATGGGACTGAACCTGCTGGGCGACGGCCTGCGCGACATCCTGGACCCGCGCCTCTCGCGGCGCCGCTGACAGCCCATGGCCATGCTCGAAGTCCAGGAACTGAACGTTTTTTTGCACACCCGGCGCGGTGCCGTGCGCGCCGTGCGGGACCTGAGCTTTTCGCTCGAGCGCGGCCAGACGCTCGGGCTGATCGGCGAATCCGGCTGCGGAAAATCCATCACCGCGCTGGCACTCATGGGCCTGCTGCCGGACAACGCCCAGGTGACGGGCCGCATCAAGCTCGATGGCAAGGAGCTGGTGGGGCTGGCTGAACCCAGCCTGTGCCGCATCCGCGGTGACCGCATCGCCATGGTGTTTCAGGAACCCATGACGGCGCTGAACCCGGTGCACAGCATTGGCGACCAAGTGGCCGAACCGCTGCGCCTGCATCAGCGGCTGACCCGCGCCGCGGCAAAAGCCCAGTCCATCGCCCTGCTGGAGCGCGTGGGCATTGCCGATGCCACCCGGCGCTTTGACGCCTATCCGCACCAGTTCTCCGGCGGCCAGCGCCAGCGCATCACCATCGCCATGGCACTGGCCTGCGGCCCCGACCTGCTTATCGCCGACGAGCCCACCACAGCGCTGGACGTGACGCTGCAAAAGCAGATCCTGCAGCTCATCCAGGAGCTGGTGCAGGAGCGCAACATGGCGCTGCTGCTGATCTCGCACGACCTGGGCGTGGTGGCGCAAAACGTCGCGCGCATGCTCGTCATGTACGGCGGCAGCGTGGTCGAAAGCGGCGCGACGAGTCAGGTCTTTGCCCACATGGCCCATCCCTACACGCGTGGCCTGATGGGCGCACGCCCCAGGCTCGGCGCTCTGCCCGGCACGCGGCTCGCCACCATCCCGGGCAGCGTTCCCGAACTCGCCGACCTGCCGCCGGGCTGCCCTTTTGCCGGTCGCTGCACGATGGCCGTGGACGCCTGCAGTGCTGTGCCGCCCCCCCCCGTGCCACTGGATGCCGGCCATCAGGCGCGCTGCCTTCGTCTCGATCAAAGCCCACCGGATAGCGCCACATGACCACGCCCTTGCTGGAGGTGCGCGATCTGGTGCGCCATTACCCGCTGCCACGCGCCAAGCCCTGGGGGCCCACGCCGCAGGCGCTGGCGCTCAACGGCGTGAGCTTCAACCTCACGGCGGGGCGCAATCTGGGCATCGTCGGCGAATCCGGCTCGGGAAAATCCACGCTGGCGCGCCTCGTCATGGCCTTGGACAAACCCACCTCGGGCAGCGTGCGCCTGCTCGGACGCGATCTGCACGCGCTGGACGCTTCGGCCTTGCAGGCGGCGCGGCGCGATTTCCAGATGGTGTTCCAGGACCCCTATGGCTCGCTCGACCCCAGGCAGACGGTGGCTCGCATCGTGGCCGAACCGCTGGACGCGCAAGGCAAGACCAGCCGCGCCGAGCAGCGCGAACGCGCCGGGGAAGTGCTGGCCTGCGTGGGACTGGGCGCAAGGGATCTGGACAAATACCCGCACGAATTTTCCGGCGGCCAGCGCCAGCGCGTGGCCATGGCCCGGGCGTTGATCTGCCGCCCGAAGCTCATCGTGGCGGACGAGCCGCTGAGCGCGCTCGACGTGTCGGTGCAGGCGCAGGTGCTGAACCTGATGCAGGATCTGGCGCAGCAATTCGGCATCACGTATCTGCTCATCAGCCACGACCTCGCCGTGGTGAGCCATCTGTGCCACGACGTGGCCGTGCTGTACCAGGGCCGCATCGTCGAGCAAGGTCCGCCGCAACGCCTGTTTCACGCACCAGACCATGCATACACCCGGTCCCTGGTGGCGGCAGTGCCCATGGCGCAGCCGCCAGATTCCAAATCCGAAGCCTTGGTGAAGCGTATCTGAGGTTCAGGGCTGGGACGACGCAGGTGCGTCGCGCAGTCGCCAGGCGGCCAGCAGTGCCAGCGAACACAGCGCGGCCAGCATGGCAAAAACCTCATCAAAGGCGGCCAGCCGTTCAGGGCTGCTGGCCAGTCGCGTGAGGGAGTCCCCATGCGCGGTGAGCCGCCACTCGAGCACGATGCCGCACAGGCTCACGCCAATGGCACCACCCAGCATGCGCACGAAATTGATGGCACTTGCGCCTTGAGCGATCTGGTGCTGGTGCAGGCCGCGCATGGAACCCAGGTTGAGCGAGGGCAGGATGAAGCCCAGACCGATGCGCCCCAGAACCGCCCACAGCACCAGTACCCAGAGCGCCGTCCCCAGGGACACGGTCAGCATCAGTGCAAAGGACAGGGCCAGCAGGCACAGCCCCGTGCTGACCAGCAGATAGGTGGGGTGACGGTCCGCCATGCGACCCACCATTGCAATCGTTCCTGCCAACACCAGTCCGGCGGGCAACAGGATGCTGCCGACATGCGATGGCGAAAGGCCCAACGCCAACTGCAAGTACACGGGCAGCAGATAGGTGGACCCGAACAATGCTGTGCCGTAAATGAAAGCCACGATCGAGCCCATGGCAAAGGGCCTGTGGCCAAAAAGTCCCAGATTCATCAGTGGTTCGCGGCCGGTACGCGACATGCGGCGCTGCCACCAGACAAAGACCATCAGCGCCGCCACGGCCGCTGCCAACAACAGCGCCGCCTGCGCCATTGCGGCCTCATGCAAGGCCACCATGCCGTTGAGCAGGCACAGCGTACCCACGGCGCCGAGCAGCAGGCCGCGCCAGTCCAGGGAATTGCCCTGGGCGTTGGCGGCGATCCCGCCGGGCGCCGTGACGGGCACATAACGCTGCGCCAGCCACAGAGAGGCCAGGCAAAAGGGAACGACCATGAAGAAGATGGAGCGCCAGCCGAACAGGTCCACCAGTACGCCGCCCACGCTGGGGCCGATGGCCGGCGCCAGCACCACACCCATGCCGAAGATGCCGCTGGCGCGTCCCTGCTCGTCCGGCGCAAAGGCGCGCATGATGATGATCACGGGAATAGGCTGCACCACACCGGCGGCCAGACCCTCGGCTACGCGCGCCGCCAGCAGCAGGGCAAAGTCGTTGGAGAAGCCGCCCACCAGTCCGCCGAGCAGCAGCAACAACATGGTTCCCACGTAGGTGCGGCGGTAGCCGTAGCGTCCCAACAGCCAGGGCGTGGTCAGCATGGACACCGTCATGGCCACCATGAAACCCGAAGTGACCCATTGCGCGCGCCCCTGGCCCAAAACGAAATGCCGGCTCATGTCGGGAATGGCGACGTTCACGATGGTCGAAGACATGATGGACGCCATGGTCCCGACCATCACCGACAGCAGCAGCAACCAGCGATGGCGCGGCCCGTAGCGGGCGCGCATTTCTTCCAGGGTGGACGGATGCTTCATGGATGGGCGATTATTCACGTTTGTCTGGCGGCTCCAATGACCGGCGGAATGCAGCCTGCGCAGTCCGAGGGTTACCATTGGCCCGCTCCGGCGCATCTGCGCGCAAGCCGCACCATCAATACAACAGCATCCCCAGGACCGCACCATGAACCTTCTGCACAAACTACTGGCTTCAGCCAGCCTGCTCGCACTCGCCCTTGGCAGCGTCCACGCCCAGAACCGCGAACTGGTCGTGGGCTCCAGCGCCACCTACCGCCCCTTCGCCTACGAGAACCCGACCAAGGAAATCGTCGGCTACGACGTGGACATCATCAAGGCCGTGGCGCAAAAGGCCGGCCTGCAGATCAAGGTCGTGAACACGCCCTGGACCGGAATCTTTGCCGCGCTGAACAACGGCGACGTGGACCTGGTGATTTCCGGCGTGACCATCAACGACAAACGCAAACAGTCCTACGACTTCACCATCCCCTACTTCGAGGCACGCCAGCTCATCGCCGTGCACAAGGACAGCACAGCCAAGAGCCTGAAGGACCTGGCCGGCAAGAAGATCGGCGTCGTCACGGGCAGCACCGGCGACGACACGGCCTCGCGCGAATTCGGCAAGACCAACCCCGACATCCGCCGCTTCGAGAGCACGCCCGTGGTGATCTCCGAACTGGCCAACAGCGGCGTTGACGCAGCCATCGGCGACAACGGCGTGATCGCCTTTCGCGCGCAGGAGCACAAGCAACTCAAGACCGTGAGCGACCCGGCCTTCCCCAAGGAATATTTCGGCATCGTCGTGAAGCAGGGCAACAAGGCGCTGCTGGACAAGCTCAACGCCGGACTCGTGGCCATCAAGGCCGACGGCAGCTACGCGCAGATCTACAAGAAGTGGTTCCAGGCCGAGGCTCCAACGCTGCCCGCGCAGTAAGCGAGCGCATTCCTGATCCATGGAGCAATTGCTCTGGTTCGGCTGGTTTCGCGCCGACATCATTGCGGAATACGCCGTGCTGTTCTGGCGCGGCCTGCAGATGACCGTGCTGGTGACGATGATCTGCATCGTGCAGGGCACGGCGCTGGGCCTGGCCATCGGCCTGGCGCGGCTGGCGCAAGCGCGGCATGCGCCGGCGCGGCAGCTTTGCCGCTACGCCCTGCGCTGGCCCGCCACGGTCTACGTCAGCTTCTTTCGCGGCACGCCGCTGTTTGTGCAGATACTGCTGATCCACTTTGCCGTGCTGCCCTTGTTCATCAACCCGAACGACGGCCTGCTGATCTCGGGCGAGACGGCACGCAACCTCAAGCAGAACTACGGCGCCTTCCTGTCGGGCGTGATCGCGCTCACGCTGAATTCCGGCGCCTACATCTCGGAGATCTTTCGCGCCGGCATTCAGTCGATCGACCGTGGCCAGGTCGAGGCCTCGCGCTCTCTCGGCCTGTCCTACCCGCGCACCCTGTTCCACATCGTCCTGCCCCAGGCCTTTCGGCGCATGCTGCCGCCACTGGGCAACAACGCCATCTCGCTGCTCAAGGACTCGTCGCTGATCTCGGCCATCGGCCTGGCCGAACTGGCCTACGCCGCGCGCACGGTGGCTGGCGCCTATTCGCGCTACTGGGAGCCCTACCTGACGATTTCGCTGATGTACTGGTTCCTGACGCTGGGCCTGGCCTGGGGCGTGAAAAAACTGGAGGCACGCTATGGACGAGGTGATTCGCGTTGAGAGACTGACCAAGCGCTTCGGCGATCTGGCCGTGCTGCGCGGCATCGACTGCGTGGTGCGCGCCTCGGAAGTGGTGTGCGTGATCGGCCCTTCGGGGTCGGGCAAGAGCACCTTTTTGCGCTGCCTCAACGGCCTGGAAGACGCGTCGGGCGGACGCGTGCTGGTGCGCGGCGTGTCGGTGCACGAAGCCAAAACCGATGTCGACGCCCTGCGCGCCGAGATCGGCATGGTGTTCCAGCGCTTCAACCTGTTCCCGCACAAGACGGTGCTGGAGAACATCACTCTGGCACCCTGCAAGGTGCGTGGTCTCACGCCAAAGCAGGCCCATGCAAGAGCCCACGAACTGCTGCTCAAGGTGGGTCTGCTCGACAAGATCGACGCCTACCCGAACCAGTTGTCGGGCGGCCAGCAGCAGCGCGTGGCCATTGCCCGCGCCCTGGCCATGCAACCCAGCATCATGCTGTTCGACGAGCCCACCTCGTCGCTGGACCCTGAAATGGTGGGAGAAGTCCTGGCGGTGATGCAGTCCCTGGCGGAGGAAGGCATGACCATGGTGGTGGTGACGCACGAAATGGGCTTTGCCCGTCAGGTGGCCGACCGCGTGCTGTTCCTCGACGATGGCCTGATGGTGGAAGAAGGAACACCGGCCCAGCTATTTGACAGCCCGAAGGAAGAACGCACACGCCGCTTCCTGAGCAAGGTGCTGTAGGCAGCGCGCACCCTCAACACCCGACTCACGTCTTCGCGAAGATTCCAGGTAAAGACAACGTTGTCAGCGCCCAACACCTGTTGAAGGTGTTAAAAGCTGAACTGACAAACCAGCCCTCTGGTCCTATCCCGCTCTCAAGCTCGGCGACGACCGGCGCGACCGGCCCCTGCCTGCGCCAACAACCCATCCGGAAGAAATCCCAGAATGAAGCAACTGACATCCTGGTGGCAACGCACCAGCCTGGGAAGCAAACTTGCCCTGAGCAACTTTGCGCTGGTCATCACCGTGCTGGCATTGAGCGTGCTCGCCATCGGCTATTCCGTGGCGCAGATCATCGAGGCGCGAACCAGCGCCGAGGTTGACGACAAGACAAAGATGCTGAGCGCGCTCATTGAAGGCGCAGATCGTGATTTGCGGCTGCGCACGGCAGCGCTGGCCAAGTCCTTCCAGGCCAATCTGGCGGGCCGGATGGAGCTCATCCCTGCCAGCACGGACATCCAGGGTACGGCCACGCCCACCCTGAAGCTGGAAGGAATAACCGTCAACCTGGACTTCCCCGTCGTCGACCGGTTCACCGCCATGACGGGCGCTGTGGCCACCGTTTTTGCCAAGACAGGCGATGACTTTGTACGCATCAACACCTCGCTGAAGAACGCCAAAGGCGAGCGGGCTGTGGGCACGCTGCTCGATCGAGCCCACCCGGGCTACAAGGCCGCACTCGAGGGCGCAAGCTATGTCGGACTGGCCACGCTCTTCGGCCGCCAGTACATGACGCAGTACGACGCCATCCGTGACGCACAGGGCAAGGTCATCGGCCTGAGTTTTGTCGGGCTCGATTTTTCCGATTACCTGTTGGCGCTCAAGGAAACCATACGCGGGCTCAAGATCGGCCAGAGCGGCTATTTCTATGTGCTGGACGCCAAGCCAGGGGAAAGCTACGGCAAGTTGATCGTGCACCCGTCGCTTGAGGGAAAGAGCATGCTGGCGTCCAAGGACGCAGGCGGGCGCGAGTTCATCAAGGACATGCTTGAACAGAAGAACGGCCTCATCCGCTATCCCTGGATCAACAAGGAGCTCGGCGAGACCAGCCCGCGTGACAAGCTGGTCGCCTTCAACTACCTGAAGAACTGGAACTGGGTCGTCGCCGGCGGCATCTACGCGGATGAATACACCGCCGAGATAAGCCGACTGCGCAACATCTTCGCACTGGTTGGCATGGCAATCGTGCTGGTGATCGCCGGCGTCATGCTGTTGCTGATACGGCGTATGGTGATACGGCCCATGGGGCTGGTCACCGACGCGGCCCAGCGCATTGCACAGGGCGACCTGTCGAGCGAACTCACGACCCGACGCGAGGATGAAATCGGGCAACTCACCAGCGCCATGGCCCACATGCAGGGCGTGCTGACGCAGTTCCAGCAGGCCCAGGGCGAACTGGCGCGCCAGCATGAGCAAGGCATGATCGACCACGCCATGCCGGTACACGAGCTGCCCGGTGCCTACGGTGCCATGGCGCAAGCGGTGAACAGCGTCGTGCAATCGCACATTGCCGACACCATGCATGTGGTGGATGTGGTGGGCGCCTATTCCGAGGGTCGACTCGACCAGTCCATGAAGCGCCTGCCGGGACAGAAGTTGCGCATTTGCGCTGCAGTCGACAAGGTGCAGGCTTCGCTCAAGGAGGCGGCCGAAGCGGCGCAAAGCAATCTGCGCATCCGCATGGCGCTGGACAGCCTGCCTGAATGCGTCACCATCTCCAACGCCGATGCCCAATTCGTGCACGCCACGCCAGCCGCGAAAAACCTGTTGCAGTTGTTTGGCGGCGTCGGTTTTGACGCAGACAAATTTCACGGCAAAAAGCTCGCCAGCCTGTTCCGCGATCCCGATACGGAGAATCGCTTCGACCAGGCCGTGCGCACCGGCGAAACCGTGGATCTGGAGATCGCGGGACGGCAAATCCGGCTGCTGGCCAAACCCATCCTGAACGCCCAAGGTCAGAGCATTGGCCGCGTCACCCACTGGCTTGACCGCACGGCCGAAATCGCTTCAGAAAAAGACATTGCCGCCATGGTGCAAGCGGCCTCCAAGGGCGAGTTCAGCCAACGCCTGGACCTGAGCGGCAAGACCGGCTTTTTTGCCACGCTCTTTGCCGGCATGAACCAGTTGATGCAGACCAGCGAGCAGGGGCTCAATGACGTGGCCCGGGTGCTGGTGGCCTTCGCCCAGGGCGACCTGACGGCCCGCGTCGAGCGCGACTACCAGGGACTCTTTGGCCGGGTCAAGGACAACGCCAACAGCACAGCAGAGAACCTGACCCGCATCATGGGCGAGGTGCGTGCTGCGGCCGATGCCCTGACCGGTGCGGCCAATCAGGTCAGCGCCACGGCGCAGTCGCTGTCGCAGTCAGCCAGCGAGCAGGCGGCCAGCGTGGAACAGACCACAACCTCCATCGATGTCATGTCGGCATCGATCAGTCAGAACAGCGACAACGCCAGGATCACCGACGCCATGGCCACCCAGGCCAGCAAGGAAGCCATGGACGGTGGCAACGCGGTCGGGCAGACGGTGGCCGCCATGAAACAGATCGCCGCCACCATCGCCATCGTCAATGACATCGCCTACCAGACCAATCTTCTGGCGCTCAACGCCGCAATCGAAGCGGCACGCGCCGGAGAACACGGCAAGGGTTTTGCCGTGGTAGCCGCCGAAGTGCGCAAACTGGCGGAACGCAGCCAGCACGCCGCCAAGGAAATCGGCGACCTGGCGAGCAATTCCGTGGCCACCGCAGAGCGCGCAGGCAAACTCATTGAGAACATCGTTCCCGACATCCGCAAGACCTCCGAGTTGGTGCAGGAAATCGCCGCCGCCAGTGCCGAGCAGAGCGAGTCGGTGCGACAGATCGGCGGCGCCATGGGGCAACTCAGCCAGGCCACGCAGCAAAATGCCTCGGCATCGGAGGAACTGGCCGCGACCAGCGAGGAACTCTCGGGTCAAGCGGAGCAGTTGCAGCAGGCCGTGGCATTCTTCAAGACGGGAGACGAGGCGCGCCAAAGCAGCACTCGCCCGACCCAGGCGGCGGCACGCCTAGCACGCAGCGAAAAGCCGCGCCTGGCCGCGCCCGAGCGACGCACCGGGGCGAACTTCAAACCCTATTGAGGCCCTTTCATCCAACTGCAACACGGCGCTGCGAGAATGCCGGCCATGAACCTGCCCACCCGCTTTCTTGCCCTGGCCCTGGCCGCCCTGCTGTCGGCTTGCGCGCCGCTGGCGCCCCGGCCCGCTGCCACCGCTGCGCCCCTGGCGCACCCGGCACCGCTGATCCTCGTGTCCATCGACGGCTTCCGTCCCGACTACCTGCAACGCGGCGTGACGCCCGTGCTCAACGCGCTGGCCAGGCAAGGCGTGCTGGCCACGCAGGGCATGGTCCCGAGCTTTCCCAGCGTGACCTTCCCAAACCACTACACCCTGGTCACCGGTCTGGTGCCGGACCGCCACGGCATCGTGAACAACACCATGGCCGACCCGCTGATCCCGGACGTGCTGTTCAGCCTGGGCAACCGTGCGGCGCTGGCGGACCGGCGCTGGTGGGACGGTGCCACACCAATCTGGGTCAGCGTCGAGCAGCAGGGACTGAAGGCTGCAACCCTGTTCTGGCCCGGCTCCGAGACCGACATCCAGGGGGTGCGTCCTTCCGACTGGCGCGTCTACGACTCCAAGCTGCCGCCCGAGACAAGGGTCGACGAGGTGCTCGGCTGGCTGGACCGTCCGCGCGCAACACGGCCCGACTTCATCACCCTGTACTTCGAAACGGTGGACAGCGCCGGGCACCGCTCCGGCCCACAAGGCGAGGCCACAATGCAGGCCATGGCGCAGATCGACCAGGCCGTGGGACGACTGGTGGAGGGCCTGAAGGCGCGCGGACTGCTGGACCAGACCAATCTGCTCATCGTCTCGGACCATGGCATGGCGCCGATCTCGGCCGAGCGCGTGGTGCTGCTCGACGACATGTTCGACACCACTTCAGTGGAGCGCTTTTCGGCCTACGGCCCGCTGCTCGGCTTCACGCCCCTGCCAGGGCGCGAAGCGGAAGTGAAGGAAAAACTGAGCCGCCCGCATGAACACGTGCAGTGCTGGCCCAAGGAACAGTTGCCGCAGCGCTTTGACTATGGCCAGAATCGCCGTGTGCCGCCCTTCGTCTGTTTGGCCGACATCGAATGGTCGCTGGCCACGCGCGAATCGCTGGCGCGCAATCCACCGGGCGGCGGCGCCCATGGTTTCGACCCGGCAGACCCGCAGATGGCAGCCCTGTTCATGGCGCACGGACCGGCGTTTCAGGGTGGCGCACGATTGACCGAAGGTTTCAGCAACCTGGACGTCTACCCCTTGCTGGCGCGCCTGCTGGGCATCAAACCCCAGCCCCATCAGGGCCGCAGCGACACCTTTGACAAGGTGCTGACGCAGCACTGAGCGCACTTCACTCTACAATTCAGACAGGCCTGCCGAGTGCAGGCCTGTCTTTTTTGCCCCCCCCTGAACGAACGGTTTGACATGCGGTTTTTTGTGCGTCCTGCGGTCTGGTTTTTCGCATGTCTTTTTGCGCTGCAGCCCGCGCTGGCGGCCGATGCGCCCATCAATCAGCTCGAGGACCTGACCTGGACCGAAGTGCGCGAGCGCGTCGCAGCCGGCGCCACCACGGTGCTGATCCCGATCGGTGGGACCGAGCAGAACGGGCCCCACATGGTGCTGGGCAAACACAATGTGCGCGTGCGCTTCCTGGCCAGCGAGATCGCGCACAAGCTGGGCAATGCACTGGTCGCGCCCGTCATGGCGTATGTGCCCGAGGGCAGCATCCACCCGGCCGCGGCGCACATGCGCTTTGCCGGCACGATATCCATCTCCGAGGCCACCTTCGAAGCGATGTTGGAATCGACGGCACGCAGCTTCAAACAGCACGGCTTTCGCGACGTGGTGTTCCTGGGAGACCATGGCGGCTACCAGAAGAGCGAGGAGCGCGTGGCCGCCAAGCTGAACCGCGAATGGGCGGCCGACAAGAGCAGCCGCGTCCATGCCCTGCTCGAGTACTACCGCGTCACGCAAACCACCTTCGTGGCCAGCCTGCGCAGCGCCGGCTACAGCGACTACGAAATCGGCACCCATGCCGGCCTGGCCGACACCTCGCTGGCCCTGGCCGTTGACAGGTCCCTGGTACGCGCCGCGGCCCTGGCCGACACGGCCCAGCAGTCCAAGCGCGATGGCGTCTACGGCGACCCGCACCGCGCCACGGCGCAGCTCGGCCAGCAGGGTCTTGCGCAAATCGTGCAAACTTCGGTCACGGCCATACAGGCACTGACCCGCTCTCATTGACCGCCTGTTCATTACCTTGCATCCAATCGACCCATGAAAACCAAGCACTCCATCGCCTCCCCCCTGGCCCTGCTCACCGGTCTGTGCGCCGTTCTGGCCTCTTTCGCAGCGACCACACCGGAATCCGCCACCAAAGCCGCAGAACAGATCAACCCCGTAGCCGGCATGCCGGCCGTGGTCGATGCCCGCAACCTGTACAGCGAAATCGGCACCGCCCACATGAGCCCGGCGGTGAAGGGCCATCTGGAGCGCATCTACGTGCCGCATCTACGCTCCAACGATGTCTACGTGATCGACCCCGCCACGCTGAAGGTGGTGGACCGCTTCAAGGTCGGCGCCGCGCCCCAGCACATCGTTCCGTCCTGGGACCTGAAGACGCTGTGGGTGGCGAACAACGCCGAGCGTCGCAAGGACGGCAGCCTCACGCCCGTGGACCCGCTGACCGGCAAACCCGGCAGGTCGATCCTGGTCGACGACCCGTACAACGTCTACTTCACGCCCGACGGCAAGTCGTCCATCATCGTGGCCGAGGCGCACAAGCGGCTGGACTTCCGCGACCCGCAGACCATGGCCCTGCAGTACTCCATCGACACGCCGCAATGCGGCGGCATCAACCACGCCGACTTCTCCATCGATGGCCGCTACGCTCTGTTCACCTGTGAATTCAACGGCTCGGTGGCGAAGATCGATCTGGTCAAGCGCGAGGTCACGGGCTACCTCAGGCTCACCATGCCGACCACGCGCTTCAAGGAAACCAAGCTGCCCTTCGACCCCCTGAACACCGAGATCTGCACCAGCACCAAGGGCATGCCGCAGGACATCCGGATCTCGCCCGACGGCCGGCGTTTCTATGTGGCCGACATGATGGCCGACGGCGTGCACGTGGTCGACGGCGAAAGCATGAAGGAGGTCGGCTTCATCGCCACCGGTCTGGCCGCGCACGGCCTGTATCCGAGCCGCGACGGCAAGAGCCTGTATGTGGCGAACCGCGGCACGCACAAGATCCACGGCAAGCCCCGCGGCGGCGGCGGCGTCACGGTGATCGACTTCGCCAGCAACAAGGTCACAGCGCAGTGGCTGATCCCGGGCGGCGGCAGCCCGGACATGGGCAACGTCAGCGCCGACGGCAAATGGCTGTGGCTGTCGGGCCGTTTTGACGACATGGTGTACCGCATCGACACCAGCAGCGGCGCAGTGAACAAGATCAAGGTCGGCGCTGAACCCCACGGCCTGACGGTGTGGCCGCAGCCGGGCCGCTATTCGCTGGGCCACACGGGCAACCTGCGCTGAGCTCAGTCGGGCAGATCGAAGCGATAGCCCACGCCGTAGACCGAGGCGATGCACTCGCATCCCGGCTCGGCGAGTTGAATCTTGCGGCGCAGGTTCTTGATGTGGCTGTCGATGGCGCGGTCACTCACGTCGCGCTGCTCGGCGTGCACCGTGTCGAGCAGCTGGGCGCGTGAGAACACCCTGCCGGGACGGCCCAGCAGCAGGCGCAGCATGCGAAATTCCAGCACCGTGAGCGCCAGCCACTGGCCGCGCCAGGCGATGCGCAGGGCTTCTTCGTCGATGCTCCACGGCACAGCGGGCAGCAGCCGGCCTTGGGCGCGGCGCAGCAGGGCGCGCACCCTGGCTACGACTTCACGCGGGCTGAAGGGTTTGCACACATAGTCGTCGGCGCCGCTGTCCAGGCCCAGCAGGCGGTCCACCTCGTCCACGCGCGCCGTCAGCATCAGGATCGGCACATCGCTGAAAGCGCGAACGGCCCGGCACACGCCCAGGCCGTCCAGCCCCGGCAACATCAGGTCCAGCACGATGGCGGCCGGCACCCGTTGGCGGATCCGGTCCAGCGCCTGCTGGCCGTCGCCGACCGCATCCGCTTCAAAACCTTCGCTGCGCAGATAGTCGAGCAGCAGTTGGGCGATCTTGGCATCGTCCTCGACCACCAGCACGCGCCGGTCCTGCAGGCGGCGCTCGATGGGCGGTGTCATGCCGGCACCTTGGCCGACGCCGGCAGTTCGATGCTCAAGCGCAGGCCGCCCAGCACGGAAGCCGAGGCCGTGATGCGGCCTCCATGGGCCTTGGCGATCGCGTCGCAGATGGCCAGCCCCAGACCGCTGCCGCCGCTGTGCCGGTCGCGCGCCGACTCGGCCCGGTACAGCGGCTCGAACAGGCGCGCCAGGTCCATGGGCGGGACACCGGGCGCGCTGTCGTCGATGGCGAGGGTGACGCGCGCCGCCACGCAGCGCAGCGTGATGAGCACCTCGCCCGGCGCGTCGGTGTAGCGCAAGCTGTTCTCCAGCAGATTGGCGACGAGTTGTTCGATGCGCGCGCCGTCCCAGCACACCGGCAGCCGGCTCAGGGACCCGAGGTCGCATTTCAGCGTGAGACCCCGGTTCGCGGCGCGCGTGGCAAAACGCTGCACCAGCGACTGCACGATCTGCACCGCGTCGGCCTCGGCCGGGTGGCAGGGCAGCACCTTCAGGTCGGACAGCGCCAGCAGGTGCAGGTCGTCGACCAGGGCCGAGATGCGCAGCACTTCCTCGTGCAGCGAAGCCATGGCATCCACAGACAGCGCGCGCACGCCGTTCCGGATGGCCTCGATCTCGCCGCGCAACACCGTCAGGGGCGTGCGCAGTTCGTGTGAGATGTCGGCGATCCAGCGTCGACGCGATCCTTCCAGTGCCTGCAGGTCCTCGGCCATGCGGTTCACGTTGCGCACCACGTCGCCGATTTCGTCGCTGCGCTGAATGCGCAATCGCACATTCAATTCGCCGCGGGCAATGCGACGCGTCGCGTCTTGGATGGCTACCAGCGGCCGGACCCAGCGCGCCGCCCACCACCATGCAAAGGCCAGCACCAGCAGCAACAGTGCCGCGGCAACGAAGGCGATGCTGCGGTACTGGGAGCGCAGGAAACGCGTCTCCACCGCGTCCGGCACCGGCTTGATGGTCAGCATGCGGGCCCGCCCGACGACCTCGCCCTGCAGCTTCACCGGGCGCTCGATGAAGGGCCCGGCGTCGCGCGGCAAGGGGCGGCCGATCAGGGGTTCACCGTCGTTGTCGTACAGCGCGACGCGCCGACCGAAGGCTTCGGCCGGCACCGGTGGCTGCGGCTGAGGCTGCGGCGGCTGACCATCCCTGGGCGGACGCGGCCGCGGTCGGTCCGGCTGCAAGCCTTCACGCTGCGCGAACGCGTCCAGCAGCTCGCGCATATCGAGTCCGCGCCGGTTGAACGCGTCCCTGCCCCCGGCCTGCTCGGCGCGTTCCTCGACCAGCGTGACAAACTGCTCCAGCCGCTCGGCGTCGCGTGCGGCCAGGTAGTCGGAAAAACCATTGCGCAGATTCCAGGCCATGACAGAGCCCATGGCCAGCACTGCCACGGCCACGGCGCAGAGCAGCAGCAGGGAGAGGGTATGAACGAGACGCAGGCGCATGGTGAGCGTGATTAGACCCGCAGATTGTGCGCAAAGTGTGGAGGCGTGCCCATATTGCATCCACATTTGAATCGCAAACTGGCGCCACCGCAGGCCCTCGCCGACGGACTTTCAAGGAGCATGGAAATGACATCACGCCAGCGCAGCAGTCTTAAAGAAAGCATTGTTCGGGCACGGCAAGCCGCCGTGACCACGACCATCTTCATCCTTGGCGCCGCCAGCGCCTGGGCGCAGTCCCAGGGGCCTGAAGGCCACCACCAGCCGCCGCCTGAAGCACTGGCCGCCTGCCAGGCGCTGGCCAGCGGCCAAGCCTGCGGCTTCACCGGCCGCCGTGGCGAAGTCAAGGGCAACTGCTGGGCGCCCGAAGGCAAGCCCCTGGCCTGCAAGCCCCAGGGCACGCCGCCGCCAAGAGCTACCGCGTCGCAGCCCAAGAAACCCTGACCCCCCCCGGAGAAACTCATGCACATCACACCCTCTTCTTTTCGGCGGCTTGGCGCATCACTTGCTGTCAGCCTCATGCTCGCAGCCTGCGGTGGCGGCGGCGACCCGGCAGCAAGCGCCGATGCCGCCATCACGACCGCCCTCGCGACGCCAACCCCGGTGGAGCTCGCCGCCAGGCCGCCGGCCGATGCGGGCCTTTCCGCCATGGAACTGCTGGGCAAGCAGATCTTCAACGACCCCAACCTGTCCGAGCCGCCCGGAACGCCCTGCGTGGCCTGTCACCGTCCGGAACTGGGCTGGGCCGACAACCACGGCTCGAAGATCGGCGTGGCGCGCGGCAGCAAACCGGCTTCGCTGGGCCTGCGCAACGTGCTGACCAACGGCTACAGCGCCCTGGTTCCGCCCTTTGCCTTCGTCACGGTGAACGGCGAAACCGAGGCCCGCGGCGGGCACTTCTGGGACGGCCGCGCCGACACTCTGGCGCAGCAGGCGCTCGGTCCTTTGCTCAACCCGCTGGAGATGAACAACGCCAACGCCCGAGCGGTGGTGGACAAACTCGCCGCCGCGCCTTACGCGGCGCAGTTCCTGCAACAATTCGGTGCCTCGGCGCTGAACAACACGGACCAGGCCTTCACGCAGATCGGCCTGGCGCTGCAAGCGTTTCAAAAGTCCAGGCCGGTGCAGCCCTTCAACTCGAAGTACGACGCCATGCGCTTGGGGCACGCCGCCTTCGACGTGCACGAGCAGCAGGGTATGGCGCTGTTCATGGACAGCCAGCGCGCCAATTGCGCCAGCTGTCACAAGATGGACCCGAAAAGCACCATTGACGCCGATTCACCGTTCTCGGACTTCGGCTACTACGCCACGGGCATCCCGCGCAACCGGGCGATACCGCGCAACGCCGACGCTGGCTTTTTCGACCTGGGGCTGTGCGGACCGGAACGCAGCGCACCGGTCACGCCAGCGGCGGTGAACATCGCCGACTACTGCGGCAAGTTCCGTGTGCCCACGCTGCGCAATGTGGCGCTGCGTCAGGCCTTCATGCACAACGGATTCTTCAAGGACCTGAACGAGGTCGTGGCGTTCTATTCGACACGCAACAGCAACCCCGTGCATTGGTATGGCGCCACCGGCGTGGCCAACGACCTGCCGCCCGCCTACCTGGGCAACATCGTTGCGGACAAGCCGCCGTTCAACCGCAAAAAATCTGACGGTCCACTGCTGACCCCCACGGAAATCGCCGACATCGTGGCCTTCCTGCACACCCTCGACGACGGCTTCATCCCGCCGCGCTGAGCGTCAGGGTTGGGCAGCGGCCCGGCCGAGCTCCTGCAACAGGCGCGAGGTCAGGTACAAGCGCGGCACGATGGAGTCGACCTCGATGTACTCGTCCTTGGCGTGGTAGCCCCAGCCCGCCAGTCCCAGGCTTTCCAGCACGGCCGGCTTGCCGGAGCGACCGGCATAACCGGCGTCGGTGCCGGCCCCGGTGCTGGGATGCAGCAGCAGCTTGCGACCATCGAGTTCGGCGTAGATCGCCTGCGCCCGTTTGGCCAGCGCCAGACCGCGTTCGCCGGCGACATAGGGCGGGCGCCCGGGATCGAACGTCAGGCTCACTTCCGTGTCCGCGACGCGCCGGCTCTCCTTGACCTTCGCTTCCAGCGCCGCCTGCAGCTTCTCACCCGCGCCGGGGCTGGTCAGGCGTACGTCGCCAAAGGCATGGGCGCGATCGGGAATCTGATTGCGTACCAGGCCCGCCTGCGCGAAGGTCCAGTTCAGTTGCGCGCCGGGGATCTGCTGCGCCACATCCTGCGTGGCCAGGATCTGGTGCGACAGTTCGACCAGCGCGTTGCGACCCAGTTCCGGGGCGGCGCCGGCGTGCGAGGCCCGGCCCTTGACCTCCATGGTGACAATGGTGCCGCCCGCTGCAGACAGCAGCACGCCCTCGGCCTTGGCCACGGTTTTCGCCACAATGGGTTCATAGGAGAGCACCACATCCTGCATTTCACCCAGTGTGGCAATCGTCTCGCCGGATCCTTTGGAGCCGATCTCCTCGTCCGAATTGAACAACACCGTGAGGCTGGCGAAATCGTTCCAGCCGGCTGCGCGCAGCAGCGCGATGGAATGCAGGATCACCGCCATGCCGCCCTTGTCATCGGCGATGCCCGGGCCATAGAGGCGGTTTCCGTCCTGGCGCCACGGTTGCGTGGTCAGGATGCCATCGGCATAGACCGTGTCCATGTGGGCAATCAGCATCACCTTCAGGCGACCGGTCCCTGTCCACACGCCTTTGACCATCACGCGCTCGCTGTCGGCGCTCTTGATGCGCTCGGTCTGTGCGCCCAGGGTCTTGAGCCTGGCCTGTGCATAGTCGGCCACCCGGGACAGGCCGGCCATATTGCCCGAGCCGGAGTCGAACAGCACCAGATCGTGCAGCGTGTCGATAACAGCCGCTTCGCTCGCCTGGGCCGAAGCAAACAGGGGTTTGTCGAGCGTCTGCGCGTGGCCAACCGTTGCGCCGAACAGGGTGGAAAAGGTCAGCAACAGGGCGATGCCGGGATGGTTCATGGGGTTCCTTGGGTTAACGGTTGGGGCCGCGTATCGGCTTGCCTGGCAGGGCGCTGCGCAGCAGTTCCCCGTCCTGAATCACAGACTGGCCCGCGACGATGACGTGTCGCATGCCCAAAGACGGCAGGCGCGGATTCTCGTAGGTGGCGCGGTCGCCCAGGGTGGCCGGGTCAAACACCACGATGTCGGCGTCCGCCCCAATGCGGATGCGCCCCTTGAGTTTCATCTGCGGCGCGGCCTCTTCCATCAACTGCGCCGGCGCCAGCGTGCTGCGACGCAGCGCATCCATCAGCGTCAGCACCTTGTCCTCGCGCACCCAGCGTCCGACCACGCGCGAAAAAGTCCCGGCAATGCGGGGGTGCGCATCGGCGTTGGCCGGCAGCGGCCAGACCTCGCCTTCGATCAGCATGCGGCCCACGGTGTAGGGCACGGCGTCCGAGGCGATCACGGTACCGGGAAACAGCAGCGCATCGCGCAACAGCTTTCGGTCATCGGTGTTCTTTTCGTTCAGGAAATGAAAGATCGCCAGCGCCTGAGGACGCTCGGAGCGCACGCGGCGCAATTCGTCGTCGTCCTTGATCCAGCTGTTGGTTTCCACCAGGTAGATGTCGGATGCCTTGATGCCCGACAGCGGCAGGTTCTCCGGCGCATAGCGCGCTGCGCCGATGGTGGTGGAGCCCGCGCCATAGGGATAGGCCTCGGTCGTGACCCTGATGTCGCGCTGCTGAGCCTGGGCGATGAAGTCGGTCACGGCATTGATGTCGCGCCACGAAGAGCTGTTGATGTGGCACAGGTGCATGTGCGCGCCCGACGCCACGGCCGCAGAAATGACTTCGGCAAAGCCTTCGTAATAGCTGCCCGGCTCGTCGTGATTCGTGGCGCGCACATGCGTGAAGGTCGGCACGTGGTAGCGCGCCGCCAGCTTGGCCAGGCCCAGGTACTCCTCGCGGTTGCTGTTGGGCGCATAGCCCACCATGATGCCCACGCCCAGCGCGCCCTGTTGGAGCCCCTGCTCGACTTCGTCCAGCACCTTCTGACTCATGGGGCGCGATACCAGCGAACGCCATTTGGACTTGCCGAAGTTGTCGCTGTAGGTGCTGGTACGGCCGTCCACCACGACGCCGTCGAGCACCTTCATGCGTGCCAAAGCCCAAGAAACCGAGAAGCCGTAATTGATGGGGCGACCTTCCCGCGCCACGGACTCGTAGGCCGCAGCAATGGGCAGGCTGCCAAGCTCCAGCTCCAGCGCCGTGGTCACGCCATCAAAGGCCTGCATGCGCGCCGAGGGCGTGGTCATGGCGTGCGAATGCAAGTCGATGAAGCCGGGCGACACCACCAGGCCGGTGGCATCGATGACGCGGGCGGCCTGCAGTTTTTGCGCGCTGATGGCGACGATGCGACCGCCGCGCAAGCCCAGGTCGCGCACGCCGTCGAGCCCGCTTTCCGGGTCCATGACGCGCCCGCCGGAGATCACCGTGTCGAACGCCGATTCAGCGGCATTGGCAGCGAGCGGCAACGCGGCGAACAAGGCCAGCAACAATGCGGTGAACGGGAACCGTGACGCCATGGTCATCCTCGCTGAAATGAAACCGAGAATACCCGACATGGTGTAGGGTCAAACCCTGCAGTCAGCGCGACAGGATGATGGCCGTCCCCAGCACCGTCAGCAGCGCCCCCGCCCAGGCGCCTGGCGCAGGGGCGCGTCCCAGCCGAATCCACAGCAGCGGCAACACCAGCACCGGAGACACCGAAGACAGGATCGCGACCATGCCGACGTCTCCCTGGCGCAGCGCCAGCAGGATCAGCGTCATGCCCAGGCCCATGCCGACGGCGCCGTTGAAAGCGGTTTGCGCCAGCACCGGCAGCGTGATCGGCTGATGCGCACGCGACCGGGAAAAGCCCAGACCCAGCAGCAGGAAGTGCGCGCCGCAGGCCACGCTGACACGCAGCGCCGAAGCCGCAATCGGATCCACCCCTGCCGCCATGGCGGGCTTGGCGAGGAAGCTGCCCAGGGACTGGCACAGCGCCGCCAGCAGGGCCAGCGCCACCCCCACGCCCAAGTGTCCGCGATGCAGTTCCCAGGCATGGTCTTCGCCCTTGTGCTGCCCCGCCAGCACGGCGATCATCACGCCGCCCAAAGTGAGCGCAGCGCCCAGAGCCGCCTGCCAGCCCATGCTCTCGTTCAAGAAGATCATTCCCAGCGCCGCGCTGAACAGGGCGTGCGTGGCAAAGAGCACGCCGCAGCGGCGCGGCCCGAGCCGGTTCATGGCCGCAAACAGCGCTGTGTCGCCCACGAAAATGCCGAGCAGCCCGCTCGTCGCCAGCGGCCAGGCCGCACCCGGATTCAAACTACGCCAGCTGCCCGTGACGGCAACGATGCTCCACAGCAGAAGTGCCACCGCCAGCATGCGCCAGCGCGTGAAGGCAAAGGCGCCCAAGTGGCGCGAAGGCGCGACGGACGAAACACTGCTGATGGCCCAACAGGCGGCGGCGCCAATGGCCAAAAAATCGGTGGAGACAAACATGGGAAGCGGGCAGTGTAGCCGTCGCGCCGGACTGCCTGCTATGCATAATGAAACACTCCCAACGTCCGCCACCATGCCCACCACGAACCGCCGCCACATGCTCCAAAGCCTAGCCCTCGGCGCCGCCGCCGCGGCCCTGCCTCTTGCCGCACTGCCCAAGTCACTGAACGCCAATCCCGCCGGGCTGCTGCTGGCACCAAGGCTCAAGCCCGGCGACACCATCGCCCTGGTGAGCCCCTGCGGCGCCACCTACGAGGCCGAGCCCTTTGACGTGGCGCGCGAGACGCTGCAGGCCCTGGGCTTCAAGGTGCGCGAAGGCCAATATGCGAGGGCGCGCCGCGGCCAGTTTGCCGGCACGGACGCGCAGCGCGCGCAGGACCTGAACGCCGCTTTTGCCGACCCGGCTATCCACGGCATCCTGGCCATGACCGGCGGCTCCGGCGCGACACGCATCCTGCACCTGCTGGACTACGCATTGATTCAGAAGAACCCCAAGTGCCTGGCGGGTTTCAGTGACATCACGGCCCTGCTCAACGCCATCCAAGCCCGGACCGGGCTGGTGACATTCCATGCTCCTGTGGCCATATCGGAGTGGAATGAATTCAGCACGCAATACTTCCGCCAGGTGCTGATGGACGGCACGGCCGCCACCTTCAGGAACCCGGCAGAGCACCAAGGCCTGCCGGCGCAAAGCAAGGGCCGGGTGCGCACGCTGCACGGCGGCAAGGCCCGAGGCACGCTGCTCGGCGGCAACCTGTCGGTGCTCACGACGCTGCTGGGCACGCCCTACCGACCCGACTTCAAGGGTGCGATCCTGGTGCTGGAAGACATCAACGAATACATCTACCGCGTGGACCGCATGCTGGCCCACCTCAAGCAGGCCGGCGTGCTGGACGCGCTCGCCGGCGTGGTGCTGGGCCAGTTCACCGACTGCAAGCCCGGCGAGGGCTTTGGCACGCTGACGCTGGAGGAGGTGTTTGACGACTACTTCCAGGGCCTGAACATCCCTGTTTATTCCGGTGCCATGTTCGGCCATGTGCGCCTGAAGTTCAGCTTGCCCGTAGGCTTGCCCGTGGAGATCGACGCCGACCAGGGCACCATCACCCAGCTGCAGGCCGCCGTGCGCTGACTCGAGTTGGCGTTCGAGCGCGTCGAAGCGCTGCAACTGGCCAACTGGGTGACAGCTTAGTGGCTCAGTCCGGCGCCTTCATCCGCGTCGCCAGCCACACCAGCAACAGCACCGGCAGGCCCAGCAGGGCCGTGGCATTGAAGAAATTGACGTAGCCGAAGGCGTCCACGTAGCGGCCCGAATAGCCCGCGAGGAATTTCGGCGCGAGCAACATGAGCGAACTGAACAGCGCGTACTGCGTGGCCGAGTAGTTCACGTTGGTCAGGCTCGACATGTAGGCGATGAAAGCCGCCGAGGCGATGCCGCTGGACAGGTTGTCGGCCGAGATCACCCAGATCAGCGCCGTCACGTCGTGGCCGCGCGTTGCCAGCCAGGAGAACAGCAGATTGCTGGCGGCGCTGAGCACGGCGCCCAGCATCAGCACGCGCATCACGCCCCAGCGCATGGAGAGTGCGCCGCCCAGAAAGGCGCCCAGCAGCGTCATGATCAGGCCGAACACCTTGGTCACGGCGGCGACCTCGTCCTTGCTGTAGCCCATGTCCACGTAAAAGGGATTGGCCATGATGCCCATCACCACGTCGCTGATGCGGTACACCGAAATCAGCGCCAGGATCAGCACCGCCTGCCAGCGGTAGCGGCGCAGGAAATCCGCCATGGGCTCGACCAGCGCGCTGCGCAGCCAGTCCGCCGCATTCTTCGCCGGCTTGAACTCGCGCGGCGCCGGCTCGGCCGACAGCAGCACCGTCAACACACCCAGCGACATGGAAGCGGCCATCACCAGGTAGGCGGTCTGCCAGGCACCGTGCTGGTAATTCGCCACGTTGGCCACCTCGGCGCGCGCCGCAATCCAGAGCACGCCGGCGCCGGCCCAGATCATGGCCATGCGGTAGCCGGTCTGGTAGGACGCGGCCAGCGCCGCCTGGCGGTCCACGTCGGCCGACTCGATGCGAAACGCGTCCAACGCGATGTCCTGCGTGGCAGAACCAAAGGCCACCAACAAGGCGCACCAGACCATGGGCTGCAAGGCCTGTTGCGGGTCGTTCTGCGCCATGCCCAGCAGGCCGAAGATGACGATGCTCTGCGCCAGCAGCAGCCAGCTGCGCCGGCGCCCGAACCAGCGCGTGAGCAGCGGCAGGGGCAGGCGATCCACCAGTGGCGACCAGACCCACTTGAAGCCGTACATCAGGCCGATCCAGCTCAGGAAACCGATGGTGCTGCGGTCGATGCCGGCCTCGCGCAGCCAAAAGCTCAGCGTGCCCAGCACCAGCACCAGAGGCAGACCGGCGGAGAAGCCCAGCAGCAGCATGCGCAGCGTGGCCGGCTCCAGGTAGACCCGCAGCATGGCGCCCCAGGACCTTGAAGGCAGGTCTGCCGGCCTCAACTGCTCAGGTACGTCGGGGAGGGCAGGCACGTTGGAAGTGGAGGGTAGGGACCGAGCATCACTGCTCGCCCCCCCCCTAAGAACCGGACGTGCGTCTTTCAACGCATCCGGCTCAAGCACGACCATTGGCTTGATAGGCTGTGTTGGCTGCATAGCCACAGTCTACCTGCCAGATTAAAGTCCCCATGCTGGGACCGGCTTGGTTACCTCCAAACCCAGGGCGTGGACCCGCCGGTGACAGATCGGGTGCAGCAACACACGATTGGCGAGAGCTTCGCTCCCGCCCAGAGCGCGGCTGACGATGTGGTGGTCGTCGAACCACTCCTTGCTGTCCAAAAGGCCCCCACAGAGAGCGCATCTACCATCCTGAGCCAGCCACAGCTTGAAACGTTGCACATCGCGGACTTCTTGCGACATCCGTTGAACATGCAGTCTCTCGCCATAGACGGCCCAGGCCGGGTCAAAGGGATTGAACTCCCCCTTGATCTTGACGTGACGGACAATTTTCATGTCCGCAAGCTGGTACAGGACCAGCGACACGAAGTACCCCTCCCAGTTTGGCACCGTG
>CAIKVZ010000327.1 GCA_903830985.1 uncultured beta proteobacterium
GCCTTCAAGTGGTCCTGCCACTTACCATTCTTCTCACCCATCGTGCTCTCCTTTGAAAAGCAGCAGGTGTACCGCGCTCAGGCGTTCAATGGAAGGACGTGGTTAATTGATCGCTTACATTTGATGTGACTCTGGTTAGGTATCTTGGAGCGCTTATGTGGCCCCAGTATCACCGCCGATCACCCTGAATTGCGCGGGGCTTGCCAAATAATTCGGGTGGCTGCCCGAATTGGCATCAGGCATCAGTGGCTCATCGGAAGTCTGAGAACCACCGGCATTGGAGTGAAACAATAAAGCACCAAATAATGCAGGAAATAAAACATAATTTGCGCATGGCCATCACCCAATCCATCTTCGCAAGAACGACGGTCAGCATGACTGATCTGCGGCGCAACCCCAGCGGCATCCTGGCAGATGCGGGGGGACTCGCCCATTGCCGTCTTGAACCACAACAAGCCCGCGGCATATCTCCTGTCGGCCAATGCCTACGAGGCGCTGCTCGAAAAATTGGACGATGCCGAGTTGTCCAAGATCGTGCAGCAGCGCCGGTGGGGTAAAACGGTCAAGGTGAAGTTTGAAGACCTGCGAGCTTGACGGCTGAGGCCTCAGCCCTTCACGCACACCACCTGCTTGAGCGTGTGCAGGATCTCGGTCAGGTCGCTCTGGTTGGCCATGACCTCGTCGATGTCCTTGTAAGCGCCGGGAATTTCGTCCAGCACGCCCTTGTCCTTGCGGCAGATGACACCGGCGGTCTGCTCTAGCAGGTCGGCCTCGGTGAAATGTTTTTCGGCGGCGGTTCGGCTCATGCGCCGCCCGGCGCCATGGGCGCTGGAGCAAAAGCTCTCGGGGTTGCCCTTGCCGCGCACGATGAAGCTGCGCGCGCCCATGCTGCCGGGCACAATCCCCAAGTCGCCTTCGCGGGCGCGGATGGCGCCCTTGCGCGTGACCCACACGTTGGCGCCGTAGTGGTGTTCCATGGCCACGTAGTTGTGGTGGCAGTTAACGGCTTCGGTCTCTACGCTGAACGCCGGCAGATGCCGCGCCAGTGCCGCCAGCACCAGCTTCAGCATGGACTGGCGGTTCTGCAGCGCGTATTCCTGCGCCCAGTGCACGGCCTCGATGTAATCGGCGAAGTGTTCGCTGCCCTCGGGAAAATAGGGCAGATCCCGGTCCGGCAGCTGGATCATCCAGCGCTCCATGTCCTTGCGAGCCAGCTTGATGAAGTAGTCGGCAATGGCGTTGCCGATGCCGCGGCTGCCCGAGTGCAGCATCACCCAGACGCGGTCGCTTTCGTCCAGACAGACCTCGATGAAGTGGTTGCCGCCGCCCAGCGTGCCCATCTGGTTGGCCCATTTGGCCGAGTTGCCGAATGACTTGAGCAGTTCCGGGTGACGCTCGGTCAGCGCCTTCAGGCCCGGCTCGAAAGGGCGGGCCGCGTCCACCAGCACCCGGTTGTCCGCGTGCTGGTCACGGCCTACCGGCACGTCGCGGCTGATCTGGTCAAACACCTGTATCAGCGTCTTTTCGTCGAGCTCATTGGCCGTGAGCGACAGGCGGGCCGCCACCATGCCGCAACCGATGTCCACGCCCACCGCTGCCGGAATGATGGCCTTGTGCGTGGCGATGACCGAGCCGATGGTGGCACCGATGCCCAGGTGCACGTCGGGCATGGCTGCTACGTGGTGGTGGATGAAGGGCAGGGTGGCGATGTTGGCCAACTGCTGCTGCGAGCGCTCGTCGACGTCGTTGGTCCAGATCTTGACCGGGACGCGCTGCTGAGTGAGGACTTTCTGGATGGGCATGTTGGAAACTGTTGCGCACGCTGCGAGCCTGCCTAAGGCGATCATTGTCGCTGCGGAAGCTGAGAGCCTGACTACAAAAAACTTCAAACCGCCTGTATGCCTGCGCAGTCCTGCGGGCTCACAGGGTGAGCCATGTCGGGGTCAGAATATCGGCTGGTCATCAATTCTGGATTGCTGACGAACGAGAGCTGCACAATGCACATCAAGGGAGAATCAGCGTGGACACAATCAACGACATCGAAGTCAGCCGGATTTCAAAGATTTTCGAACACCTCGTGACCGAGGGCTTCCGGCCGGAGTTGGTCAGTGAAACCAGCATCAAGGTCAAGTACCAGGGCAGCACGCTGTACGTGGACATCGACACGAAGGACACCTCGTTCTTTTCCATCGTCTGCGCCTACATCTGGGAAATCGATTCCTCCCAGGAACTGCTGGCCGCCTACAAGGTTGCGAGCAACACAGCACTGTCAATCAAGGCGGCAAAGGCCTTTGTCACGTCCAACGAAAAGAACGTATGGCTCGTGATGGAATTGCTGTGCCCGGATGTGGATCAATTTCTGCCGATGCTGGTGCGGGGTATGGACATCGTGGCCAGCGGTCGAAGGAGTTTTCGCGACGACATGCTTAAGCTGATGTCGGGCGACGATGAATCTGTCCCGATGGCGTCGCCGGCGCCGGCGCTGCTGCTGAATTGACTTTACCTGCCCGTCCGCCGCGTCCTGCGCGGCTTTAGTTCAAAGTCCTGTCCACAGGCTCACGCCTTGAGCCCTACGCTGTTCATACTGGCTACTCCCGAGCAAATCACCCAGGATAATGCCCATGACTGCAACCGCCAACCTTCCCGGACCCGAGTCTTCCGCCACGCAAAATTCATCCGCAGAACTGGCGCCAACCCTGCTGATCAGCCCGCTGCGTAGCGTGCTTGCTGCCGGCGGCTGCACGCTGGACGCGCTGGTGCGTGTTCGAGCCCCGGCTCAGTCCGTGGGCAGCGAGCTGGCAACGCGTCAAGCCCTGCGGCTGTCGCTCGTGGTGGACCGCTCCGGCAGCGTGAACGGCGCGCCGTTGAGCGAGGCCCTGCGTTGCGTGAACCACATCGCCAGCCGCTTGCAGCCCACGGACCAGATGGCCGTGGTGCTGTACGACAGCCAGGTGCAACTGCCCGTGCCATTGCAGCCGGCCAATGCGACCACCGTGGCGCGCGCGCTGGCCGGCGTCGAGAGCGGCGGCAACAGGGCGCTGTACGACGGCTGGCAAGCCGGCGTGGACCAGTTGCTCGGCATCACGGCGGGTCAGCTCGGCCTGGACGCGTTGAGCCAGGTGCCAGCAGCCACCCTCACCGCGCAGGTGCAGCAAGGCGGGGAGGCCACTGTGGTCATCGGGCCGTCCACCTGGCACTTCCCGTTGCTGACGCTGCCGGTCGTGTCCGATGCCGACTGGCAGGCTGCCCCACTCGACGAGACCGTGGCCAACCGCTTGCTTGAGGTGGCCTTTGGCGAGCAGGCCGGCATGGCCCGCGACCTGTTGCAGCGCCGCCGGCTGGCGGACGCCGAGAAAGTGTTCGACTCGCTGGAGCCCCAGGTGGCAAACCATCCCTGGCTACGCAACAAGTTGGGCAGTCTGCGGGAACTGGCCCGGCGCGACGCCGACATGGCGTCCAAGGAGCTGCGGTTCTCGCACATGAAGATGAGCAAGCGGGCCGTGGCGCTGAACGAGGATGGCCGCGATGCAAACGTTCGCGAGGCCAAGTACTCGACCCTACCGCGCCTTAATTGCTTTGGATCAGGACTTGCACTTGCGTAGTTACGCATAGGCGCACCGTGTGTCAGCACAGATGGCTGAATCGGTCCAGCCGTCCAGAATTCAGGTCATGAGAAACCACCTGAACGGAACCAGCATGAAACCGACACATATCAAATGGGGCGCAGGCATCGGCGCCACGCTAATTCTCTCTTGGGTGCTGGCGCCTTTTGCCATCGTGCCCGCGGGAACTCGCGGTGTCATGACAACCATGGGCAAGCCATCCGAAGAGATCTTCGGCGAAGGGCTGCATTTTGTGGTGCCCATCATTCAGCAAATGCACTTGATGGACGTGAGAATTTCGAAGAATGAAGGCGAGGGAGATGCAGCGTCAAAGGACTTGCAGCAGGTTCGGGCGAAGGTTGTTGTGAACTTTCACCTCGATCCCCTGATGGCTCCGAGGGCCTACAAAGACGTCGGCCAAAGCACGGAAGAGGTGGTGTTACGCATTCTTGAACCCGCACGGCCAGAGGCCGTCAAATCGGTAACTGCCCTTTTCACAGCCGAAGAGTTGATCACCAAACGAACCATCGTGCGGGATCAGATCGCGGCATTGTTGCGTGAAAAGATGACGCGTCATGGCTTGATCTTGGACGAGTTCGCCATCGTCAACTTCGCCTTCTCTCCTTCATTTACCGCGGCGATCGAATCCAAAGTCAACGCTGAACAGCAAAAGCTCAAGGCCGAACGCGACCTTCTGCGAATACGCGTGGAAGCCGAGCAAAAGGTCACATCCGCCAAAGCCGAAGCCGAATCTCTGAGACTTCAACGACAGGAAGTCACACGCGATGTCCTGGCACTGCGAACGATTGAGAAATGGGATGGCCACCTTCCGCAGGTGACCGGGGGTGCCGTTCCGTTGATGGATTTCACAGGCATCACAAAAAAATGAGCCAGCGTGCACCGAATTCTCCGAGCAGTGATGCACAAGAGGCGGGTCGTTAAATTTGAAGGCAACAAGGGCCTGATTGGCCAATTTGAAGGCCACAACCAGCGCCTTCAGAGAGGGGAATCCGCTCGCTCTACCTTTTCGAGGGCATGAGAGCTCACCTTGGAGCAGCACGAGCGGAGTAACGGCTACGAGCAGACGCAAAAAACAGGGCAGGGTCACCACGTGAGCCTGTCGCGCTGATCGTACGGACAGCGCTTTAGTCGGACTCGGGATCTGGGCAGGACCACGCAGCGAGCCTGGCGGTTGCGATCATTCTTGCGTTGGAGCGATGGTGAACTGGCTCTGAATCGGCACTCTTCCCGTCGTCATCGCGAGCGAAGCGTGGCGATCCATGCCATCGAAAACGTCATTGCGAGGAGGCTTGCTGACGCGGCAAATGGACTGCCACGGCCTGCGGCCTCGCGACGACGAAGGGCTTGGTGGTCTGGAGCGCCTCGGCTCATGGAGAGCCGCGACCACAAATTCGTGGTGACGTAGTTGGAGTATATAAACAGTTGATTAAAACATTGAAGGTGTTCATAATAAATGAACATCAGAGTCAACCATGTCAAACCCAAAGACCTTCACCCTCGACGAGCTCTGCACCCTGAGCGACTGCCCAAAGCGCACGGTGCGTTACTACATCCAGATCGGGCTGGTGGACCGGCCGGTGGGCGAAACCCGGGCGGCGCACTACCTGGGCAGCCATCTGGATCAGCTGCTGAAGATTCGCCAACTCAGCGATGCCGGCGTCTCGCTGGAGCGCATTCGCGAAGTGCTGTCGGGCGAGGTCGCGCCCGTGCCGCTGCGCCAGCGCAAGCCCGGAGCAGTGGAGGTGAGGAGCCATGTGCTGATCGCGCCCGGTGTGGAGCTGCAGATTTCCCCCGAAGACGCCGGTCTTGAACCCGAGCAGGTAAGGGCGCTGGTGCGCGCCGTGATGAAGGTCTATCAAGATTTACAGGACAAGTCCCGATGAACACAAACAGTCAAAAAGAACAAGCCCAGCTTTGCAACGACGACGGCGAAGCGGCCACACTGCAGTCCGTGCACATCGAGGGCCGGCTCGATGGTCTGTTGCTGCAGCTGACGTCGCGTCAGCACTACCGCAACGATGGCAAGAACAATCTGGAGACGGTCTACACTTTTCCACTGCCCTGGGGCGCCACGCTGCTGGGTCTGAACGCCGAGATCGACGGCCATCGATTGCAGGGCACGGTGCTGGAAAAGAAGCAGGCCACCGAGCGTTACGAAAAAGCCATCGATGCGGGTGACACGCCCATCATGGTGGAGCGTTCGGCGAGTGGTCTGTACACGGCGAATCTGGGCAACCTTAAACCGGGCAAGACGGCTGTCATTGAGATCGAATACGCGCAACTGCTGCGTTTCGAGCAGGGGCAGATCCGCATCACCGTGCCCACCACGGTGGCGCCGCGCTATGGCGATGCGCACCGCAGCGGCGGCCTGGCGCGGCACGAGTCGGTGGAAGCCAGCCTGTTGGTGGAATACCCGTTGACGCTGCAACTCACGCTCACCGGTCAGGCCGCCCAAGGCAATGTTCAGTGCCCCAGCCACAAGGTGGAGATGCAGAAGCTGGCCGACACGCTGCGGGTTTCATTGAAGCAGGGCGCGTTTCTGGACCGCGATTTTGTGCTGTTGTTGCAGGGCCTGCAGGGCAAGTCCTTTGCCACGGTCGCGCCAGACGGCGAACACTACGCCGTGCTGGCCAGCTACTGCCCGGCGCTGCCGGAGAAGACGGCCGAGCCGCTGATGCTCAAGGTGCTGGTGGACTGTTCGGGCTCCATGGGCGGCGACAGCATCCAGGCCGCACGCAAGGCCCTGCACGAGGTGCTGCAGGAACTCGCGCCCGAGGACTGGATTGGCTACAGCCGCTTTGGCTCCAGCGTGGTGCACGACCTGGCCGGCACAAGGCCGTGTGACGGCGCCACCATCAACAAGGTTGCGAACATGATCGCGGCCACCGAGGCCGACCTGGGCGGCACGGAGATGATTGCGGCGCTGCTCTCCACTTTCGAGCTCGGCGCGCAGCGCGGCTGGAAGAACCTGTTTGCCGTTTCGCAGGAACGGGCCAAGCAGCAGGACTTGCTGCTCGTCACGGATGGCGACATCTGGGACGTGGAAGAAGTCATCCGCAGCGCGAAAAGCTCGGGGCACCGCGTCTTTGCCGTGGGTGTGGGCAGCGCGCCGGCGGAAAGCCTGCTGCGCGAATTGGCGGAGAAAACCGGCGGCGCCTGCGAGCTGGTGTCGCCCAATCAGGACGTGGCCGAAGTGATCCTGCGCATGTTCCGGCGCATGCGTGCCACCCGCAGCTGCGACCTGGCCATCGAGTGGGGGCAGGAACCGGTGTGGCAATCGCCATTGCCGAAGAGCCTGTTCGCCGGCGACACGGTCCATGTGTTTGCCCGACTGGCCCGGGCGCCGAACTGGACGCCGATGCTGTCCTGGGCGGGCGGCGCAGAGCGCGCACACCTTGCCGCAGCAGAGCTGGAAAGCGCGGCAGGTGACGGCCTGGCACGCATGGGGGCTGCGGCGCAGTTGGCGTCAATGCCGGTGGGGCTGCCCAAGTCGGTCACGCCGGAACTGGCGGCGCTTCGGCTGGACCTGGCGCTGCGTTACCAGTTGGTGACGGAGCAGACGAATCTGCTGCTGGTGCATGTGCGCGCAGATGGCAGCAAGGGCGAAGGGCTGCCAGCCCTGGCGCCGGTGCAGCACATGCAGGCAGCAGGGTGGGGAGGGGTGGGAGCGGTGTCGGCCTGCATGCCAGCTTTCAGCAACAAGCCTGTTTCATTCGACGTGCCATCGGTGTGGCGGACGTCAAAGGCTAAAGCCGCGCCGCTGGACGATTCCGACGTATCGTACTGCCGCGATTATTCCTATGGGGATGAAGGCGCGTCGAGCGATTCTTTCGAGCTTCCGGTGTTCCTGCGCAAGGGTCACGTCGTCACGCCGTTGGCTTTGCTGGAGGCGTTTGACGCCCTGGCACAGTCAACGGGCGCCGAGGCCTGGTTCGCTGACCGGCTCGATGAACAGCGATTGCCGGTCGGGTTGACGCGGCTGCTCGGTGAACTCGAGAAAGCCCTGGGTTCGCGCGTTCAGGCTTGGGCCTTGGTGCTGCAGTGGCTGCAGGGTCAGCTGAGCGATGAGTTTGTCTTTTCGCGCATGGGCGCACGCGTTCTGCGGCACGCTCTCAAGCCAGTGGACGCGGCCAACCTGGCGCAGGGCACGAAGCAGGTGGCCGGGCTGGGCCGCGGGACAAGTGACGCCTGGGGCAGGTCTGTGGCGCCGGTTGTCAAAGGGCGCGCCGCCGGTAATGGCGTGCTCGCGCCGGCAACTGCGACGGACATTGATGACTTCGAGATCCCTGCATTCCTCAGGAAAAGTGCGGACTGAGCAAGGGGCGAAAACGTGGCGGCGGGCGCTGGCTTCTGGCCCAGGCACATGCCTGAAGAATGAACCACTGGCACACTGACACCTCCTACGACCGGGCGAATGAACAAATGACACGGATCGACCGCAAGCCATTGATTGAATTTTTGCGACAGCAGTTCGCCATCAACTGGATGGGCGTGGAACCTGGCCGGCGGGGACCAGACCATGCCTGGCGACACCGATGCCGACAGAATCGAACCGGTGCTGGCCCTGCACCGCGAGACGGCACGACTGCATTGCCAACTGCTCGACTGATTGCAGCAATGCCCTTCACCTATGATTCACTCATGCTGACCACCCACGTCCTGTACCTGCACGGTTTTCGCTCCTCGCCGCTGTCGAACAAGGCAAGGATGACGGCTGCGGCCGTTTCCAGCCGTTTCCCGCATGTGACCTGGTTGTGCCCGATGCTTGCGGCATCTCCCGCACAAGCCATAGATGAGCTTGTTCAGGCCGTCGCCGATTGGCCGCATGCATCGATGGCGGTGATTGGCTCGTCGCTGGGTGGGTTCTATGCCACCTGGCTGGCAGAACACTTTGGCTGCAAGGCAGTGTTGCTCAATCCTGCTGTTCATCCTTCTCGTGACTTGGCCGCGCACATTGGCTCACACGAGCTCTGGCACGACCCGGACCAGCACTTCTATTTTGAACCGGCCTTTGTCGCCGAGCTACAAACCCAAGAGGTACTCCGCATCACCCGGCCAGAGCGGTATTTTGCGGTTATCGCCAAAGGCGACGAAGTTCTGGATTGGCAAGAAATGACAGGACACTACCCCGGTGCCAGGATAAAGTTGTTGGCCGGGGGGGACCATGCGCTTGGCGACTATGAACAACATCTGGATGAAGTGCTGAGCTTCCTGGAATTGGGCTGAATCGGGCTTATTTCGGTGAGGGGGTTAGCGGCGTAGTCTGTTGCACGCCAGCGGTGACAGCAGCGCCCGATGGTGGCGGCCGATGTCCCTGATCAGCAAAGGCGGCCACAATGGCCCGATGTCAAACCACCCAACTGTTCACGCCGGCACCCCTCGCGCCTTCAACCGATACATCGGCATCGACTATTCCGGTGCGCAGACGGCCGAGTCCAGTCTGAAGGGGCTTCGCGTCTATTGCGCCCATGGCGCTGCCGTGGCGCAAGAAGTGGCCCCGCCACCGAGCCCGCGCAAGTACTGGACGCGCCGCGGCATCGCCCAGTGGCTCGCCGAGCGCCTGGCCGACGGCATGCCGACCCTTGTCGGCATCGACCATGGTTTTTCGTTTCCGCTGCGCTATTTCGAGAAGCACCAACTGGCGTTGGACTGGCCCATGTTCCTGGAGGACTTTCAGCGCCACTGGCCCACGGACGCAGCGCACACCTATGTCGATTTTGTGCGCGATGGATCGCTGGGCAACGGGGCCGCCCGCGACGGTAACTCACGCTGGCGCCGACTGACCGAACTTCGTGCGGGCGCGGCGAAGTCGGTGTTTCACTTTGACGTGCAAGGCTCGGTTGCCAAGTCGACCCACTCCGGCCTGCCGTGGCTGCTTTATCTGCGCAGGGCCCTGGGTGATCGTTTGCACTTCTGGCCCTTTGAAGGGTGGGCAATTCCCGGCTCAAGGTCTGCCATCGCGGAGGTCTACCCGTCGCTCTGGAAGCATGCTTACCCGGTCGAGGACCGCACGGCGGACCAGCATGATGCCTTCGCGGTGGCGTCGTGGCTCAGGGATGTCGACAACTCAGGGCAGCTGGCCCGGTATCTGCAGCCCAAACTGACTGCTTCCGAGCAGTTGGTGGCGGGTGTGGAGGGTTGGATTCTGGGAGTGGCCTGAACCGGTCGCGGTCTATCGGAAGCCAACTCGAGTGAGTTGTGGGCTACTGACAGCGATCACCACTCGCCTGATTCGCGAACCCGCTTGTCCAGATCCGATCGGTCTACCGGTACTGCCGCTTTCAGCGTCTGGATTGGCCGCTGCACGCCGAAACCTGCGAAGCGGTTCAGAACTGAATTCGATACCGCCATATCCTGAGGCCGCTGCGATGCGGCTTCAACGGTTCTTGGCGGGGTATCGGTGTACATGGTTCGATGTTAAAGAAGAACGCGTGAAACTCATGTGACAAGGATCACATAGGCAGTTCGATATCTGCGCAGATTCGCGTCATTGCAACGAAAGCTGGTTGCTTTCAATCGTGGTCAGGGAGTGTCCCATCTGTAGCCATTCAAGGGATCGTGAAAAAAAGATGAAGTGTTCTGAGGTCAGGGCATGCGCGGTTTTGGCTATCCCGTGGGACGAAGAGGGTCAGCAGAGCAGCCAATTTCAGATCCGCAGGCAGCGCAGGCCGTTTTTCAGTCAGCTCTTTCACTGTTGTTATGATATTGATATATATAAAGTGGGCAGTCTTGGATTTTGCCCTTGGCGAACTGGCTTAAGTGTTCTCAGTTCATTGTTTTCAAAGGAGCGTGACTGTGGAATACATCATGGGAAATTTGGGCGCAGTTCTTACGGGCGCTCTTGTGTTGGCTATGCTGATCTTCTGGAAATCGGTCTTGTGGGTGTTTGGCGTCATCATCGTGCCCGACGACAGCATCGGAACCGTGACCAAGAAGTTCGTCATATTCGGCGCCAACAGCAAACTGCCTGACGGTCAAATCGTTGCGCTGCAGGGCGAGGCCGGGTATCAGGCGGACAGTCTGGCACCTGGTCTGCACTGGGGGCTGTGGCCTTGGCAGTACGCCATCGACCTGATCCCTTTCGAGGTCATTCCGCAGGGCAAGGTGGGCGTGGTTCAGGCCTGTGATGGCAGGCCTTTGCCCAGCGGGCGCGTGATCGCGTGCGATGTGGAATGCGACTATTTCCAGGATGCGCCGACCTTCTTGCGCAGTGGCGGCGAGCGCGGTCCGCAGATGAAGGTCATTCCACCTGGGACCTACCGCATCAATCCCCTGCTGTTCACCGTCACACTGGCCGACGCCACGGAAATACCGCAGTGCAAATTGGGCGTTGTCGAGGCCCATGATGGCAAGCCCTTGCCCATCGGCCGCATCATCGCCATGGGCGTCGAGTGCGACTCCTACCAGAATGCCAAGGCGTTTCTGGACGGTGGCGGTGAGCGAGGCCCTCAGGTGAAACTCATTCCGCCGGGAAACTATCGAATCAATCCTGTGCTGTTCGACGTGCGTCTCGTGGATGTGGTCGATATCCCGGAGAACAAGATCGGCATCGTGACCGTAAAAGAAGGGGCGCCGCTGCCCACGGGTGAAATTGCCGGTGGCGAAGTGGCTGGGCACAACATGTTCCAGGATCCGGATAAATTCATTGCCAATGGCGGCTTCAAAGGACTTCAGGAACAAGTATTGCTGGCGGGGCGCTACTTTCTGAACCCGCGTTTCGTGACCGTGGAAAGCGTGGAGATGACGACGGTGCCGATCGCCAACGTGGGCGTGGTGATCGCCTATGTTGGCAAGGAGGGGAAGGACGTTACCGGTGAAACCTTCAAGCACGGCAACCTCGTATCCAGAGGCGAAAAGGGTGTGTGCGTGGAACCGCTGGATCCGGGCAAGTACCCGATCAACCCGAACACGCACAAGGTCGTGACTTACATTCCGCAGGTTGGTCGAGCCATATGGCGCGAATTATTGACCCACTGCTGGCGAGCGAAACGCATTGGACGCAACGCCAAGCAGGTTGATGATCTGGTGCTGAAGGTCGGTTA
>CAIKVZ010000328.1 GCA_903830985.1 uncultured beta proteobacterium
ACGTCGGTGCCGGTAACCCCCTCGGCCAACAGTCTGGCGACCAGGTGCTTGAGCATGACGGTCTTGCCCACGCGCCGGGGTCCGATGAGCACCACGGCACGGCGCACCGAAGTGTCGATGGTCAGATTTGCAAACTGAGTGAAGTAGGCTCGACGTGGCCAAGACGACTCCTCGGCGTCGATACCCTGTCCCCCCCTCCACCAAGGGTTGTCCGTGGAAAGGCGGCGCTGAACATCTTGCAAGGGGATTTCGAGGCGCGTTGCCATAAGCCGCTTCTAGGAAGTCTAAAACGTCACTTTAAGCTAGAACAACAAAGCCTAGTTGAACATTTGCTGATTTTTTCAATCTTTTCAAGGACTTGTGGCGTCGCAGTCAAATTTTCTCGCCGGTGAGGTTCAAGGCTTCAGGCAATTGGATCTCCAAGGAACTGAGGCGAGTAGCCATTCACTTGTCACCACAAATCTGAGGTGCATTCGACGTTGGAATTGGACAAGTCTGCCTCACCTTAACCGAGGCAGTCAGGCTGCTCGGGGCCTAAAAACAGCCGTGTGCCTGTGCCTTGGCTGTGCCCAGATTTTCGTCGACCAACTCAAAAGAACCTGGCTATGACCTTGCAATAGGGCGTTAATCGCTGCTTTTCAGGGCATTTTGCGTGTCGCCGCTCTTGCCTCGGATGTTTGCTGGATACAAACTATCGATCGTTAAGCTTGCAAAATTAACGAATAAAGTTAAAATTACTCGAATGCTTTCACGCCAAACTGAAACAATCGTTCGCCAGAAGTTGCTGCAAACACCGGCAGTCGTTCTGCTTGGCCCGCGTCAAGTGGGGAAGACCACTCTGGCAAAACAGATTGCCGCCAACTGGCCGGGCGGGGCGGTTTACCTGGACCTTGAGCGGCCGGCAGACCGACTCAGGCTGCAAGACGCCGACGCCTACCTGCGCGCTCAGCGGGGCAAGTTGGTCATCATGGATGAGATTCACCGTGCGCCGGATGTGTTTGAAGTCCTGCGCGGCATCATCGACGACAACCGTCAAGAGGGTCTGCGCAGTGGCCAGTTCCTGCTGCTGGGCTCGGCCGCGTTGGATCTGATGCGCCAGTCCAGTGAAACCTTGGCCGGGCGCGTGGCCTATCTGGACATTGCCCCGCTCAACGTCCTGGAGGCCGCGCCTGCCGGCATCAAGGACGCGGATCTGTGGGTGCGCGGCGGGTTCCCCGACAGTTTGCTGGCCAGCAACGATACCCAGAGCCTGGACTGGAGACGCGACTTCATTCGCAGTTACCTCGAGCGCGATGTTCCAATGTTCGCGCCGCGCTTGCCGGCGGAGACGATCGGCCGGCTGTGGACGATGATCGCCCACCAGCAGGGCAGTTTGCTCAACCAGGCCCGCATTGCCGGCGCGCTGGGGGTGGCCAATCCAACCATCGACCGCTACATCGATTTGCTCGTCGATCTCCAACTGGTTCGGCGCCTGCGTCCTTGGGGTGGCAATATCGGCAAGCGTCTGGTCAAGTCGCCCAAGGCCTATGTGAGGGATAGCGGAATCCTGCACGGACTTTTGGAATTGGAAACCTTGAACGACCTGCTGGGCCACCCGGTGTGCGGACTGAGTTTTGAGGGCCATTGCATCGAAAACCTGATTCAGGCGGCAGGAAGCCGACGTGTCCCGTACTTCTACCGAACGCAAGCCGGCGCCGAAATCGACCTCTTGTTTGAAAAGGGCGGAATCCCGGAAATCGCCATCGAGATCAAACGCTCGACCGCGCCGAGTCCGGAGCGAGGATTTGCGCTGGCTTGCGACGATCTGAAAATCGCGCAACGCTATGTCGTCTACCCGGGAACTGAACGGTTTCCCCTGCGCCATGGGGCACAGGCGATTGGCTTGCAGGAATTGGCGACCTTGCTGCGACCATGAGAGAAGCTCGGTTGGTCTTGGGGTAAAAGATGATTTCGCCGCCGTGATGGACTCGCAGCACAGATTCCACCCATCCAAGGCCCAAGGCGCTCGGGCAGGCTTGCAGGCCTACCCCAATTCTGGCGAAGCTTCGGATGCGAAATCTCCATTGCCCATATGCAAAAAAAGCCCCCGGTCTTTCGACCGGGGGCTTCAAGTGACGGGGGTGGGTCAGGCGGCTTGTTTGGCCTGATAGGCCTGGTAGCCGATCCTGGCGATCATCGCGATGCCGAAGAAAGGCATCAGCACCGCGTAGACCAGTCCGATGAACGGGGCCAAGGCGAACAGGGCAATCTTGCGGGTGGCGATCAGGGCCTGGTAGGCAGCCGGGTTTTTCACCAGCGCCTTGCCGCCAATGACGGCCATCATGCCCAGGCCGACGAAGGGCAGCAGCATGGCGTAAACCAGACCAATGAACGGTGCAGCGAGGAACAGCGCAATGTTCATGGCACGCCGTGCAAAGGTGCGCAAAGCGGCTTCGGTGGGGACAAGTCGGCCGACTTCCATTTCGGGGTAAGCGATTTGGCCGGCGGTGCGAAGGGTGGCAGTCATGATGTTTCTCCCAGTGTGTTCATTTGCTTCAGATGAGTTAACCAATGCATAGCCCGTGCCAATTTTTTAAAAAACATAAATAGTCAATTGAATCAATGGTTTGAGAGTTTTCCTGGCCGCAGGCGAATCTCTGGGGCACGCGAAACGTTTCTGGATGTACATTTTTCTCAGACAGGTCCGTTCTGTGAAATCTGGAATCCTCAGCAAAATCAAGGCATTGCGGAGATATCCCGGGAAATATTTTTTTCAGGCGGCAGATATTTCCGCAAAGAACGGGTCAAGCGTGCATCCTGACTGGGGCCGTTCCGCACCCGCCATGCCGTTGACAGCCGATGGACCTCAGCGCGTCAGCAGTGCCGCCAAAACGCCGGCTGCGTGCAGGCACTGCGTCCGGTCTACATCCAGATGGGTGACAGCGCGTACGGTGCGTGGGCCGAAGGCGTTGACCAGCACGCCGCGCTCACGTGCCAGCGTGCTCAAGTTCTGGGCATCCAGCGGCAGCGCCGCCGGAATGTGGAAGACGACGATGTTGGTCTGCACCGTACTCAGGTCCAGTTGGATCGGCGCGCCGGCCAGCAGCTGTTCAGCGAACGCACGCGCGTTGGCGTGGTCCTCGGGCAGGCGCTCAAGGTGGTGGTCGATGGCGTGCAGCGCAGCGGCGCTGAAGATGCCGTTCTGACGCATCGCGCCACCCATGCGGCGGCGATGCCGGTCGGCCGCGGCAATCAGCGCCTTCGACCCGGCCAGCAGTGAGCCACCGGGCGCGCCCAGGCCCTTGCTGAAGGCCACGGCCACCAGGTCAAACGGCGCAGCCAGCGTGTCCAGTGCGATGCCGCTGGCGGCACTGGCGTTCCACAAGCGTGCGCCATCGAGAAAGGTCGCCAGACCCAACTCGCGCGCCACAGCGCAGACACTCAGCACAACATCCTGCGGCACCACCACACCACCGGCGCGGTTGTGTGTGTTCTCGATCTCTACCAGCGTCGTGGTCGGAAAGATGGCAAAGTTTCGCGGCTTGGTGGCGCAGCGCAGTTCGTCGGCGCTGAACACACCGTCCTGCCCGATTTCATGGATTTGCACACCCGCGTTGGCCGCCGCGCCACCCAGTTCGTGCCAGGCGGCGTGCGACTCGCGACAGGCCACCACCTCGTCTCCCGGGCGCGTCAGCGTGCGCAAGGCCACCTGATTGGCCATGGTGCCGGTGGGCAGCCACAGCGCAGCCTCCTTGCCCAGCATCTCCGCCATGCGTGCCTGAAGGCGATTCGTGCTGGGGTCTTCCCCGTATTGGTCGTCCCCTACGGGCGCGGCGGCCATGACCGCGCGCATGGCGTCGGTGGGTCGGGTGACGGTATCGGAGCGAAGGTCGATCGGTGCGGTCATGATGGCCAGTGGGTGGACGACGAAGCCGTCAAGTATGCCCCTGCCGGGCGTCCACACTGCGCTATGTTCGATCAGCCCCCGGCGATCGTGCTGCTGCCTGGACAGGCCAAAAAAAACCCGGTCTCATGACCGGGGGCTTTGGGAGGAGGGGCGCTCAGGCAACTTGTTTGGGAGCCCGATAAGCCTTGTAGCCGATCCTGGCGATCATCACGATGCCGAAGAAGGGCATCAGCACCGCGTAGACCAGTCCGATGAACGGGGCCAAGGCGAGCAGGGCGATCTTGCGGGCGGCGATCAGGGCCTGGTAGGCAGCCGGGTTTTTCACCAGAGCCTTGCCGCCAATGACGGCCATCATGCCAAGGCCGACGAAGGGCAGCAGCATGGCGTAAACCAGACCGATGAACGGTGCAGCGAGGAACAGCGCAATGTTCATGGCACGCCGTGCAAAGGTGCGCAAGGTGGCTTCGGTGGGGACAAGGCGGCCGAGTTCCATTTCGGGGTAGGCGATTTGGCCGGCGGTGCGAAGGGTGGCGGTCATGATGTTTCTCCTAATAGCTTCATTTGTTTCAGATGAAGAACATTAAGCATAGCCCGTGCCAATTTCCATAAATCAAAAGATCTTCAATTAAATCAATGGCTTAGTAACTTTCTTCGAGCGTTTGCGGAGTGTCTGGCGTTGTTTTATGGGCCTGGATGTATATATATTTCAGGCAGTCATCGCCAATGACTTGAAAAAAATCGCAATGAAATCAAGACGTTGCAGAAATTTCGCCGCGAATACTTTTTTCAGGCAGCATATAAGTCGGCGGGAACGGCTGCTTGCAAGCCTGCTGGCGGGCGCTATGAGGCCGGCCGTTCGTTTCGAGACGAGGGCACTGGCGATAATCCGCCATGGACCGTAGAACCACGCTGGCCTCCCTGGCCGCCTTGCCCTTCGCCGCAACGACTTCGCTTGCCAGCGCCGCAACGCTGCCTGTGCTGGAGGCGCTCAAAACCTCGCCCAGCATGCCGGTGCTGTTCCTCGGCCATGGCAGCCCCATGAACGCCATCGAGGACAACCCCTGGCGCAGCGCCTGGGCTGCAATGGGCCGCGAAATTCTGGCGCGCGCCGAGTCGCCGCAACTGATCCTTTGCATCTCGGCGCACTGGCTGACCCGCGGCGACTGGCAGATCACCGGCATGGCCCAGCCCAGGACGATTCACGACTTCGGCGGTTTCCCTCAGACCCTGTTCGACCAGCAGTACCCGGCGCCGGGTGCGCCGGCCGTGGCGCTGAAAATGGCCCAGGAATTGAAGTCGCCCGTGTCCGGCAGCGCACTGCGTGTCGACGTATCGGAGTGGGGCCTTGATCACGGAACCTGGTCGGTACTCAAGCCGATGTTTCCCAAAGCGGACATTCCCGTGCTGCAACTGAGCATGGACAGCAGTCGCCCGCCGGCCGAGCACTACGCACTGGGTCGGCAACTGCAGAGCCTGCGCCAGCGCGGTGTGCTGATCGTGGGCAGTGGCAACATCGTGCACAACCTGCGCGCCGTGCAGCGCGACACCGCGCCGCATGTTGCCTACGACTGGGCCCGGGAGTTTGACGAGCGGGTGCAGGCGCAGATCAAGCAGGGCCAGCTGGACGCACTGCAGAACTTTCAGGCGCTCGGCGCCGTTGCCAAACAGGCCCATCCCACGCCCGAACATTACCTGCCCCTGCTGTATGCGGCAGGGGCGGCACGCACGACGGAAATGCCGCGCTTTTTCAACCTGGGCTTTCAGTCGGCGTCCATCTCCATGCGCTCAGTGCTGTGGGGCTGATCCGGGGCGTTTGTCGCTTCGACCGATAATTCGCTACGCCCTGTGTCGGCGCATGCCCCTGAATCCTAGCCATATCAAACATCCATGACCGAAGCCATTCAACGTCCCGCCTTGCCGGACCACCTTTCCATCGACGCCAAAAGTCCGCATCACCTCGCCGCGGTGTTCGAGCATGACATCGGTATCCGGTTCAATGACAAGGAGCGCGCCGATGTGGAGGAGTACTGCATCAGCGAACGCTGGATCAAGGTGCCCGCAGGCAAGGCACTGGACCGTAAGGGCAAGCCGCTGTTGATCAAGTTGAAAGGCAAGGTCGAGGCGTTTTACCGCGAGCCAGTCTGATCACGTGCTGGGTCGGCGATCCGTGTACGGTTGACCGGGCGCAAGACGCGCTCAAATGCCCTGTGTTAAGCGACGCACTGCCGGACCCTAAAGCGGAGTGACCAAGTTCGCGAGTGTCGTCAATTTGGCAATCGTCATCGCCGCTGCGGTGCGATAATCAGTCAGCGTCGGTCGGACTGACGCGCCCCCATGCTCCCCAAACACATCCGGCTCAAAGTCAGTCTGTACCTGATCATCACGCTCTCGCTGGCGATGATGCTGTTCACCTTCCTCATCGTGCGGCACCAGCAACAGGACATGCTGGAACAGGCGGCCCGGCATGTGGTGCAAACCTCCGAAGTGATCGTCAAAAGCACGCGCTACGCGATGCTGTTGAACAAGCGCGACATCGCGGAAAAAATCATCGAAGACATCGGCAAGCAAAAAGGCATAGTGCGCGTTCGCGTCATCAACAAGGACGGCACGATCATCCACTCCAACCGGCCGCAGGAAGTGGCTTACTCGGTGGACCAGCAGTCCGAGCCCTGCGTGAACTGCCACAAGACCAGCAAGCCTTTGGAGCAGGTGCCGGACGAAAAGCGCTGGCAGGTTTTCACGGCGCCCGACGGACGTCGGTTGCTGGGAACCATGGAAGCGATACGCAACGAGCCCTCCTGCTCATCCGCATCCTGCCATGAGCATCCAGCGAGCCAGAAGGTGCTGGGCATCGTGGACATCGCTTTTTCGCTGGACGAGATCGACGCTTCCATGCGCACGCACACCCTCTATATCCTGGGCATCTCGCTGGGTTTCATCCTGCTTGTGGCGCTCAGCAGCGGCCTGCTGTTGCAGCGTCTGATCTACCTGCCGCTCAAGGATCTGGAATCGGGCGCCGAGAAGATCAGCCTGGGCGATCTGGAGCACAGCATCCCGGTGCGCAATAACGACGAATTCGGCCGTGTCGCAGGCTCCTTCAACCAGATGACGCTGGCGCTGAAGAAATCCATGGCCGAACTGCGCGAACTGGTGCAGACCCTGGAGTCGACGGTGGAGAAACGCACGCAGGAACTGCTCAAGGCCGAGGCCGAAGTGGCGCAGGGCGAGAAACTGGCGGCGGTCGGCCTGCTGGCCTCTGGCATCGCGCACGAGTTGAACAACCCGCTCACCGGCGTGCTGACCTTCACGTCCCTGCTGCGCAAGAAGATGGCGGCGGGAACCCCCGACGCGGAGGACCTGGACCTGGTGATCCGCGAGACCAAGCGTTGCGCCAGCATCATCCGGCGTCTGCTCGACTTTGCCCGCGAGAAGGTGCCGGTCAAGGGTTTCTTCAACCTGAACACGCTGATCGAGGACACGGTGCGTTTCATCGATCGGCCTGCGGCCCTGCAGCAGATCGAGATCCTGGCCGAACTCGACCCCGACCTGCCGCAGGTCTGGGGCGACGCGGATCTGATCAAGCAGGTCATCCTGAATATCCTGGTGAACGGGGAGCAGGCCATCGAGGGTCCTGGCAAGGTGGTGGTACAAAGTCGCAGGTACTTCGCGCCAGGCAATGCAGGCGCCGACGAGGCGCCGACGTCGATGGTGGAGATCGCCATCCGGGACACGGGTTGCGGCATTCCTGAAGCCAACCTGCAGCGCATCTTCGATCCGTTCTTCACTTCAAAAGAAGTGGGCAAGGGAACCGGGCTGGGCCTGTCGGTCAGCTATGGCATTATCAAAGCCCACGGTGGGGTGATCAAGGTGGAAAGCGTGGTCGGCGTGGGCACGACCTTTCGCATCTTTCTTCCGGTCACTTCGCCATTCGATGAATCCGAAGCAGCCGCTGAAAGCCATCCATGAGTGCCAGGATACTGATCGTCGACGACGAAGAAATTGTCATTCGCAGTTGTTTGCGCATACTCGACGACGCCAGCTACACGCTCGATTCCGTGCAGGACGGCATGTCCGCGCTGCGAAAAGTTGAAGAAAACGAGTACGACGTCATCATCCTCGACATCATGATGCCGAAGATGGATGGCTTGGAGGTGTTGCAGCAGGTGAAGGAGCGGCATCCGGACATTGACGTCATCATGATGACCGGCCTGTCGCAGATTCAGACCGCGGTCAAGGCCATGAAGCTGGGCGCCTTTGACTACCTGTCCAAGCCCTTCGACCCCGACGAACTCCAGCATGTCGTGGACCGTGCGCTGGAGCGCCGGCGCCTGCTGCAGGAGAACCGCAACCTCAAGAGCGAAGTCAGCTCCAAGTACCGTTTCGAGAACATCGTGGGCTCCAGCCCGCGCATGCAGGCGGTCTACGGCCTGATCGCCAAATGCGCGCCCACCAACAGCACGGTGCTGATCACGGGCGAGAGCGGCACCGGCAAGGAGATGATTGCCCGCGCCATCCATTACAACAGCCTGCGCAAGGACCAGCCCTTCGTCACGGTCGACTGCAACACGCTCAGCGAGAGCCTGCTGGAAAGCGAACTGTTCGGCCATGTGAAAGGCTCATTCACGGGCGCGATGGCGAACAAGCGCGGCATGTTCGATGTCGCCAACAATGGCACGCTGTTCCTGGACGAGTTCGGCAACATTCCCCTGTCCATCCAGGCCAAGTTGCTGCGCGTGATCCAGGAGCACGAGTTCCGCCCGGTGGGTGCAACGGTGCTGCAAAAGACCAATGTGCGCCTCATCACCGCGACCAACAAGGACCTCAAGGCCATGGTCGCGGCAGGAACGTTTCGCGAAGACCTTTACTACCGCGTGAATGTCTTCCCGATCCATGCACCCGCCTTGCGCGAGCGCCGTGACGACATCCCGGCGCTGGCCTATCATTTCCTGAAGAAGTTCTGCAACGAACTGGAAAAGCCGCTGTGCGAAATTTCGCAGGCGGCAATGAGCACCCTGGTCAACTACGACTGGCCGGGCAATGTGCGCGAGCTGGAAAACACGATTCACCGCGCCATCATCCTGGCCTCCGACAAGGCCATTCACCAGGCCCATCTGGTGAACATCATGGAAGCTGCGCCGCAGTTGGATCTCGAGGTGCCGCGAACCAGCGATGACCTGAAGCGGGTCAAGAAGATTGCTCGGGAAAAATCGGTGGAAGACGTGGAGAAGCTGTTCGTCCAGGAGACGCTCAAGCGCAACGCCTCCAACGTCACCCGAAGCGCCGAAGAGACCGGCATGCAGCGCTCCAACTTTCAGGCCATGATGAAGAAGTACAACATTCGGGTGCGTGACACCGAAGGTGAGTCCGGCGAAACCGAACCCGACTGATCAACAGCGAGGCAGTGGGGCCTGGCCCCACTGCAAATTATCAGGCGGCCGCGTCCTTTGATGCCGCTTCCTTTGCCGGTTCGTCCTCAACCTCCTCATAGCCCGTGATCATGGCCTTGAAGTGGGCCGTGGGTGTGTGGCCTAGGCTGGCCAGGTAGACGTGAACGATGATGAAGCCGCTGAACACGATGAACAGCAGCACATGCACCGTGTCCACCACGCGCAGGCCGCCCAGGCTTTCCACAATCGTCGAAAAACGCGCCACGTCCCACAGCAATACGCCCGTGAAGAACTGCAGCGGCACCAGCATCATCATGATGATCTGGTACATCATGCTCTGCTGGGCGTTGAACTTCTTGTAGGCGCTGGGATGATGCGGATTCGGGTCGCCCTTGAAGATGCCGTAGCCGTAGAACTGCATCTGGCGAAAGCTGGCCTTGAAGTACTTGGCCGGGCTCAGTTCCGGGTGGTAGACCTTGATCTTGTCGGAAAACAGATAGAAGCCCAGCCAGATGAAGAAGTTGGCAATCAGCACAAAGCCGATCCAGTTGTGCGCCACCACCGCAGTGCGGAAGTTCACCAGCTGAAACAGGTCCAGGTAGCGGATCTGCAGGCCCGTGGCGATCAGCAGCACGAAACCAAAGGCGTTGGTCCAGTGCCAGATCCTGACCGGAAGCGGATTGATGTAGAGCTTATGCATGACTGGTTCCTGTTATTTCGTGGCGTCGTCGCTGGGAGACTTGGCGGAGGGGGCCGAGGGGTTGGCGGCTTCGGTGCGCGCTGCGGCTCTCTCTGCCTCGAGTTTCTCCCGTACGCTCTTGAACATGCGCTTCACGGTCATGTGCCCCAGAGGCACGCAGATGGCGCCCAGCACGACCATGACCAACAGGGTGTCGAGCAACTTGATGCGCGTGCTGCCGATAGCATAGAAGCCGCGCACCGATTCCATGGAGGTCAGCGAACTCAGGACTTCCTTCTGGATGCCATGACGCAGGGGACGCCCATCCGGTCCGGCAATGGTCAGGGTCACGCTCTGAAAGGGTGCGGCGCCTTCCTTGTGGCAGGTGTTGCAGTCCTTGATCGCCTTGGACTTTTCACTCAGCTGATGCGCCTCCACTCCGGAGCGCACCTCCAGTCGACCGCGCAGCACGGTCTTGCTGTCGACGCCGTCCCGGTTGAAATCCTTAAGCAGGCTCCACAGCGCGCGTTCGTCCAGGCCCATGTCCTTGCTGTCGGCCGCGTCGGTGAGTCGTTCAAACTGCGGTACGCCGGTCTTTTCCGAGACCTGCTTTTTCGCGACGCCGTCATAGAGGCGAAGATTGACCCGGCGCTGTGCATCCGGAGCATGGCAGGCCGGGCAGGAGATGGCCTCGAAATGCCTGGCCGTGTTGGGCAGCCAGTCCTGGTGTTTCTCCACGGCGTTCTTGTGGCAGGCAAGGCAAGCGTCCTTCACGCCGGTGCCAAGAGAGGCGGCCTTCACGGCGTGCGCCTGATGGCAGCCCGCGCACAGGGGGGCGCTGATGCCCTTGGCAATGCGCTCCTGGCCGTGCACGTCCTTGGCATAGGCTTTGAATATTTCTTCGTGACATTTGGCGCAAGGCACCTGGTCGATCGGCTGCAGGATCTTCGCGGAACGCACGGTATGCGGATTGTGGCAATCGGAGCACATGGGCGCCTTCTTGCTGCCTTCCTTGATCAGCGCGGCATGCACGCTGTCGTCGTATTCGATGAACTTTTTCTTGTGGCAGGTGCGACAGGATTCGCGCATGGAAGTCGAGAACTCGCGCTTGCTCTTGATGGATTTCTTTTCCTTGCCATGGGTTTTGGCGTCCAGATCGGAGTGGCAGTCTTCGCAACTCGTCCCCAGGTGCATGGAAGCCTCGTAGGCCTTGGTCGAGATCTGCAGCGACAACTGTTCGCCGCTCTCCAAGGTCTTGCTCAAGCCCTCCTTGTCATGACAGCTCAGGCAGGCCTTGTCCTCCTTGCCGAGTTCCGCATCGGCCGCGTGTGCGGTGATCGCAGTCAGGCCAAGAAACAGCGCAATGATCCCGGTCAGGATCAGGCCTTTTTCGCGCAGCCTATAAAACATGTTGTCTTTTGAACAGAAACTTCTCACAGGGATTCCCCTCTTATTGATTTCATTTCCAACGCAGAATCCGCGGAGAAGACGTCCTCTCCACGGGTGTCAAAATCATTTCTGTTTTGATTTGTCTCTCATGGTCTGCACTGCGATTCCGACCAACATGGCGATCCCGACAAAGGGGAGCATAACGGCATAGGCCAATCCTATAAAGGGTGCGGCAAAGAACAATGCGATGTTTCTCAGTCTGCGGCCTATGCCCGGGGTCGCATGAGCGACAACTGTGACGACCTCAACCGGCTCAGTGAGCACTTCAGCAGGCGTTGCCAGCAAGGCCGCAGCGCTTTGCTCGATCATTTCGGGCGACAGGGGCTTGTTCAGGAAAGCCGAGACACCGGCCGCCCTGGCCCGTTGCTCGTTCGCTTGAGTGCCATAGCCCGTGACAATGACCACCGGTGTCCAGGGGCGTCGGGCCTTCATCTGCTCGGCCAGTTCAAGGCCGTCCATGCCCGGCATGCGGATATCCGTGTAGACCAGATCCACTTCCTCCTCGCGCAGTCTGTCCAGCGCCTGTGCCGCATTCTCGGCCGTGATGACCACGTAACCCTTTTCCGACAGCACCCGGTTGAAGCTCTTGGCGACCACAGGGTCATCGTCCACCACCAATACCTTGCGCAATGCACTCATTTTTTCACTCCTTGAATAAATCGATTTGCGTCGACGAAGAGTCATTCAACGTCGACGACCTTTGAATTGCCGCCAGCGTTATTACGCGGCCATACACGCCAGCGCAGGAGCGCTGCGCAGCACCCACCTCTTGTGCAGCATGGCCGCATTGGCCGCGTTGATGACGTCATCGGGTCCGGCCGGCTTGGCCAGATAGTCATAGGCGCCCAGCGTGACAGCCTGTTTGGCTGACTCGACGGCGGGGTAGCCGGTGATAATGATGACCTCACTCTCGGGCCATTTTTGTTTGATGTTGCGCAACACGGTCATGCCGTTCATTCCCGGCATGTTCATGTCCAGCAGCACGACATCGAATGGCCGCTGTTCCATGACCTGCAACGCGTCCAGGCCATTTTTCACGACCTCCACGCTGCAATGCTCACCGGCCAGGGCGCGCACATAACTATGGCGAACGATCTCTTCGTCGTCAACCACCAGAATCTTTGTCTTTTCCATTTCGGGTACCTCTTTGCAGTTCCACTGGACTCAGTATCCGCAAGCTCCATGCCATGTTCCCTATTTGGCAATTAACTTCATTGATATCAATGACTTGGCTGCGTTTTGTTCGAGTACAGAGGTCCGGCTTTGCAGACTTGAAGTACAGTTTTTTCATGCACCGCGGATGCGTCACCAATCAAAATAGGTAGGGCAATCAAGCACTTGGACTGTTTTCAGCAGGCATGAGATTGATATGCAGTAAATGGGAAAGTCGATTTGCGTGGCCGCAATGTCCGGTGTCACGGGGCCGTTGTGAGCAGAAGTGGTCAGAACTTGCGCGAGATCATGAATCGTGCAGGTTCTGCTGGCGCTTCATGCGAATCCGCGCAGAATGGGGTTTCAGGCCGGTTATGCAACTTCACCCATAGCGGCAGACCTGTATCGGTACCCGAATGAATTTCGCTCGCGTGCTGACTTAGGTGAAGCTTTCCAGGAGTATGTATTCATGAAGTTCTCGATTCCTTTCAGTGTTCTTTCGATTGCCATCATCGGCTCGGTTGTCACGTTTTCCGGTGCTTCGTATGCGGCAGTGAATGCCGAGGCCGCATCGGCACTGGCCAAGAAGAGCGATTGCCTCAAATGTCATGCAATAGACAAGGACAAGAAGGCCACTTCATTCAAGAAGATCGCCGAAAAATGGAAAGGCAAACCGGATGCCGAAGTCAAGTTGATGGACAGCCTGACCAAGGCCCCCAAGGTCAAACTGATCGACGGGACGGAAGAGGAGCACAAGGTCATTGCCACCAAGGACGCGGCCGAAATCAAGAATGTGATCGGCTGGATACTTTCCCAATAAGCCGGCAAGCGCTGCATATTCGGACTCTTGCCGGGTCCGGACGCCGCAGATTGAAAACCAACCACTCGCGGTTGGTTTTTTTTCAGGTGCGCTGGATGCTCAACGTACACTTGGCGCCATGGCAGGGCGACAGTCGCTTCGAAACTGGCCAGTGCTCCTTGGGGACAAGAATGTTGAAAAGCCTGCTGATAGTCGTCACTTGGCTGCAAGGCGGGCCGGCGGTCCAGACACAGCAGCTGGATTCGCCGGCGCAATGCCGTCTTGCTGCGCAGTCGGCGGCGCAGATGATCCAGTTGCAAGCGCGCAGCAACATGAACTCGCCGCACAACGCCTTGCGGCTGACGCAGGATCCGCGCAGCAGCGAGTGGAGTCTTGCCACCGCCGTGGGGCGTGAGGTGGCGCGCCTGCGCTGCGCCGAAGCCGAGGCCACACCCGCCTCCGGAGCAGATGCAAAGTCCTCGTCCGGTGTCGAGCACCCAATGGCCAGATGACGATGCCCGTTCCTGAAAAAGCCGGACCGATGCGCACTGCCCAACTCTTTGTCTTTGGAGACTGAACGATGACCATGGCACCTGACCTTGGCAGCAGTGGCGTGGATCTCACGGTCCGCCTGCTCATGGCCCCAACGGCATTGGCGCGGCTGACCCGGTCTGAGGCCAGTCTCATCGTGGGCTTGATGACCCCCGCACACTTCAAAAGCGGGACCTGTTTCATCCGCGAAGGCGATGCCACCGATAACGGTTTCATGGCGCTGGTGGTGCAGGGTGAGGTGGTGGTGGAAAACATCATCGTCAGCCGCACAACGCCGATCACCACCGCCGTGCTGGGACCGGGCTGTCTGGTGGGCGAAATGGGTTTGATCGATGAGGGACCGCGTTCGGCTTCGTGCACCGCGGGAACGGACGCGTATTGCGCCGTATTGACGCGCGATGCCTTTTATTCCTTGATCGTCAAGGAGCCCGCCCTCGCGGCCAAGTTGCTGCTGGGCGTGTCGACGCTGATTGCCGCGCGCAACCGCGAGTCGCTGCAAAAGCTCAAACTCTATGCGAGCTTGTGCCAGACCATGCAGTGGGAGGTGGATGACATGCAAAGGCAAGTTGCCCGCCAGACGGCAGCCTGAAGCTGGCTTCAGCGCCCAGTTGGCGCGTCGTTGAACTTCTTGCGCAGCATGTCGACGTCGGCGCTGTCCGTGTCCAGCGAGCTCAGCAAGTTGAGCTGTTCCCGGGCGCGCTCGGTCTCGCCGGCGCGCCAGTACGCCAGCGCCAGATAGCGGTGCACCTCGGTGAAACCATGGGTCATGCGCTGCGCCTGCTCCAGCGCGCGGATCGACTCGCGGTACTGCGCTTCCTGCAGCCGTTTCAAGCCAAGCGCGATCCAGTGGTAGGGGTCACGATCACGCCGTGACTGGAGCAGGTGCGTGAACGCTTCTGCTTCCGCCGTGCGCCCCTGTTCCTGCATCAGTTGCTGCAGCGACAGCAGCGCCACGGTGTCCTCGTCGTTCAATGCGACAGCCTGGCGCAGCAGCGTTTCGGCGTCCGCACCCAGGCCGGCGCGGCGGTACAGCAGCGCCAGATTGGCATAGCTCGCCTCGTACTTAGGCTGCGTGAGGATGGCCGCCTTGAACCACGCGTAGGCAGCATTTGGCTGCTCGAGCGCGAGCTGTTCGGCTCCCATGTTGTTCTGGTAGCGGGCCAGTATGTCCTGGTCGGTGAGCGCCTGGCCCAAGCGGTTCGACCCGATCTGTGGTTCGAAATCGATGATCATGTCGTCGGCCTCCAGGCGACTGCCAGTACCGCCCAGGGCGCCGCTGCGCGGCAGCAGGACATTCACATGCCGGCTCAAAAAGTCGACGCTGTTGCGTCGGTCAAACTGCGCGGCAACAGGAACCTCCTGCATCTGCGCCCGCATGTTCAGGGCACGCGCCATGGCGTAGGCCAGCACCGTGAGTGACAGGCAGTCGCCGCGCTTTTGCTGCCAGGTCTCGGTCGCAGGGGTGGAATGCCCAGGCGCGTAGGGGAAGGCCTGCAGCGCACGGCCATAGAGCAGCGCCACCAGATGATCAAGGCGTTTGGCGGCACTCAGGCGCTGCACGGCCGGGTCCTGCAGATCTTGCCGCAGTTTCGGGTCGAGCCGAAACAGTTCGTCGCTGGACATACTGAGCGCACCGGCGTCCCAGCCAAAGATCTCGTCGCGCCAGGGCAGTTGCGCCGTGGCCGGCGCGTCCGGCAGGCTCGAACAGGCTGCCAGCCCAGTCAGACACAGTGCCATCCAGAATGTCTTGCCAAACATGGATACCTCCCGTCGCGTTCAAGCCTCCATCGTAGTGCGCGCCGCGGCAAAGACAAGCCTCGACTTACAGCCCGAGCCGGTGTCCACTCAGTCGATAAAAAGCGTCGCCGGGACCTCCAGCAGTCCGCGCACCGTCTGGATGAACTTGGCCGCGTCCAGCCCGTCGACCACGCGGTGGTCGAACGACGACGACAGGTTCATCATCTTGCGCACCACGACGGCGCCGCCGCGCACCATGGGACGCTCCACCATGCGGTTCACACCGACGATGGCCACTTCTGGGTGGTTGATCACCGGCGTGGAGACGATGCCACCCAGTGCCCCCAGGCTGGTGAGCGTGATGGTGGATCCCGAGAGTTCTTCGCGCGTCGCGCGTCCGGAGCGTGCCACCTCGGCCAGGCGCGAGATCTCGGCCGCGCACGACCACAAATCGCGGCTTTCGGCGTGGCGCAGTACCGGCACCATGAGACCGTTGTCGGTCTGCGTGGCGATGCCCAGGTGCACGGCGCCAAAGCGTGTCACCACGCCCACGTCATCGTCAAAACGCGCGTTGATTTGCGGGAAGTCGCGCAAGGCCAGCACCATGGCGCGCGCCAGCAGCGGCAGCACCGTGAGGCGTCCGCGCTGCGCTCCCCATTGCGCGTTCAGGCGCTCGCGCAGCACTTCGAGTTCGCTCACATCGACTTCTTCCACATAGGTGAAGTGAGGAATGCGCCGCTTGGCGTCCTGCATCTTCAGCGCGATGCGCCGGCGCAGGCCGATCACCGGAATGGCTTGCTGCGTGTCCACTTCAGCGTAGGCGTTCGGGCGTTGCGCTGGCGCAGGCGCGGCTGCACGCGGGGCGTTCGGGTGGCTGGCGGCGTAGCGGTCCAGGTCGGCGTGCAGGATGCGCCCCGCGCTGCCCGTTCCCGGCACCTGCGCCAGCTCGATGCCCAGTTCCCAGGCACGCCGGCGCAGTGCGGGCGAGGCGATCGGCGCTTCGTCCTGGGGGCGCACGGCTTGCCGCCCAGGTGCCAGGTCATTTCCAGCGGCGCGTGGTTTTACAGGCGAAGGCATGGATTGCTTCGCTACTGTCATTGCGAGGAGCGAGGGCGACGCGGCCCTCGCAATGACGGCGTTGGCGGGAACTTTCGCGCTGAGCACAGCAGGCGGAGCGGCACCCTCCTTCACATTGCCCGCACCCTGCACTTCGAGCCGTATCAGCTCCGCGCCCACGGCAATCGCTTGCCCCACGGCGCAACTCAGCGACAGCACGGTGCCGGCCACGGGCGAGGGAATCTCCACCGTAGCCTTCTCCGTCATGACGTCGGCCACGACCTGGTCCAGGCTGACCTTGTCGCCGACCTGCACATGCCAGGCCACCAACTCCACTTCGGCGATGCCTTCGCCGATGTCCGGCGTCTTGATGATGTAGCTGCCCATGCTCATTCCTCCAAGGCGCGTTTGAGCGCCGCGCCGACGCGTGCCGGCCCCGGAAAATAGTCCCACTCCTGGGCGTGCGGGTAAGGCGTGTCCCAGCCCGCCACGCGCTCGATGGGCGACTCCAGATGATAAAAACAATGCTCCTGCACCAACGCCACCAGCTCCGCGCCAAAGCCGCAGGTGCGCGTGGCTTCGTGTACCACGACGCAGCGCCGCGTCTTCTTCACCGAGGCCACGATCGCGTCCAGGTCCAGCGGCCACAGGCTGCGCAGGTCGAGGATCTCGGCATCGATGCCGGTCTCGCGCGCGGCGGCCTCGGCCACGAAGACCATGGTGCCGTAGGCCAGCACCGTCACCTGGCTGCCCGGGCGGAACACGCTGGCCTTCTCCAGCGGCACGGTGTAATAGCCCTCGGGCACTTCGCCCAGCGCGTGTTTGGACCAGGGAACGACCGGGTTCTCGTGGTGCCCGTCAAAGGGTCCGTTGTACAGACGCTTGGGCTCCAGAAATATCACCGGGTCGTCGTTTTCGATGGACGAGATCAGCAGTCCCTTGGCGTCATAAGGGTTGGACGGCATCACCGTGCGCAGGCCGCACACGTGGGTGAACAGCGCCTCGGGGCTTTGGCTGTGCGTCTGCCCGCCGTAGATGCCGCCGCCGCAGGGCATGCGTATCGTGAGCGGCGCGATGAACTCGCCGGCCGAGCGGTAACGCAGGCGCGCGGCTTCCGACATGATCTGGTCCGACGCGGGGTAGACGTAATCGGCAAACTGGATCTCCACCACCGGACGCAGTCCGTAGGCCCCCATGCCGACGGCCGCGCCAATGATGCCGCCCTCGGAGATCGGCGCGTCAAAGACACGCGATGTGCCGTACTTCTTTTGCAAGCCTTCGGTGCAGCGGAACACGCCGCCGAAGTAGCCCACATCCTGGCCGAACACCACCACGTTGGGGTCGCGTTCCAGCATCACGTCCATGGCCGACCTCAGGGCCTGGATCATGCTCATGGGCGCGGTCTTCAAGACTTTGTCATCGGTGCTCATTTCGATGCCTCCAGTTGCGCCATCTGCGCGCGCAGGTGCGGTGGCATTTCCTTGTACACGTCCTCGAACATCGCCGCCGTGCTGGGGATGTGGCCGTCGAGCAGGCTGCCGTAGGACTCGGCTTCGGCCTGCGCTGCGACGATCTCGGCTTCAAGTTCGCTCTTCAACTGCTCGTGCTGTTGCTCCGACCAGATGCCCAGACCGATCAGGTGTTTTTTCAGGCGCGCGATCGGATCCCCCAGAGGAAACTTGGCCCAGTCGTCGGCCGGGCGGTATTTGCTTGGGTCGTCGGAGGTGGAGTGGGGGCCTGCGCGGTAGGTGACCCATTCGATCAGCGTCGGGCCCAGATTGGAGCGCGCGCGCTCAGCTGCCCATTTCGAGGCGGCGTACACCGCGAGGAAGTCGTTGCCGTCGACGCGCAGCGCAGCGATGCCGCAGCCCACGCCGCGCGCGGCAAAGGTCGTGCCCTCGCCGCCGGCGATGGCCTGGAAGGTGGAGATGGCCCACTGGTTGTTCACCACGTTCAGGATCACCGGCGCGCGGTACACATGGGCGAAGGTCAGTGCCGTGTCGAAGTCGGCCTCGGCCGTGGCGCCGTCGCCGATCCAGGACGAAGCGATCTTGGTATCTCCCTTGATGGCCGAAGCCATGGCCCAGCCTACACCCTGGATGAACTGCGTCGCCAGATTGCCCGAAATCGAGAAGAAGCCGGCACGGCGAACCGAGTACATCACCGGCAATTGCCGTCCCTTGAGCGGATCCCGCGCGTTCGACATCAGCTGGCAGATCAACTCCACCAGCGGCACCTCGCGCGCCATCAGCAGGCTTTGCTGGCGGTAGGTGGGAAAGCACATGTCGCCCTCGGACAGCGCCAGTGCGTGCGCCGAACCAATGGCTTCCTCGCCCAGGCTTTGCATGTAGAAGGAGAGCTTTTTCTGGCGCTGTGCGATCAGCATACGGGCGTCAAAGACGCGCGTCTTGAGCATGGCGCGCATGCCGCGGTGCAGTTGCTCAGGAGGCAGTTGTGGATCCCAGGGACCTACGGCCTGACCCTCCTCGTCGAGCACCCGGATCAGGCTGAACGCCAGATCGCTGGTGTCCCGGGGCTGCACGTCGATGGGCGGGCGTCGCGCGCTACCGGCGGGGGAAACGTGGAGGTAGGAAAAATCAGTCTCGAAACCGGGGCGCGCGGAAGGCTCCGGTACGTGCAGGCGCAAAGGCTCTGGATGCTTCATGTTCGCTCCTGACAGGATTGTGTCCTGCATGTGGTCGCTGAATGGCCTGAAAACGCCGCGGGTAGCTGCGCCCCAAGCCTGGCTTGGCAGTCTGACGCAGCGGGGTGACCGCGACCTCAGCCCGCCGCGCGATGGTAACGGATTTGGGCGCGCTACTGAAACGCCACTTCGGCAAAGCTGCGCAGCTTGCGGCTGTGCAATTGGTCTGCGCCCTGCTGGCGCAGCAGCTCCACGGCGCGGATGCCGATGCGCAGGTGCTGGTCCACGCGCTCACGGTAAAAATGATTCGCCATGCCGGGCAGCTTGATCTCGCCGTGCAGCGGCTTGTCGCTCACGCACAGCAGGGTGCCATAGGGCACGCGAAAGCGAAAACCGTTGGCCGCGATGGTGGCGCTTTCCATGTCCAGCGCCACGGCGCGGCTTTGACTGAAGCGACGTTGCGGCGTGGACGCCACATTGAGTGTCGGCAGCAGCTCCCAGTTGCGGTTGTCGGTGGACGCCACGGTGCCAGTGCGCAGGATGCTTTTCAGCGCCGCTCCCTTGAGTTGTGTGACGTCGGCCACAGCCGACTCCAGCGCCACCTGGATTTCGGCCAGCGCGGGGATCGGCACCCACAGCGGCAGTTCCTCGTCCAGCACATGGTCTTCGCGCACATAGCCATGCGCCAGTACGTAGTCGCCGAGCTGCTGTGTGGTGCGCAGCCCCGCGCAGTGGCCCAGCATGATCCAGGCATAGGGGCGCAGCACGGCGATATGGTCGGTGATGTTCTTGGCGTTGCTCGGACCCACGCCGATGTTCACCATGCTGATGCCGGAGCGGTCGGCGCGCACCAGGTGGTAGGCCGGCATTTGCGGCAGGCGCGGTGGCGCTGTACCGAGCGCATCCGCGGCCTGGGCCGGCAAGCCGATGCGCCGTGTCACCACGTTGCCCGGTTCGACAAAGGCCACGTACTCGCTGAACGGGTCGGCCATGGCGGCGTGACCCAGGCGCACGAACTCGTCAATGTAGAACTGGTAGTTGGTGAACAGCACAAAGTTCTGGAACCACTCGGGCACGGTGCCGGTGTAGTGGCGCAGCCGGTGCAGCGAATAGTCGACACGCGGCGCCGTGAACAGCGCCAGCGGCTGGGCTTCGCCCGGGCGAGGTTCGTAGGTGCCGTTGGCGATGCCGTCGTCCATGGCTGTGAGGTCCGGAAGATCGAATACGTCGCGCATCAGTGCGCGCCGTTCGGGCGCCATCTCGCCTTCCATGTGGTCGTTTTCGGAGAAGGCAAAGTGCACGGGAATGGGCTGGGTGCTGGTGCCCACTTCCAGCTCCACGCCATGGTTTTGCACCAGCAAACGGAACTGCTCAAGGTAATAGTCGCCGAACAGGTCGGGGCGCGTGAGCGTGGTTTCAAAGCGTCCGGGGCCGGCGACAAAGCCGTAGCTCAGGCGCGCCAGATCGTTGGCGTGCAGGCGTGACACGGTGTCGGTGTGCACGCGTACGAACGGATAAAAAGCGCGGACCTTTTGCGTCCCACTGTGCTCACTTTCAGCCGCGCCGGAATCGGCGCCGGTGACGAAGTTGCGCATGGCGTCGCGCAGGTGCGCCAGGCTGGCGGCGTAGATGCGCTGCACCTGCTTCAGCGCGGCTTGTGCATTGGTGTGGCGGCTCGGGGCGATGAAGGTCGGAAGATGTGTCATGGGTCGATTGTGCCCCGCCCCGGGGGCTGCATCGCACGAGCAGCCTTCGGCCTTGCAGGGTTTTTCGGTTGCTAGAATTGGGTGGCCCCAGCCGGCGTTTAAACTTGTCACAAGCATAATGTCGCGCTGCCTTTGGGGGCCACAGACACTTTCGGAAAGCGGGTTGAACCGGGCTGCGGTGAACCACAAGGAGGTCAATCGCTGTTGATGAACGCGCCCGAAGTCTTTCAACTCGACGAGCTCAAGATTGCCAGACAAGTGCTGGCCGGGCGCGTCAAGGCGTTCACCGACAGCCTGATGGCTTCGGTCATGTCCTCACCTTTGGGAACGCTGCTGTTGGCCTGGGTCGAGGCGAGCGTCGCGGGCTGGCGCCGCGCGCTGATCTGGTTGTGCCTGATCAATCTGGTGGAAGCCCTGACCTTCGCGCTGGCCTGGCGCTGCCGCAAGGCCCAGTCCGTGGGCGAGGACGAATGGCCCTGGGTGAAGCGATTGTTTGGCGCCCATTTCATTCTCGGCGCAGCCTGGGGCTCTTCGGTCTGGTTTTTCTGGGCCGACGGGCAGTACCTGCACTATCTGCTGAATCTGACCGTGCTGGTGGGTGTTTCCGGCATCTGTGTCGTGGTCATGTCGCCATTTCGACTGGGCATGGCACTTTTCACCGGTGGCATTCTGATGATGCCGATTCTGCATCTGGCCTGGACGCAGAACCCGTTCAGTTTGCAGATCATCCTGGGCCTGGTCATTTTGTTTGTGCTCGACCTGCAATACGGCGCAACGGCGCAAAAGCAGTTGATTGCCGGCCTGGACAATGCGGCGCGCAATGAACAACTGCTGCATGAGCTCGACCGCCGCACCGGTGCGCTGGAGGTCAGCCAGTCCGAGTTGAACCGGGCGCAGGCCGTGGGCAGTGTCGGCAGCTGGGTTTTCGACATCGTCAATGACACCATGAAGTTGTCGGCCGAAACCTGTCGCAGCTTCGGTCTGCCCGTGGGCGTCACCGGCAGTCACGCCAGCTATCTGGCGCGCACCCTCGGGGAAGACCGCAGCGCACTGGAGCAGGCCTGGCAGCGAGGGCTGCGAGGGGAGCCCTTTGACCATGAGCACCGCATCGTGGTCAACGGCACGGTGCGCTGGGTCAGGCAAAAAGCGGAATTCGAATTTTCAAATGACGGCGCGGCGCTTGCTGCGGTAGGCATCACGCAGGACATCACCGTGCGCAAACAGATGCAAGAAGCGCTGCTGGACAGCGAGCAGCGCTACCGCACCATGATCGAGTGGTCGCCGGAGCCGATCGGCGTGCACCGTGCGGGCCGGATCCTGTATGTGAATCCGGCGGCCGTCATGGTGTTTGGCGCCAGCTCGGCGCAGGACCTGATCGGCACACCCATGTTCGATCGGGTGCACCCGGACTTTCGCCAGATTGCTCAGGCGCGGACTCAACAGGCTGCAGCAGGTGGGACGGTGAACGGCATGATCGAGGGGCGGTTCCTCAAGCTCGACGGCAGCGTGGTCGACATGGAAGTGCAGAGCATCGCCATTGCCTACGACGGCAAGCCGGCGATCCAGGTGTCCATGCGAGATATCACCGAGCGCAAGGCCGCGGCGCGTGCGATCGAACATCTGGCGTTCTACGACTCACTCACCGACCTGTCGAACCGGCGCCTGATGCTCGATCGTCTGGCGCGCGCGCTCACGGGGAGCACACGCCATGGACGCTGGGGCGCCTTGATGCTGATCGATCTCGACAATTTCAAGACGCTGAACGATACGCTGGGTCATGCGGTGGGCGACCAGTTGCTGGTCGAGGTTGCGACCCGGCTGCAGGTCAGTGTGCGCGACGGCGACACCGTGGCGCGACTGGGCGGCGACGAATTTGTTGTCATGCTGGAAGACCTGGCCGAAGGTGAGCAGGCGGCCGTGGAGGCCAGAGCCGTGGCGACAAAAATTCTGGCTCGACTGGGCGAGCCCTATCTGCTTGATGTCACGGCCAACGGCGCCGGTGCCGGGCAGCGCAGCCACCACTGCACGTCGAGCATCGGCATCGCCATGCTGCGTGACCAATCCGTGACGGTGGACGAGTTGATGAGGCGTGCTGACACCGCGATGTACCAGGCCAAGGCCGCAGGCCGAAACGCATTGCGCTTCTTCGACCCCGAGATGCAGACCGTGGTCAGCCGGCGCGCCGAGTTGGAGGCGGACCTGCGCCGCGCAGTTCAGGCCCGGCAGTTTGAGTTGTACTACCAGCCGCAGGTCGATGCTGCCGGACGGGTGGTGGGCGTCGAAGCCCTGCTGCGCTGGCAGCACCCGCAACGCGGTTGGGTCATGCCAGGTGAATTCATTTCCCTGGCCGAAGACACCGGCCTGATTCTGCCCTTGGGCCAGTGGGTGCTGGAAACTGCCTGTGCGCAGCTGACGCTGTGGGCTGCAATGCCGGACCTGGCGCACTTGACGCTGGCGGTGAATGTCAGCGCGCGTCAGTTTGCGCAGGCCGACATGGTGGCGCAGGTGCTCGCCGCCGTGGACGCTGCCGGCGCGCCGCCCGAGAGGCTCAAGCTGGAACTGACCGAGAGCTTGCTGTTGGACAATGCCGAAGACATCATCGCCAAGATGACGGCACTGAGAGCGCGCGGCGTGGGATTCTCGCTGGACGACTTCGGCACCGGCTACTCGTCGTTGTCGTATCTGAAGCGCCTGCCGCTGGACGAGTTGAAGATCGACCAGTCGTTTGTGCGCGACCTGCTCACCGATCCGAACGACGCGGCGATTGCCCGAACCATTCTGGCGCTGGGACAGAGTCTGGGCCTGGGCGCCATCGCCGAGGGTGTGGAAACACAGGGCCAGCGTGACTTCCTGGCAGGCTTGGGTTGTCACCACTATCAGGGCTATTTTTTCAGCCGACCAGTGCCCATCGGCTTGTTCGAAGACTATTGCCGCAAGGCTTGAACTGCGTGCCACACGCCACAGGCTGAAGGCGGAGCCGGAGTTCTTGCGTTCCATGCGATGATGTTCATAAATGATCATCTTGATCCATTTGAACAAACCAAATTCCGACAGGCTTGCACATGGCAACAGCAACTTACAGTAACGACCCCTCGCCTCTCGCCCTTCTCGGGGACCGTGTTCTGCTGATCGCTATCGGTCTGAGCGCCCTGGCCAGCGTGGTACTGGGAATGCAGTTCGTCGAATCCGGCCTGGCCATTGGCGTCACGCTGGCACTGCTGGTTGTGGCAGCGGGGGGCTACACGCTGAACAAGGGCTCGACCGCCAGCCGCTATGTGCTGACCTTTGTGCTGGTGTCCTTTGTCGCCCTGCACATTCAGTTGGCGCACGGCATGATCGAACTGCACTTTGGTGTTTTTGTCGTGCTGGCCTTTTTGCTGGTCTACCTTGACTGGAAACTCATCGTTTTCGGCGCGGCGCTGTTCGCCGTGCACCATGTGCTGTTCGACCGCCTGCAGGCCGCCGGCCTGGGCTTTTATTGCACCACGCAGGCCGATTTCGCGCGCATTCTGCTGCACGCCCTGTACGTGGTGATCCAGTCCGCAGTGGAAGTCGTGCTTGCCCTGCAGATGAGCCGCGCCGCGCGCGAGGGCGAGGAACTCGGCCAACTGGTGGCGAGTGTGAACCGCAGCGAGGGCATCTCGCTGCAGGTCGCAGGCGTGGGCACGTCCACTGCCGGTGGCTCGGCGCTCAAGGTCACCCTGGGCCGCATGGAAGAGGCCGTGGCCAGCGTACGCAGCGGCGCTTCGGGCATTGAAGTGGCCTCGGCCGAAATTGCCAGCGGCAACCAGGACCTGAGCGACCGGACTGAGCAGACCGCGAGCAATCTGCAGCAGGCCGCGCACAGCATGGCGACCCTGACGAACGCGGTGCAGCAGTCGGCCGAAAATGTGCGCCAGGCAAACCAGTTGGCCATGAGCGCGAGTGCCGTGGCGGCGCAGGGTGGTGAGGTGGTGACGCAGGTGGTGCAAACCATGCAGGGCATCAACGAAGCCTCACGCCGCATTGCCGACATCATTCAGGTGATCGATGGCATCGCTTTCCAGACCAACATCCTGGCCTTGAATGCGGCTGTCGAGGCGGCGCGCGCCGGTGAGCAGGGTCGCGGCTTTGCTGTCGTGGCTTCGGAAGTTCGCAGTCTGGCCGGGCGCTCGGCTGAGGCCGCCAAGGAGATCAAGACGCTGATAGGCGCCAGCGTCGAGCGCGTGGAGCGCGGCACAGTGCTGGTAGCCCAGGCGGGAACGACCATGACCGAGGTGGTGGGCAGCATTCGCCGTGTCACCGACATCATGGGCGAGATCAGTTCAGCCAGCGCCGAGCAGGCCGCCGGCGTGGCGCAGGTGGGCGACATGGTGGCGAACATGGATCAGGCGACCCAGCAAAATGCCTCGTTGGTGGAGCAGATGGCGGCCGCAGCCGCCAGCCTGAAAGCGCAGGCGCAGGACCTGGTGCAAACCGTGTCCGTGTTCCTGACGGCCGATGGCGACAAGCGCAGTCCACCGTATCGCAGGCCACGGCCTGTGGCGCCAATGGCAGCGGCGGCGCGTCGCGTGGCCATTCCCGCGGCAAAAAAAGCCACCGCGGCCGCGCCGGCGAAAAAAATATCGGCGCCTTCCAAGCCGGCACCCGCACCGTTCAAGGCCGATGGCGGCGATGATTGGGAAAGCTTCTAAGGCTTCTCCCATGGCCACCAGCCGGTAAAGCTCGGTAAAGGGGGGAGCGGTCGGTCAGCGCTTTCCTGTGCGCGGACGTTGGACAGGTAGGCAGCTTCACCGACAGCGTCCCTTCGGGGAAGCGGATACTGCGCCTTGATCCAGGAAAGAACACGCATGAATTCAGGTACCCCCACCCTGGCTGCACCGCTGACGCGGCGCAGCTTGTTGGCCAGCGCCGCCGCGCTGGTGGCCATTGCTCCGCACAGTACCGCATGGGCACAGCCGGCGCCGCCAGCGCAGCCCTTGAGTGACAGCTGGCGCGTCCTGTCGCGCCTGGGCTACGGCCCCACCGAGCGTCTGGTGCAGACAGTGAACGCCGCCGGTGGTGCCCGCGCCTGGGGCCTGGCGCAAATCGAGCTGGCGTTCCAGGCGAGCCAGCAGCCCGCTGCGATTCCTGCCGTCTGGGCCGAGTTCAATGCGCCCTTGCCGCGCATCTTTCAGGGCTATCAGCAGGAGCGCGAGCTGCGCCGTGTGGTGCGGGAGAAGGCGCAACAACCGGCCGCTGCCCTGATGGGCGGGGCGGAGGCGGCCAGCGGACCCGAGCACTACAGCCGCGACCTGTCGCGCCAGGCGGCGGCCTGGCGCCTCGCGGCGTGCAGCCAGAGCGAGATGGAAAACCCGCTGTTGGCGCGCATGAGCGAGTTCTGGTTCAACCACCTGAACGTCTACGCCGGCAAGGGCTCGGTGCGGCCCTTCGTCGGGCACTACGCCGTGCACGCCATCCGCGCCCACGCGATGGGCCGCTTCGAGGACCTGCTGCTGGCCAGTGCGCAACACCCGGCCATGCTGCATTACCTGGATCAGGCGCAGAGCGTGGCGCCAGGCACGGTGGGTGCGCGTGGCCAGTCACGCGGTCTGAATGAAAACTATGCGCGCGAGTTGATGGAGTTGCACACCCTGGGGGTGAACGGCGGCTACACGCAAAGCGATGTGCGCGAACTGGCGCGCGTGCTCACGGGCTGGACCTTGAGTCCGCAGGACCCCACCGGTTTTCGTTTTGCGCCGCGCCTGCACGACCGGGGCGAGAAGCGCGTGCTGGGTCAGGTCTTCAGCGAGCGCGGTGCGGCCTCCGGCCAAGCGCAGGGCGAGGCGGCGATCCGCCTGCTGGCGCGCCATCCGGCCACGGCGCAACGCATAGGCCTGCGCCTGGCGCAGTTCTTCGTGGCCGACGCGCCGCCACCCGCTCTGGTGCAGCGCTTGGCGCAAAGCTTTCTCGGCAGCACCGGCGACATGCGCGTGCTGCTGCGCACGCTGATCGAAGCGCCCGAGTTCTGGGTCGCCGACAACAAGCTGTTCAAGACCCCGCTGGACTACGCCTGCTCGGTGCTGGCTGTGACGCGCTCCGCCAGCGCGCCCGGCGCCGCGCCGGACCCGCGCGAGATCGCGCAGACGCTGGCCTTTTTGAACAATGCCGGCCAGCCCATGCACGGCTGGCAAACCCCCGACGGCTACAAGACCGACGCGGCGACCTGGCTTGCGCCCGAGGCCCTGACGCGCCGCGCCGACTTCGCCCTGGCGCTGGCCAGGCGTCAGCCCGAGCCCGAGTACCTGAGACCCTTTCTGAGTGCAGCCACCCTGCAGGCCGTTGCCAGGGAAGCCGCGCCGCTGCGCACCGGCCTGATGCTGGCCAGCCCAGACTTCATGTACAAATAAACCAGGGACTGCCATGACTTTGACCTCATCCATTGGCGCATCGCGCCGCCAGGCGTTGCAAGGCTTGGTTGCTGGCGCTGCGCTGGTCGCGGCACCCACGCTGTGGGCGCAAGCCCTGGGTGCAACGGGCCAAGGACGCCTCGTCGTGGTCTTTCTGCGCGGCGCCTGCGATGGACTCTCTGCCTTCGTTCCCTACGCCGATCCGGACTACGCCAGGCTGCGCAACTCGATTGCCATTCCCCCGCCCGACGGCAGCGCGCAGAGCGCGCTGCGCCTGGACGCGAGCTTTGGCCTGCACCCGGCTCTGGCGCCACTGCTGCCGCTGTGGCAGCAAGGCGTTTTCAGCTTTGTTCCGGCGGCGGGCTCACCGGACGCGACGCGCTCTCACTTTGAGGCGCAGCACCATTGGGAGACCGGCATTCCCGGTAAGAACAGCGATGCGCCGGGCTGGCTCAACACCCTGGCCGGATTGCGGGGCAGCACTGCCGCAACTGTTGCCATCGGTGTAGGCGAGGCGAACCCGCAGATACTGGCCGGCGCGGTACCCGTCAAGCTCATTCCCAAGGGCCAGGCCGCGATGCGCCAGGGCGCGCTGGGCGACGAGCGCACGCGCGCGGCGGTGCTGAACCTGTACGCTGGCTCGGATGCGCTGTCGCAGGCTTTTCGCGCCGGCGCCGACAGCCGCATGCAAACCGCGCAGACCCTGGACATGGCGCAGCACCAGGCCGAAATGATGGCCGCCGACAATGGCGCGGCCAGTGCTGCGGGTCTGCTGCTCGACGCGCAGCACCTGGGCACGCTGATGCGCCAGGACCGGCGCCTGCGCCTGGGCTTTCTGTCGGCCGGCGGCTGGGACACGCACGCCAATCAGGGCAATGCCACGGGCGCGCTGGCGAACAACCTGGCGAACCTGGGACGCGCGCTGGTGCAATTGCGCCGAGACTTCTCCGCGCCCGGCGACGTGATCGTGGTGCTGAGCGAGTTTGGCCGCACCAGCGCCGAGAACGGCACCCGCGGCACGGACCACGGCCACGGCAACGCCATGTGGCTCATCGGTGATGCTGTGCAGGGCAGTCGCTGGCATGGCCAGTGGGCCGGGCTGGCCAGCGGCAACCTGCACGAGGGCCGGGACCTGCCGGTGCTGCACGATTTTCGCGGTGTGCTGGCGCAAGTGCTGCGCCGCACGTTCGCCCTGAGCGACACGCAACTGGCGACGGTTTTCCCGGGCGGAAACTGGGACAAGGGATTGGATGGTTTGATGCGGGGATGAGCGCGGGCAGTGGGGATCAATCGAGTGAGATCACGCGCCGCCAGGGCAGGCGGGGATCGGCCTCGTAATCGGCCACAACCCAGCTTCGGGTTGCATGCTCGGCCATGTCGTTCAGGAACTCGCTGATCACCCGCACCGACGCCATGTCCAGCGCGGCAAAGGGTTGGTCCAGGCACGTGATTGTTGCGCCGCAGGCCAGCAAGCCGACCAAAGCCACCTTGCGCCGGCTGCCGGTCGAGAGCATGAAAAGATTCTTTCCCAAATGAGGAGTCAAGCCCAGGGCACCGATCAGATCCTGATGCAGGTCCTCATTCCAGCGCGGGCTGCGCTCGCGCAACTCCTGCCACACTTGCTGCGCCGTGGCCGCGTCGTGCGTCGGCAGCGACAGGTCCAGCCATTGCGCATCGGGCTGCGGTGCTGCACCGGGCAAGGCGGGGAGGTCGCCTCCCAGCCGACGCAGCACGCCGGTCTTGCCGGTGCGCTCGCCGCCGGTGACGGCAATGAGTCCAGGGGGAAGTGGTTGGAGATCAGTCATGTGGTCGTTCCATTATCTGCAGGTTTACGCCAATGGATTGCTGGTCGGCATGAGGCGGTTGTCGGGTACCATGCGACCGATTCAATTCGCCCGCAGACGGGCGCCAAAGGAGTATTCATGTTCAGTCACGTCATGGTTGGTGTCAACGATCTCGAGGTTTCCCGCAAGTTCTACGATGCGCTGCTGGGCACGCTGGGCATCGCCCCGGGCGTGGCCAACATGAACCGGTATTTTTACCGCAGCCCGACCGGGACCTTCGGCATTACGACGCCGATCAATGGAGGGGCGGCGACGCACGGCAACGGCAGCACCATCGGTTTCACCACAACCTCCACCGAGCAGGCGGACGCCTTCCATGCGGCAGGTGTCGCCAACGGCGGCACGAGCTGTGAAGATCCGCCCGGCTTTCGCGAAGGTTCGGTGGGCAAGCTCTACCTGGCCTATGTGCGCGACCCCGACGGCAACAAGCTCTGCGCGCTGCATCGCCCGCCGAAGTAAGGTGCAGGCGCACGCAGACGGCGCTCCTGTGAAAATCATGATGGAAGCCTAGAATGTATTAAAGGCATTTCCATCATGAAAACCGTTCTCTTCATAGCGCTGGCGCTGGCGTTCGCCCAAGGCGCGCAGGCCGAGTCCTACCAATGCAAACTCCAATCAGGGGACGTTGTTGCAGCGCAGTTTCCCTGCGAGCCCGCCATGCTCGAGCGCTTCACGAAAAGTCTGCTGGCGCTCTACCCGCAGGTGCGCGAGATCAACACCAGTCCCGACTACATCATGAACCTGTACATTTTTTCCATGACCAGTTGTACGGGGCATTTCGCCAAGATGACGCCAGAGGAAATCGGTGTCAATGGCGAGCCCTTTTTCCCAAAAGAAATGCTCGCGGCCATGGTCAAGGCGGGGCGTGAAGTCATGTGCCCGGTGCCTCGGTGACGGCCTACGACCGTTTTCTCGAAAGCCACCCGGAATACGTGGTTACCGGCGTGCTGGACGATTTGCGCGCGGCGCAGTACAGCCGCCTGGACGCACAGGATCAGGTCTATCTGGACTACACCGGCGGCGGCCTGCACGCCACGTCGCAGGTGCTGGAGCACGCGCAAATGCTCAGCGACCAGGTGCTGGGCAATCCGCACTCGGCCAGCCCCAGTTCCATGGAAATGACGCGCCGGGTGGAACAGGCGCGCGCTGCCGTGCTGGCGTATTTCAACGCCACAGGCGAGTACACCGCCATCTTCACCCTCAACGCCTCCGCGGCGCTCAAACTGGTGGGCGAGTCGTACCCGTTTGCCCCGGGCGGCAAACTCCTGCTGACCGCGGACAACCACAACTCGGTCAACGGCATGCGCGAGTTCGCCCGGGTCAAGGGCGTCAGCGCGAGCTACGCGCCGCTGACCCGACCGGAATTGCGCATCGACCCGCAGGCCATGGATGAACTGCTGGACCAGGCCGCCCCGGCGCAGGCGAACCTGCTGGCGTTTCCGGCGCAGTCCAATTTTTCCGGCGTGAAGCACCCGCTGGAGCTGATCGCGCGGGCCCAAGCCAAGGGCTGGCATGTGCTGCTCGACGCCGCAGCCTATGTGCCCACCAACCCGCTGGACCTGCGCGCGCTGACGCCGGACTTTGTGGCGCTGTCGTTCTACAAGATGTTCGGCTACCCCACGGGCGTGGGCTGCCTGCTGGTGCGCAACGCCACGCTCCAAACACTGCGTCGACCCTGGTTCGGTGGCGGCACGGTCAACTTCGCCACGGTGCAGGGGCGCATGCATGTGCTGTCCAAGGGCGAGGCGGGCTTTGAGGACGGAACCCTCAACTACCTGGGCATACCCGCCGTGGAGATCGGCCTGCGCCACTTGCAGCAGGTGGGCATGACCACCATCCAGACCCGCGTCAACTGCCTGACCGAATGGCTCATCACGCAACTGCTGGCCATCCGGCACGGCAACGGGCGTCCGATGGTGCGGCTGTACGGGCCCGCCAACATGGTCATGCGCGGCGGCACCGTCACCCTGAACTTCTACGATCCCCAGGGCCACCTCGTGGACTACCGGCGCGTCGAGGAGTTGGCCGGTGAGGCGCGCATCTCGCTGCGCACCGGCTGCTTTTGCAACCCCGGCGCCGGTGAGTCGGCCGAGAACCTGAGCGAAGAGGACATGCGTGCCGGCATTGCCCAGGTCGGCGGCGAAATCAACCTGCTGCGCTTTTCCCAGGCGATGCAGGCGCGCGGGGGCAAGAGCGCCGGCGCCATCCGTGTCTCCACCGGCATTGCCAGCAACTGGGCCGACGTGGCGCGCTTTCTCGCCTTCGTGACCGGCCTCAAGGATCAGACCGCGCTGGCCATCGGCACGGTGTCGTTCGACATCGAATCCTGCCGCGTGGTGCGCGACGGCGGCTGAACCAATGTCAGGGCTCGGGTCATGAGTTTCCGAGCAGGGTTGGTCCTTCGATGCGGCAGATATGAGGGTATTCCAGCGTTGCCTTCAGCGGTTGTGGCGAGGTGAGATACTGAACCGGATGTGGTTGAAATGCCTATCGTTATCCACTTGCCAGCTGACGAGCGCCCCGAGAAGTCCCACCTCACCGAAAAAGTCCCCGGTCTCCAACATGCAATACGACAGCCCCATCGACATCGTCTACCTCTGGGTCAATGGCAGCGACCCCGCTTGGCGCGGCAAGCGTCGGCGCGCCGCCCAGAGGCTCAGCGCGGGCCATCGAAGCTCCCTGGGCCTGCACGGCAACGTCGAGGGCCGCTTCCGCGACAACGGCGAATTGCGCTACAGCCTGCGCGCACTCGAGCAGTTTTTCCCGGAACATGGCCATGTCTACCTCGTCACTGACGGACAGACGCCGGCCTGGCTGCGCCCGTCCGACCGTTTGACCCTGGTCGACCACAGGGACCTGATCCCGGCGACCCGCCTGCCGACCTTTGACTCCGGGAATATCGAGTCCTACATCCACCGCATTCCGACGTTGTCGGAACGCTTCATCTACCTCAACGACGATGTGTTCTTCGGCGCACCGGTCCGGACCGAAGATTGGTTCTGGGACGCCGGTGTCTATGCCGCCTGGTCGGACGAGGCGCTGGTGGCCGACGGACCGCTGTGCCAGGATGCCAACTCGATGGACAACGCCACGCGCTTGTCCCGGCAGTGGCTGGCCGCTCGAGCCCCCGACCGGCCGCGCCGGGGCGATGCGACGGCGCGGCGGCCGGACTACGCGCATACCTCGCGCACCTTTGCCCACGCGCCGCGGCCGCTGCTCAGATCGGTGCTGTTCGAACTGGAGGGTCTGGCGCCCGAGCTGTTCGCCGGCGTGCGTTCGACCGTCTTTCGCACCTGGGACCAGCCGACCATCGTCGCTGATTTCGTGATCCGCTGGGCCCTGGCGCACGGCGTCACACGGATGCGCGACTACCGCCACAGCTACTTGTCGACCGGCGACGCCGACATCGGCGCGCAACTCGACCGTCTGCTCTCGGCCACCGAGGGCATCGATTTTTTCTGCATCAACGACACCACCGACAACGCCCCGGCACATGACGCCCGGCTGGCGCAGGTGCGCGAAGCGCTGCAACAGTTGTTCCCCCTGCCCTCCAGCTTCGAACAGCCGGTGGCCTTCAAGCACCCGAGGTGTCTGAAGCCTGGCACATGGCAAAGCGCCCAGACTGTTTGAGATGCATAGAGTCCCTTAATCTTCCGCTTTTTCTGCGTCGGCAAATGCGGCCAACCCGGTCAACTTGGGCATGCCACATTTGCCAAACTGCAGCTGAATCAGCCCCTTCTGTTCGAGCTTGCTCAACCAGACATTCGCGGACTGACGTGAGCAACTCGTCAGACTGCTAGGGTTAACCATGGGTTCAATCCGTCAACATTGTCGGAAGTTTGGCAATTGGAACCACGCTCTCGCCCTACTATACGCAGACCACCTTGGCATGCATCGAAACATGCCACCAACCTCTGGAGTGCAAGCGTGAAACTGCCAACTTCCGCGTCAACCGTAGCGCTGTTCGCACCTCTTTTTGCGGGATGAATCGCCATGCCTGAGAACATTGTGAATCGCCGAGGCTTGCTGAAAAAAGTCGCTGTCGGTGGGGTCCTGGCCGGCGGCTTGGCGGCCATCGGCACCGAGGCCTACCTGTTGCTCAATCGCCGTCCGATGGAGGACCTCTACGGGCCGTATCCGGGGCGGGACGCACTGCGCGCGCCCAGGCTGCTCAATGCCAACGCCGATAAGCCAAATGTCATCATCATTTACTGCGACGACCTGGGCTATGGCGACCTGGGCTGCTATGGCAGCACCTCCATTCGAACGCCGCATATCGACCGCATGGCGAAAGCCGGCCTGCGCTTGAGCGACTATTACGCCTGTAGCGGTGTGTGCTCGCCCTCGCGCGCCGGCCTGCTCACGGGACGCTACCCGTTTCGCTCCGGCATGACGGGCAACCCTTACCCGGCGAATGAGGCGACCTCGCAGCGCATGCTGCGCAACTGGGCCGGTCAACTGTCGGTGCTGGGCAGCACCGATCTGCACGAGGCCTATGCCACCGAAGGACTGTCCGACAAGGAGCTGACGCTGGCATCCGCTCTGAAGGTGGCAGGCTACCGCACCGCCATGATTGGCAAGTGGCATTTGGGCGACTTCAGCCAGCAGCCCGAGTTTCATCCGAACAAGTTCGGCTTTGACCGCTACCTGGGCGTGCCCCACAGCAACGACATGCGGCCCTGTCCGCTGTACCGCAATGCCGAGCAAGTCGAAGCCGACATCCTGAACATCCTGCCGCAAGTGACCGGGCGTTACACCGCTGAAGCGCTGGCCGTGATCGAGGAAGCCAGGGGCCAGCCATTTTTCCTGTACCTGGCACATACCTTTCCGCACCAGCCCCTGGCGGCCTCGGCCAACTTTGCCGGCAAATCCCAGGCCGGAAAGTATGGCGATGCCGTGGAAGAAATCGACTGGAGCGTCGGGCAGATTGTGCAAGCGCTGGACCGCGCCGGCGTCACCGACAACACCCTGGTCATCTTTACCAGCGACAACGGCCCCTGGTTTGAAGGCAGTGCGGGGGTTTTGCGTGGCGGCAAAGGGCAGTCGATGGACGGCGGATTCAAGGTGCCCTTCATTGCCAAATGGCCCAAAGAGATACCGGCCGGCTCGCAGTCGGCAGAGCTGGTGACCAATCTGGACATCTTTCCGACGCTGTTGGAACTCGCCGGCCTGGAGAAGCCTGTCGACAGGGTGATTGACGGTGTCAGCATGATCGGCCTCCTGACCGGCACCGCGCCCAAATCCCCGCGCGATGCCTTCTTCTACTACCACTACGACGAACTGCAGGCGGTGCGCATGGGAACCTGGAAGTACATCCGCAGAACCAACCGCTATGTGTGGCCGATACCGCTCGATGCAGAGCCCATTTCACGCAAATTCGGCACCAAGCAGCTCGGCAACGAACGCGCGCCCCTGCTGTACGACTTGGCGCGCGACCCGGGTGAACGCTACAACGTGATCGCCACACACCCCGACATCGCAGCCCGGCTGGAGGGCGCCATGGCCGCGTGGGAAGCGCAGAACAGGAAGAACCCGCGCGGTTTTGCGGCGCTGGCCACATGAGTTTGTCAACCCGGGAACCTTTTCACGTGATGGTGAAAGCCAGCGGTGCCCAGTGCAATCTGGATTGCACCTACTGCTTTTACCTGCACAAGCAGTCCACCCTGGACCAGCCTGATCTGCCGCGAATGAATGACGAAGTGCTGGAGGCGCACATTCGCCAATACATCGAGGCGCAGGACGCCAGGCAGGTGGTTTTTTCCTGGCAGGGCGGCGAGCCCACGCTGATGGGTCTGGATTTTTTTCGCCGGGTTGTTGCCTTGCAGCGGCAATACGCCAAGCCCGGCCAGCGCGTGGAAAACGACTTGCAAACCAACGGCGTGCTGATCGACGAGGACTGGGCCGTATTCCTCAAAGCCAACGATTGGCTCGTGGGACTGTCCATGGACGGTCCGCCCGAATTGCACGATCTGTACCGCCGCACCAAGGGCGGCACGCCCTCCAGCGCGCGGGTGGTGCGCGCAGCCGAGTTGTTCCATCGCCACGGCATTCCATTCAACGTGCTGTGTGTCGTGAACCGAACCAATGCCCGCCGACCCAATGATGTGTACCGCTACCTGCGTGACACCATCCGGCCGCGCATGATTCAGTTCATACCCTGCGTGGAGCGCGCTGCCTGCCAGATCACGGCGCCGGGCCATTGGAACGTAAATGGGCCATCGGCCGTCACCGACTGGTCCGTCAAGCCGCAGGATTGGGGCTATTTTCTGGGCCGTGTCTGGGATGAATGGTTCCGGCGCGATTACGGTCGTGTCTTTGTCGATCAGTTTGAAAATGTGATTTCGCAAATGATGGGCTTCGGCGCGCAAACGTGCGTCAGCAGCGAACGCTGCGGCAAAGCCCTGGCGATTGAACACAATGGCGATGTGTACAGTTGTGACCACTATGTGTATGCGCCATACAAGCTGGGCAACATTCTGCTGACGAACGAAGGCGAACTGGCGAACGGTCAAGCACAGCTGGACTTCGGTGCTGCCAAGCACAAGAGCCTGCCGGCCTATTGCCAGGCCTGCGAATACCGGGATTTGTGCTGGGGCGATTGCCCGAAAAATCGCTTCCTCAAGACCCCCGATGGCGAGCCCGGTTTGAGCTACCTGTGCACCGGACTGAAACAGTTCTACGCCAAGGTGACGCTGGCGCGCAGGGAAGTTCAGCGCCGCCTTGAAAATACATGACGTAGGAGAAATACATGCGCAGATGGAACGGCTGGGGCGATGACGGCACCTCGATGGAACTCGGCGAGGGCGCACGCGCCATGCTGGCGCAGCGGCTGGGCCCGGGCCTGCCGGGCCAGGATGCAAGCCGTGACGCCATCCTGGCCCAGGTCCCGCCATCACGCCTGCCAGGGGCGCACGCCGCGATTCAAACCGACGCGGGCCTACGCTTCTCCATGGCCCTGGGCGAAAGCTTTGCCGACTGGATTCGCAAACGCTTTGGCGCCCTGCCGCCCGTGCCCGACGGTGTGGCGTTTCCCGAGTCCAGCGAGCAGGTGCGCGAACTGCTCGCGCTGGCGCAAGCCAACAACTGGATGGTCATCCCCTTTGCCGGCGGCACCAGCGTGGCGGGCCATCTGGATTGCCCGATCAGCGCGCGGCCTATTCTGTCGATCAACCTCGGCCGCCTGAACCGGCTGCTGCATCTGGACACGCAGAGCCAGCTCGCCACCTTTGGCGCCGGCACGCCGGGTCCCCAGGTGGAGGCGCAGTTGCGCGCACACGGCTACACGCTGGGACATTTTCCCCAGTCGTTTGAATACTCCACGGTGGGCGGCTGGGTGGTCACGCGCTCCAGTGGTCAGCAGTCTTTGCGCTACGGCCGCATTGAACAACTGTTTGCCGGCGGCCACATGGAAACCCCGGTCGGCACGCTCACCCTCCCCACACTTCCGGCCGCCAGCGCCGGACCGGACTTGCGCGAACTGGTGCTGGGCTCTGAAGGCCGATTCGGCATTCTCACCGAGGCCACGGTGCGGGTCACGCCCTTGCCGGAGCACGAGAGTTTTCACGCCATCTTCCTGCCGGACTGGGATGCGGCAGAAGCCGCCGTGCGCACCCTGGTGCAGCGCAAGCTGCCCTTGAGCATGCTGCGCTTGAGCAATGGCATCGAGACGCAAACCAATCTGAGCCTGGCAGGACACACGCTGCTCATCGGCTGGCTGGAACGCTATCTGGCGCTGCGCGGCTGCCGTGACGACAAATGCATGCTGATGCTGGGTGTCACGGGCGACCGGCGCAGCGCGCCCCAGGCACTGCGCGAAGCGCGCCGTACCTTGTCGGCGTTTGGGGCGGTGTACATCGGCACGGCCATGGGATCCAAGTGGTTGAGCAACCGTTTCAAGGGCCCCTATCTGCGCAATACGCTGTGGGACCAGGGTTACTCGGCAGACACCATCGAGACGGCGGTGGACTGGCCCAATGTCAAGCCACTGATGCTGGCCATGGAGCAGGCCGCGCGCGACGTTTTTGCGCAGTACGGCGAGCGGGTGCACGCCTTCACCCACCTGTCGCACCTGTACCCGCAGGGCAGCAGCATCTATTCGCAGTTCGTCTGGGCCACCGCAGCCGGCGGCTTTGCCGCGAATTTCGAGCGCTGGCAAAAACTCAAGGCGGCGGTGGCCGCCACCATCGCGGCGCACGGTGGCACGGTGAGTCACCAGCATGGTGTGGGGCGCGACCACGCGGCGCATTTGGCGGACGAAAAAGGCCCGCTCGGCATGGACACACTGGCGCAGTTGTGCCGCCATTTCGACCCGAAAAAGATCATGAATCCCGGCAAGCTGCTACAGGACGAAGGCCCATGGGCCAGTTGAAGATGGACGAGACGCGCGGCGACGACCTGGCGCGCATGCCAAGCCAGGAATGGGATCTGGTGGTCATCGGCGGCGGCATCACCGGCGCGGGCGTGGCCCAGCAGGCGGCACGCCGCGGCTGGACGGTGCTGTTGATCGAGCAGCGCGACTTTGCCTGGGGGACTTCCAGCCGCTCATCCAAGCTGGTGCATGGCGGCCTGCGCTACCTCAAGGAGGGCGACATCAAGACCACCTTGCACTCGGTGCAGGAGCGCCAGCGCCTGATGCGCGAAGCGCCCGAACTGATCGAGGCGCAAAGCTTTTTGTTTGCCGACTGCGTCGGGCGCAAGCCAGGGCGCTGGTTATTCCAGTTGGGGCTGGTGATCTATGAACTGATGGCCGGGCAACGCAGCCACTTCTATGCGTCACTGAAGGACGCCCAAGCCCTGGCACCGGGTCTGGCGCCCGGCCTGATGCGCGGTGCCATGGTCTTTACCGACGCCAAAACCGACGACGCCCGACTGGTGTGGCGGGTGCTGATGGAAGCCCGGCGCGACGGCGCCACGGTGCTGAACTACGCGCAGGCCCAAACGCTTCAAATGGACGCGGGCCAGGTCTCGGGGCTGCTCGTGCAGGACGTCATCACCGGTCACAGCTACCCGGTACGCGCCAAGTCCATCGTGAATGCCACCGGCGTCTGGGCCGATTGCGTGCGTTCCGGCGTGGGCGCAAAGCCGCTGCTGCGCCCCTTGCGCGGCAGCCATCTGGTGGTGCCGTTCTGGCGGCTGCCGGTGGCGCAGAGCGTCAGTTTGATGCACCCCGTAGACGGCAGGCCGGTGTTCCTCTACCCGTGGGAAGGGATCACGCTGATTGGCACGACCGACCTGGACCACCATGGCGACCTCGATGTGGAGGCCAGCATCACGCCGGCGGAAGTCGACTACCTCATGCAAGCGGTGAACGACCAGTTCCCCGGTGCGGCCCTCACGCCTGCCGACATCAGCGCCTGCTATGCCGGCGTGCGCCCGGTGGTGGGCGACGCGACGGGCAATGCGTCCAAAGCGGCACGCGACCACGCCGTGCTGGACGAGTCCGGGCTGATCACCGTGGCGGGCGGCAAGCTCACCACCTTTCGGCTGATGGCGCAGGACGCGCTGGCGCTGGCCGCGCCGCACGTCGGCAAACCCTTTGCGCGCGAAGACGACGCCATCTTCACGCCGCCAGGCGCCTTGAATCCGCGCTGGAGCGCTTTCGTGCGGCACCGGTTGACGGCGCGCTATGGCTACCGCGCGCAGGCGCTGGCCGGCGCTGCAGACCCGGTGGAACTGCAAACGATTCCTGGCACCAACACCTTGTGGCTGGAACTGTCGATTGCGGCGCAACATGAGTCCGTGCAGCATCTGGACGACCTGCTGCTGCGCCGCACGCGCCTGGGGATCTTGTTGCCGCGCGGTGGCTTGGATCATCTGGCGCGCATTCGGGAACTGTGTGAGCCGCATCTGCAATGGGGCGCCGTCGGATGGCGCACCGAGATGGCACGCTACCAGGCACTGATAGCAGCCCATTACCAACTGCCAGCCACCCACCCGGAGCTGCCCACACCATGAGCAAGACCTATCTGCTGGCCATCGACAATGGCACCCAGAGCGTGCGCGCCCTGCTGTTTGATCTGCATGGAAATCTGGTCGACAAAGCGCAGGTGGTGATCGACACCTACCAGTCCCCCCAGCCCGGCTGGCTGGAAAATGACCCCGAGGCTTTTTGGCAGGCCTTGTGTCAGGCCTGCCAACACCTCTGGGCCAACACCAGTGTGCCCAAAAGCGCCGTGGCGGGCGTGGTCATCACCACCCAGCGCAGCACCACCATTGCCTTGGACAAGGAGGGCAAACCGCTGCGTCCGGCCATGATCTGGCTGGATCAGCGTCGCACCGAGGCCACGCCGCAACTCAAGTGGTGGTGGGAGGCGGCTTTTCGTGTGATCGGCATGCGTGACACCGTGCGCTTCTTCCAGCAGGAAGCCGAGGCCAACTGGATTGCCCGGCATCAACCGGAAATCTGGGCCAAGACCGACAAATTCCTGCTGCTGTCGGGCTACCTCAACTATCGATTTTCCGGGCGGTTTGTGGACTCGGTGGCATCCCAGGTCGGCTACGTGCCGTTTGATTACAAGAAGGGTTGCTGGGCCGCCAAGTCCGACTGGAAATGGCAGGCTCTGGCCATCCGTCCCTCCATGCTGCCGGAACTGGTGAGCGCGGGCACGGTCATCGGCAAGGTCAGCGCGCAGGTGGCCCTGGAGACCGGGATTCCCGAGGGCATGCCGGTGATTGCCGGCGCCGCCGACAAGGCTTGCGAGGTGATTGGCGCGGGCTGCCTCACGGCCGACATTGCCTGCCTGTCCTATGGCACAACCGCCACCGTCAACACCACCACGGCACGCTATCTGGAAGCCACGCGCTTCATTCCGCCCTACCAGGCAGCGGTGCCCGGTCACTACAACACCGAAATTCAGATCACCCGGGGCTTCTGGATGGTGAGTTGGTTCAAGGAGCAGTTCGGCTTGCACGAAAAGCAGCTTGCCCAGCAGCGCGGCGTCGCGCCGGAAACGCTGTTTGACGAGCTGATCAACGCCGTCCCGCCGGGCGCGCAGGGCCTGATGCTGCAGCCGTTCTGGAACCCCGGCATCAAGATTCCCGGACCTGAGGCCAAGGGCGCCATCATCGGCTTTGGCGATGTGCACACCCGGGCCCATCTGTACCGAGCCATTCTGGAAGGCCTGGCCTACGCACTGAGGGAGGCGAAAGAGCGCATCGAAAAGCGCGGCGGCACCCGCATCACCAGAGTACGCATATCCGGTGGCGGTTCGCAAAGCGATGCGGCCATGCAAATCACCGCCAACATCTTCAACCTGCCGTGTGAACGCCCCCACCTTTATGAAACCAGCGGCCTGGGTGCGGCCGTGCTGGCCGCAGTGAGTTTGAAATTGCACCCGGACTTTGCGACCGCGATCGCCAAGATGACCCGCATCGGCCAGGTGTTCCAGCCAGAGCCGGTACACGCCCAAACCTATGAGCAACTGTACCGCCGCGTCTACTGCCGCATGTACCAGCGCCTGCAACCTCTGTATCTGGAGATTCAGCAGATCACGGGGTATCCGAAGCGCTAACATCCCGATTCCCAGACGAAAGTACCCCGATGAGCCAAGACCGAAACCTTCTCCCCGGCCAAGCCGACGATCCCCAACGCATTGGCTTGGCAGGCCTGTCACGGCGCAATGTTCTGAAGGTGGGATTCGGTTTTACCGCTGCCACCGCTTGCGCCGCCATCCTTCCCGGGCTGGCCGGGTGCAGCAGCAGCGACAAGCTTGCAGTGACCGGGATGAAGTTCCTGAACGCCGCAGATGTCGCGCTGTTCAGCGCCCTGATTCCGGTGGTGGTCAGCGATGTCGCGGCGCTGGAAGCGGCGCAGAAACAGCAGCGCATCCGCACCGTGCTCAACAACATTGACGCGGCTTGTTCCAGCCTGGTCGCGCACCAGCAAGCCGAGCTGCGAAAGCTGATGGACCTGCTCGCGGTGGGATTGCTGCGCCGGCTGTTGACGGGTGTGGCCCACTGGAAGGACGCAAGCCGGCAGGACATCGAGAACTTTCTGGAGCGCTGGCGTTCCAGCCGGTTCGCGACCCTCACGGCGGGCGTGAATGCGCTGATGAAACTCAGTGCTGTGGCGTATTACGTCTTGCCCGAAGCATGGCCGGCGGCCGGCTATCCAGGGCCGCTCAAGCACGTCTACGACGCCGCCAATTCCTGATGCTGGCGCGCAAGCGCCCGGCCTGATTGCCGTCCCCCTTTTATTCGAGAGAACACGCCATGGCATTTGACAACATCTACACCACCGGAATCGCCTCGGGCTGGAAGGTCATTGATGCAGCCACCCTGAAAGCGCCTTTGAGCCTCGAGGCGGATGTGGCCATCATCGGTACCGGCGCCGGTGGCGGTGTGGCGGCCGAGATTCTGAGCCGGGCCGGACTCAAGGTGATCCTGATCGAGGAAGGTCCGCTCAAGACCTCGGACAGCTTCAAGGACATGGACGAGGCGCGCTCCTACCGTGACCTGTACCAGGAAGGCGCCGGGCGCGCCACAGCAGACGGCGCAATATCGATCCTGCAGGGTCGCTGTGTGGGTGGCAGCACCACGGTGAATTGGACCTCCAGTTTTCGCACACCGGTCCAGACCCTGGCCCACTGGGCTGCACAACACGCAGTGGTGGGACACAGCGAACAGGAAATGGCGCCGTGGTTTGCCAAAATGGAGGAGCGGCTCGGCATCGCCCCCTGGGGCCAGACACCCAACGAAAACAACGGCATCCTGCAGCGCGGCTGCAAGGCGCTGGGGTGGGAGTCGCACACCATTCCGCGCAACGTCAAGGGCTGCCTGGATTCCGGCTATTGCGGCTATGGCTGCCCTGCCAATGCCAAGCAGTCGATGCTGGTGTCGACGATTCCGACGGCGCTGGCCCATGGCGCGACCCTGCTGCACCGACTGCGCGTGCGGCAAATTCAACACGCCGCGGGCAAGGTTGAAGGACTGTCCTGTGACGCACTGGGTGAGGACGCGCTCACACCGACCGGCACCACGGTCAGCGTCCGGGCACGCCATTACATCGTGGCCGGCGGTGCCATCAATTCCCCGGCACTGCTGCTGCGTTCCCAGGCGCCGGACCCGCACGATCTGCTCGGTAAACGCAGCTTCATTCATCCGGTCAATCTTTCGGTGGCGACGATGCCAAAGCGTGTGGATGCGTTCTACGGCGCACCGCAGTCTGTGGCCTCGGATCAATTCCAGTGGAAGGACGGCGCGACCGGCGCCATGGGCTACAAGCTGGAAGTTCCGCCACTGGCGGTTGGCATCACCGCCGGCATCGCCAATCTGTTCGGGGTGGAACTGAAGAAGACCATGGAACAACTGCCCAATTTCAATGCCATGCTGGCGCTGTTGCGCGACGGTTTTGTGCCCGAGAGTGTGGGCGGGCAGGTGCGTGTCGGCAGTGATGGCAGCCCGGTTCTGGACTACGACTTCAGTCCCTACATGTGGGACGGTGTGCGCCGCTCCTTTCTCAGCATGGCGGAGCTTCAATTCGCCGCCGGAGCCACGAGTGTGCGTCCGGCGCACCTTGACAGCGCCAATTACAAGACGTGGAAAGAAGCCCAGCAAGGGATCCAAAACCTGCGGCTGGAGAAGTTCCGCACCACCTTGTTCACGGCCCATCTGATGGGTGGCTGCGGCATGAGTGAGACCCCGAAAGCGGGCGTGGTGAACAGTCGTGGGCGCCACCATCAACTCGCCAATCTTTCGGTCATGGACGGTTCAATCTTTCCAACCAGCTTGGGCGTCAACCCGCAACTCACCATCTATGGACTGGTGGCGCAGAACGCCTCGCTGCTGGCCGGCGAAATGGGCGGCAAGTTGGCGTAGAAGGTTTCCTTTCCGTGAACAGGCTGCATATCCCTCGTCATCGCGAGGCCGCAGGCCGTGGCGATCCATGCTGGCGGACCACCAAATACATGGATTGCCACGCCGCCGAGGCGGCTCGCAATGACGAATCCAGCATCACCTGTTACTGCGCTTGCACAAACACCCGCGCCTTGCGCGGCGTGAGCAGCAGGGTTTCGCCTTCCCGCGGATCGAGGTCGCGAAACTCCTGTGCGCTCAGGTGTGCTTCGATCAGGTCGGTCTCGCCCGAGGCTGAGGGTTCGAGGCGGGTGAGTTCGAGCCGGGCGATGGGTCCGATCAGGATCGCCCGGGTCAGCTTGGCAACGATGCCCGTTGGCTTGGCCGTGGCGCCGGTTCCGTCGCCGAAGACATAGCGACGCACCTCCAGATCGTGCGGTCGCACATAGGCCAAGGCTTGGGCGTCCTGCGCGTCGTGGTGCTCGGGCGAGGCCAGATGCAGCCCCTGCTCGGCGGCGCCGATCTGCACCACGCCTTCGTGCGCGCGCCCATGGAACAGGTTCACATCGCCCAGGAAGCCGTACACGAAGGGGCTGGCGGGGTGGTTCCAGACCTCCTGCGGCGAGCCGATCTGCTCGACCCGGCCCGAGTTCATGAGCACGACGCGGTCTGCCACCTCCAGCGCCTCTTCCTGGTCGTGGGTGACGAAGATGCTGGTCACATGCAGGTCGTCGTGCAGGCGCCGCAGCCAGCGCCGCAGTTCCTTGCGCACCTTGGCGTCGAGCGCGCCGAAGGGCTCGTCCAGCAGCAGCACCTTGGGCTCCACCGCCAGCGCGCGCGCCAGGGCGATGCGCTGGCGCTGGCCGCC
>CAIKVZ010000329.1 GCA_903830985.1 uncultured beta proteobacterium
AGGACGGGCAGTTCTTCATCATCTTTCCCACCATCCGCACGCTGCAAAGGCTGCTCGACTACGCAACAGTGGACGATGTATTGCAGGCCTGCGCCGCGACCGAGCAGCCGCTGTGGACCAGTTGCCCGCGCGCTGGACTTTTCGGCGGGCACGAGATGCGCTACATGGAGCATGAACTGCCCTACGGCGAACTGGCGCTGGTCTGTCCGGATGGACAAATCGTGCATGCGCTGGACTGGCAAAGCGAGCAACCGGTGGCATTGCTGAAGAACGTGCTGCGCCTGACTGCGCCGAATCCCGGCGCCATGACCGGCCCCGGCACCAACAGCTATCTGGTGGGCGACCCGGCCACGGGCTACCTGGTGCTGGACCCGGGACCGGCCGACCCCGAACACCTGGAAAAACTCTGGCGTGCCGCGGGGGGCGACATCCGCATGATCGTGTGCAGCCACTCGCATCCGGACCATTCACCCGGCGCCGCACCCTTGGCTGCCATGTGCCAGACGCGTCCAGCCATTCTGGGCTTGCCCTCGGCGCTGACCGCGCGGGTCCACAGCGAGTTCACGCCGGATCGCGCGTTGCAGGATGGCGAACTGTTGACCCTGAACGGGCCGACCCAAGAGTCAAGCCACAGCCTGCTGGTCATGCACACACCGGGCCATGCGGCGAACCACTTGTGCCTGCTGCTGCTCGAAGATGGCCTGCTGTTCAGCGGGGATCACATTCTGAGCGGCAGCACCACGGTGATCGACCCGCCGGACGGCGATATGACGCTCTATCTGGAGTCGCTGGACCGGTTGAGTGAAGCCTGCAGCCGGCACAGTGTGAGGTTCATTCTGCCGGCGCACGGCTACGCTATCGGCGGCTTGGGGGACGAGGCGCTGGCGGCGATCGCGCGCCTCAAGGCGCATCGTCTCAGGCGTGAAGCGCGGGTGTTGCAGGCCATGCAGGCGCAGCCTGCGGGCTTGCTCGATGACTGGGTGAGACTGGCCTACGACGACGTGCCCGAGCGGATGTGGCCGGTGGCCAGACGCTCGCTCATGGCCCATGTGGCGCGCATCGAAGCGGCCTTGTCCTGAGGCCTATTGCACCGGCGAGGTTTCCAGTTCGGTGCTGCTTTGAATGAAATCGGTCAAGGCCGCCAGGTCTGGAATGCGAATATCCCGGCGACCGGCTTCGTTGAACTCGATGACGCCGCAGCGCGCCATTCTGGAGAGTGCGCGGCTGACCGATTCCATGGTCATGCGCAGGTAGCTGCCAATCTCGGCGCGCGTCATGTAGAGCCTGATCTGATCGGTGCGCAGACCCCGTTCGGCCAGCGCCTGGGCCCATTGCAACAGAAAGTCCGCGACGCGAGCGTCGGCGCGCAAGCTGCCCATGTTCAGCATGGTGTCGCGGTTGTGCGCCAGCTGCGCGCTCATGGCGGCGAGCAGCACGCGCATCACCATGGGCACGTTGGCGCTGACGCGCAGCAAGGCGTCATAGCGTATGGTCCAGACCTCGCCGAGGTCCATGGCCACGGCCGAACAGCCGTGGCTGCCGGTGGGGATGCCGTCAAAGCCCAGCCAGTCACCCTTGAAATAAAGGCCGGCCGCCTGCTCGCGCCCGTCGGGCGCCGTGTTGACGATCTTGAACAGGCCCGAGCTGATCAGGTACAGCGTGTCAAACGGGTCGCCGCACCGGTAGACGCGATCTTGCGCGCACAGCTTGCGGCGGCCAAAGGGAAGGTGCTGTTCGATCAAAGTGAGGGATTCGCGCCAGAACGACTGCGGCAGCGCCGGCACCATTCCCGTCCTGGGTTGCAGCCCGGCACTGCAGGGCGTCAAGGCCGTGAAGTCGCGGCTGCGGGTGTCGTAACGCGCGCCATGAAGGGTCTCCCATTTGACCGCCCGGGGCATGACCTGAATTGGCTCGTTGCAACTAGTTGGCATGGTGTCTTTCGCATCGGGCAAGCCCGAAACGCCCGGAGTCTCAAGGGAGATACCTACCTGCGTTTCACTGGCATTGTCGGCCCGAGAGCGATTTCGCTGTGTGCGCTGGCGCACACAGCGGCGCACGTGCTGCGCCGCGCTTACACCGCGACTGCGTCGACTTGCGTGGACAGATCGAGCCAGCGCGTTTCCAGCGATTCCAGTTCCTGCTGTACGGTTTTCAGCAGCTTGCCGGCCTGGGCAATTTCCACCGCAGGCAAGGGGGTGGTCAGGCGCTTTTCCTGCTCGCTTTTTTGCAGTTGCAACTGTGCCATGCGGTGCTCGACTTCACCCAACTCCTTCTTCAGCGGCTTGGCTTTCTCGGCCAATAACTGGCGCTGTGCCGCATCGTGCTTGCGCTGCTCGGCGGCCGGCAACACCGGCGCTGTGGCGGCGGCCGCAGCCTTCTTCGTCGACGCCTCGCGGGCTTCGCGCTGTGCGGCGTTGGCGGCGTCCTTGATCTCTTCGCGCACGCG
>CAIKVZ010000330.1 GCA_903830985.1 uncultured beta proteobacterium
AGGCCGCCTCGAAGGCCTCGCGACGCGCTTCCATCGGCTCGACGTGGGCCGGATCGGGAACGCCCCAGTGCGCCGTGGCGGGGTGGCCTGGCCAGACCGGACAGGCTTCTGCCGCCGCATTGCCGCAGACGGTGAAGATGAAATCAAGGGACGGCGCCGTTGGCAGGGCGAATTCATCCCACGATTTGCTGCGCGCGTCCTGCGCCGGAACGCCATGCCTGGCCAGGGTTTGCAGCGCTACCGGATTTACCGTGCCCACCGGCAGGCTGCCCGCCGAACACGCCTTGACGCGGCCGGCCCCGAGGTGGTTGAACAGCGCCTCACCGAGAATGCTGCGGGCGGAATTGCCGGTGCACAACACGAGAACCTTGAACAACTTGTTCATGATGCCTTCCGCTCTTAAGGATGAGGCTGAAAGAGTTTGCCGCTGGCGACGCCACCGATAGTCTTGGCCAGGGTCAGGGTCCATATCCCCGCCAGAAGAATCCAGGCAAGCCAGCCAAACGCCAGTGGCGTACTCAGCCCGGCCGCCTCGCTCAGGCGCTGACTGCCGAGCGTGAAGGCCCCCAGCGGAAAGGTGAAAGCCCACCACGTCAGCGAAAAAGGCAGGGGCGCGACATTCCTGACCGACCAGGTAAACAGCATCGCCAGCACCAGCCAGAAGGCGCCGAAGCCCCAGATCAGGAATGCCGCCATCAGGTAGGCGGACTTGTCGCCGGCGAACGGCGTGACAGCCACCAGATTGAGCATGCTGACCACGGTTATGCCCAAGGGAGCCAGGTTGATCCAGAAGGTCGGCGCCATCATCGCCGGCAGCCGCTTGTGCACGTAGAAGCGATGCAGGGCCAGCGCCAGCAATGCCAGGTACATGAAGATGCCGGCGCCCAGACCGATGCCATTGATGGTCAGCGCCAGATCGTGCAGGGCTTCTGGCTGGACAACCAGCAGCGGCGCTCCGGCCACCGGGATCACCACCATGCCCACCGGCGCCATGAAGATGCCGGGCGTGATGTGATCGAGGTTGACATGCTCACCCTGAAAGATCGACAGCAGCACGGCAAGCGTAAGGCCGAACAACAGGGCCACGGCCAGCCACCAGACCACCAGCGCCAGCAACTCGTGACCGCCGAAGGCGCGCAGTTCGCCCGCCAGCACCAGCAGAGCGATGCCGTAGGAAGGATAGAAGTTGGCCGCCACCGGATGCTTGAACGAAGCCACAACCGCCGGCCAGGCCATCACCCAGCGCAACAGCCAGGGAATGCTGATCAGCGTGAACAGCGCCAGGTTGAACCAGTGCAGCACCCAGGCCAACCCCTCCAGCCAAGGCATCTGACGGGAAAAATGCAGCGTTGCCATAGCGAAGGCGCCAGTGCCCATAACAGCAGCCGGCCAGCCGGGAGCAAAGGTCTTGACGATAAGCCGAAAGCTGACTGGGACGGGTGCGGTGGGGGCATTCATGTCGGTTGATCTGTCAAAGGGTGGGTGCAACCGTGATCCAGTCCGTCGAGTTCGATCTGAATCGTCGGATGCGTGATGTGAAAATGCTCGTGCAACTCGTCGGCAACCCGCGCCA
>CAIKVZ010000331.1 GCA_903830985.1 uncultured beta proteobacterium
CTGGTCCAGCAGGTTGACGCGATTGGTCTGAACCGCCATCAACATGCTTTCCAGGTCCAGGCCCTCGATGCTCATCATCTGCACGTTACCGGGTCCGCCGACGTTATTCACACTCATGGTTTGTTACTCCTGGGTTTAAAGAGGTGCTGTGGGCAGGGCTTGCATTCGCTTGCAGCACCCATGAGTAACGGCCCAACCGCGTTGGTTCCATGGGACGGGAAATAGTTGGCAAAAAATGTGGCGCGGCAACAGGCCGCTTTTTTTTCGGGCCCTTGCTCGGCTCGGACCGCAAAAGGCCGGAAGTTTTCACAAATATTCTGCTTCTTTGGAACTTATCCCGGCCCACGGTTACTACTGCTGCGTTGAACTTTGGCGCTGGGGCCAGATTCGCTACTTTTTGCGCGCGAGCGCCGACACAGACACACCATGAACCGCATTGAGGGCAATTCCATTTCGGGGCAACTCGGCCAGTTCGGTGCGGGTAGCGCCGCGGCCCGCGACACCCCCATGCAGGCCCAGACCGGCACCTTCCGGGGCGAGCAGGTGACAGTCAAGGACGCCGCCTCGGCGCTGGCCGACGCCGCTGAAGAGATCAGCATGCACAACAGCGAGAACGTGGAAAAAAAGACCTTTGAAGAGCGCGAGTGCAAGGTCGAGTCGTCCATCGACCTGCAGATGATCGAGGACATTTCGGCCTACCTGGAAGCCGCCAAGGGCTTTGACGACCCGCAGAAGCTGGCCGACCTGGCCAAGCGCATGCAGTCCAGCCAGGAGCACCCGGGCGAACTGGCGCGCCAGCAGACCAGTGACCCGGCACAGCAATTCATGCTGCTGCAGTACGCGCTGGTGGACGGCGAACGCACGGGCGCACCGGCTGAAGGGCTGAACGAGATACGCGATGCGCTGGCCGACCTGGAGATGAATTCGGGACCGCAGATCCGGGCCGGGCTCAATACCATGGGCGTCGCCGCCGGGCAGTCCGATACAGCCCAGGGCATCGCCACTTTTCAGGGCACCTACCGGGACGTGGTGCTGGGCGACAACTCGCTGTCGCAAACCCTCAAGCTGGTGCTGGAGCGCCTGGGCGGACCGCAGGGCGAAGAGCTGGCCAAGGGGCTGCACGGCATGATCACGGCGCTGGGCGCCGACCTGTCGGCCACGCGGCCGTCCACCGACGGCAACCGCCTGCACGCGCTGGTGCAGGACCTGTACCAGCTGGAAGTCGCGGTCACGGTGATGGACAACTGCCGGGAACTGGCTGCCAAGCTGGCGCAAGACCATGCCACGCCCGGCCTGCAGCCGATGACGCTGATGCACGACATGATCGCCGTGACCGGCGAAAAATGGGTCGCCGCGCCGCGCTTTGCCGGCATGGCCGAGAAGCAGGGCGTGCAATCCGTGGGCGCGCAGATTGCGTTTCACACCGCCACCAAGATCATGCTGCGCGAACTGCCGCCCAAGGTCTTTTCGGACCCAGATTCACGCCAGTCCGTCCTGAGCGCCGCGCAGGATGCGCTGGACGCTGCCATTGACAAAGAAGAGGAATAGGCCATGAGCTGGGTGCATGACACGCTATCGGATTACGGCCGGCAATACGGCCTGAGCGACCTTGGCTTTGGTTCCCACGGCGCGGCGCAACTGGTTTTTCAGTCGGGCGCCGTGCTGGCGGTGGAGCCCGTGAGCCGGGGCGAGGTGGAAGAAGTGCTGGTCTACGTGAGCCGCCCGGTGGGCTTCAGCGGGGCGCGCCTGCTGCGCCGCGCGCTGGTCAAGGCGCATTTCAAGGAGGCGGGCGCGCTCGACATTCAGGTGAGCAGCCGCGGCACGGGCACCGACCTGACCCTGCTGGCGCTGGTGCGCATACCGGTGCGCCACTTCACCCTGCAGACTCTGGACCACGCCCATGACTACCTCAACCGCTGGCACGACAGCCTTTCGGCGTGATCGCCCTCGCCTCACCATCAGGAGCCATCCATGGATAACTTGCGCGTAGGCCCAGGCGCCTTCTTTGACCGCGGCATCGACAGCATCACCTTCAAGGGCGGCGAAGCGCTGCAGGGCCTGCCGGACCCGCACGAGCTCACGCCCGCCGACCACGCGCAACGCCCGCAACTGGAGGCCTTGCTGGCCCAGTCCAACACCGATTCGTTTCGGGAGGAGTCGATACGCCCCGAGCTCGACGACCGCGACCTGCTGCTGCCGGGCAAGTTTCGCCAGGCCATGGACGGCACGCTGAGCACGCTGCGCGAGGCCGTGCAGGCGCAGCAGGGCCAGGACCCCGACACCGCCAAGCTGCTCAACCGCGCCGTGCGCCTGCTGCACGACGAGGTGGGCCTGCGCGATCTGCTGCAGATGTACCGCTCCGCGCTGTACCAGGGCTGAGTCCGACCCCATGAACGAACAAGAACAAATGCTGTTGAATCTGCTGGGCTACATGTTTTTGCAAAGCGCGCGACCCGACAAGGCGGCCGTGGTGCTGGCCGCTCTGGACGCCGTGGCGCCGAATCAGCCCAGGGTGTTGCGCGCGCTGGCGCTGGCGCAGCTGCGCAGCGACAAGCCCGAGCGCGCCCTGGGCGTGCTCGATCGCCTGGCCATGGCCGGCAGCGTGGACGCGGCCTTTCACCTGCTGCGGGCCCAGAGTCTGAGCGCGCTGGCGCGCCATGACGAGGCCGCCGCAGCGATGCAAAACTATGTCCATCTGCGCAGTGTTGCCGGGCGCGCCAGCACCACCGCCTGAAAGATTGCCACCGCATGCAAGCCCGACTTCAACGCTTTGTTTTACTGATCACCAGCCGCAACGATCTGGTACTGGCGGTGATCCTGGTGTCGATCATCTTCATGATGATCCTGCCCCTGCCGACCTGGCTGGTGGACGTGCTGATCGGCATCAACATGACGGTGTCGGCGATGCTGCTGATGGTCGCCATGTACCTGCCGTCGCCGCTGGCCTTCTCCAGCTTTCCGTCGGTGCTGCTGGTCACCACGCTGTTTCGTCTCGGGATCTCGATCGCCACGGTGCGCCTGATCCTGCTGCAGGGCGACGCCGGCCACATCATCTTCACCTTCGGCAACTATGTGGTGGGCGGCAACCTGGTGGTGGGCCTGGTGGTGTTCCTGATCCTGACGATCGTGCAGTTTGTGGTGATCACCAAGGGCGCGGAGCGCGTGGCTGAGGTGGCGGCGCGCTTCTCGCTGGACGCCATGCCGGGCAAGCAGATGTCGATCGACGGCGACATGCGCGCCGGCACCATCGACATGGACGAGGCCAAGCGCCGGCGCAACGTGGTGGAGAAGGAGAGCCAGCTGTACGGCGCCATGGACGGCGCCATGAAGTTCGTCAAGGGCGATGCGATTGCCGGCCTGATCATCGTGGCGGTGAATCTGCTGGGCGGCATCCTGATCGGCACCATGCAAAAGGGCATGACGGCCGCTGAAGCGGCCAAGAACTATTCGGTGCTGACGATTGGCGACGGCCTGATCTCGCAGATTCCGGCGCTGTTCATCGCCATTTGCGCCGGCATGATCGTCACCCGGGTGCAGACCGGCGAAGGCGGCCCGTCCAATGTGGGCAAGGACATCGGCTCGCAGATCCTGTCGCAGCCCAAGGCGCTGCTGATTGCCGCAGCGGTGGCGCTGGGCATGGGTCTGATTCCGGGCATGCCGGCGCTCACCTTCATCTCGCTGGCAGTGATACTGGGCGTGATTGGCTATACCCTGATGCGCGGCGCCACCAAAGTGGTGAACGCCAAAACCGGCGAGATCACCGAGGTGCCGGCAATGCAGGCCGCCGCCGAACCGCCCAGGAAGTCGAAGAACGTGGCCGGCGACGAATTCGCCCCC
>CAIKVZ010000332.1 GCA_903830985.1 uncultured beta proteobacterium
ACCACTCCTGGTAGAAAAGCTTAGCCTCTTGCGAGACAAGTGCTTTCAAACTTGGCGACCCCACGGGGATTCGAACCCCGGTACCTACCGTGAAAGGGTAGTGTCCTAGGCCTCTAGACGATGGGGTCAAAACCTTGGAACTCCGTGACGAAAATTGATGGTGGAGGTAAGCAGGATCGAACTGCTGACCTCTTGCATGCCATGCAAGCGCTCTCCCAGCTGAGCTATACCCCCCCGACAACTTTCATCTTCCGCCACCAACAACCATCAAGATCGTCAGCGACTTCCGAGCCTTGAATTATAGCGTCAAATTTTGCCTGCCCGCAAACGATGCAAAACAATTTCTCGTGAACACAAGGCCAGCACCGCATCGAGTGATGGCGTCTGCGCCGTCCCCATCACCAGCACGCGCACCGGCATGGCCAGATGCGGCATCTTCAGCGCCTGCGCGGCCAGCACTTCCTTCAATACTGTGGAGATCGCGGGCTTGTCCCAGGCACAGTCGGCAAGCTTCTCGGCCAACAGTCCCAGCGCCGGGCGGATCGCGTCGGTCACGTGCTGCTGCAACTCCTGCTCGCTCGGCAGCACATCGGCGTAGAAGCGCGCAGCCCAGTCGGCCAGCACCACGGTGGTATCGCAGCGGTCCTTGAACAAGCCGCAGATGGCGCTCAGGCGCTCGTCAGCTGCAATGCCGCGGCCTTGCAGCTGTTCCGCCACCAGCGGTGCAAGTGCCTCGTCGGCCATGGCCTTCAGATGCTGGGCGTTGACCCAGCGCAGCTTGGCTTCGTCGAACTGCGCCGCGCTCTTGCCCAGATGGTCCAGATTGAACCACTGCAGGAACTGCTCCCGACTGAAGATCTCGTCATCGCCGTGGCTCCAGCCCAGGCGTGCCAGGTAGTTGACCATGGCATCGGGCAGATAGCCCTCTACCGCGTATTGCGTCACGGCCTTGGCGCCGTTGCGCTTGCTCATCTTCTCGCCCAGTTCGTTGAGCACCGTGGGCAGGTGCGCGTACACCGGCACGGGCTGTCCGAGCGCGTGAAAGATGTTGATCTGCCGCGGCGTGTTGTTCACATGGTCGTCGCCGCGGATCACATGGGTGATCTGCATGTCGATGTCGTCCACCACCACGCAGAAGTTGTAAGTGGGGGTACCGTCGGGACGCGCGATCACCAGGTCGTCGAGCTCGTCATTGCTGATCTCGATGCGACCCTTGACCTTGTCCTCCCACACCACGGAGCCGCCTTGCGGATTCAAAAAACGCAGTACCGGCAATACACCTTCGGGAACAGGTGGCAGGGTCTTGCCCGGCGCAGGGCGCCAGGTGCCGTCGTAGCGCGGTTTTTCCTTGGCCGCCATTTGGCGCTCGCGCAGCGCGTCAAGCTCGGTCATGCTCATGTAGCAGGGATAGACATGGCCAGCAGCGACCAGTTCGGCCAGCACGGCGCGGTAGCGGTCCATGCGCTGCATCTGGTAGAACGGGCCTTCGTCGTAGTCCAGCCCGAGCCAGCGCATGCTCTCGATGATCACGTCGACCGCCGCCTGGGTGGAGCGCTCGACATCGGTGTCTTCGATGCGCAAGATGAAGTCACCGCCGGTGGAGCGGGCAAAGGCCCAGGGATAGAGCGCCGAGCGGATATTGCCCAGGTGGATGAAGCCGGTGGGTGACGGTGCGAAGCGGGTGCGGGTTTTCATGGCCGATATTTTACTGCTACACTGGGTTTTGACTTACCAGGTAGTAAATCACCATGCAAACC
>CAIKVZ010000333.1 GCA_903830985.1 uncultured beta proteobacterium
CGTATGACTGGCATTCCATTCCAATGATTGGAAAGCTGGTGCAACGATTCGCTGGGAAGCCGCAGATGCGTATCGCGCAGGCAGAACTGGACAAAGACTATCGCCGCGTCAAGCGGCTCCAAAGGAGTCTGGTCCGATCCTGGCAGTCCAAGGCATTGGCTGCCAGGAGAGTTACCGAGAACCGGGGGAAGCGGACGAGTGGCGTCGACTGCGAACTCTCGGGCATGCCGGAACTGTCACCGGCGAGTCCACGCCCTGGGTTTGGAGGTAACCAAGCCGGTCCCAGCATGGGAACTTTAATCCGGCAGGTAGACTGTGGCTATGCAACCAAAACAGCCTACCAAGCCAGGAGTCGTGCTTGAGCCGGATGCGTTGAAAGACGCACGTCCGGTTCTTAGGGGGGGATCTAGTAGTGATGCTCGGTCCCTACCCTCCACCAACAGCCTGCAACACCTCTTCGACAACAACATTGCCTGGGCCGCGCGCATGAACGCCGAGCGCCCGGGATGGTTCAGCAAACTCGCGCAGCAGCAAAACCCCAAGTATCTGTGGATAGGCTGTTCCGACAGTCGCGTTCCGGCGAATGAAATCACCGGCCTGGATCCGGGTGAGGTGTTCGTGCACCGCAATGTGGCCAACCTGGTCGTGCATTCCGATTTGAACGCGCTGTCGGTGATCCAGTTCGCGGTGGACGCGCTCAAGGTCGAGCACATCATGGTGGTGGGGCATTACGGCTGCGGTGGCGTGCTGGCGGCAGCGCGCGGCACGCGCATCGGTCTGGCCGACAACTGGTTGCGCCACGTGCAGGACGTGCGACTGCGCCATCGCCAGCGTCTCAACCACCTGCCCCAGGCCGAAATGGAAGACGCCTTGTGCGAAATGAACGTGATCGAGCAGGTTGGCAACGTGGCCCTGTCCAATGTCATGCAGGACGCCTGGAGCCGGGGACAAAAAGTGTCGGTGCACGGCTGGATCTACGGTCTGTCCGACGGTCTGGTGAAGGATCTGGACGTCACCATGAGCGGCACGCACGAGGTGGTGGATGTCTTTCGCCGCGCACTGAAGCGCCATCCGCGCGGGCTTGTGGCGAAGTGAGGCGCTGAGGATTTAACAGGCGCGGCAAATCGACAGGCATGGCGAGGCGTGCGGCCCTTGATGTTTCTTATTTGATAATCTTTGTGTTCCACTGCCGGAGGTTTGCATGCGCTTCAAACAATGGGGTTTCGCCTTCGGCCTGATCGCTGCGGCCTTTGCCGCTCAGGCTTTTCAGGTCAGTGCACTGTCGCCGCAGGGCGAGGTGGCGCGGGTGCGCCAGCTGGTGGTGAAGTTCGACGAGGCGGTGGTCAAATTCGGTGACCCCAAGGCCGCAGCCCCGTTGAGCCTGCAATGCGATGACGCGGCAGCGGCCCAGGGCACAGGGCGCTGGCTCAACGAGCGCGAATGGGTTCATGAATTTGCCGCCGACTTGCCGCCGGGGGTGCGCTGCAGCGTGCAGTTGCGCGTCGGCCTGAAATCAATCCAGGGCGCGGAACTCAAGAGCCCTTTGAACTACCAGTTCAACAGCGGCGGCCCCTTTGTACAAAGGATCGTTCCCTATGCGGGCAACCGCATCGACGAAGAGCAGTTTTTTGTCTTTCAGCTCAACGGCCCGGCCACCCTGATCAGCGTGCAAGCGAATGTCTGGTGCGCGCTGGAAGGACTGGGTGAACGAATTCCCGTGCGCCTCATCGAGGGCGCGGACCGGGCCGCGCTGCTCAAGTCGCAGAATCTCGAAGAGCAGGCACGCAGCGCGCCGCTGAGCGTCGTGACCCTGGCCTGCAACCGGCGCCTCACGCCATCGGCCAAGCTGCAGCTGGTTTTTGACAAGGGCGTCGCCACGCCCAGCGGCGTGGCGAATACCACGGCCCGGCGTTTCAATTTTCAGGTGCGCGAGCCCTTTGCCGCCAGCTTCAACTGCGAGCGCGAAAACGCCCAGGCGGCCTGTCTGCCGATTCGCCCCATGAGCCTGGCCTTCAACGCGCCGGTGACGCGCCAGTTGGCCGCCGCCATCCGCCTGAAGTCCGACAAGGACAGCTATTCGCCGGTGTTCGATCAGGAGGACGCTGACCCCGCCAGCGCAGTGCAGAGCATTTCCTTCAAGAGCCCCTTTGCGGAGCAGGCGAAATTCACGCTGGAACTGCCCAAGGATTTCAAGGATGCCTCGGGCCGCGTCCTGCGCAACTCGGAAAGCTTCCCGCTCAAGGTGGCGACCGGCGCCATGCCGCCGCTGGCCAAATTTGCCGCGTCGCCCTTTGGCATCGTTGAACGCTTTGCTGAACCCAAGGGCCCGGCGCTGTTGCCGGTGACGCTGCGCAACGTGGAGGCCGCCCTGTCCATCAAGGGGCTGGCCCTGGCCCCGCCCGGGGTGGCGGGCAAGGTGAGCGAACTGCAGCCGCAAAGCGACGCCGAGATCATCTCGTGGTTCGCCAAATTGCAGCGCTACGACGAGGGTTCGGTGGCGCGCAGCGTGGCCACCGCCGAGGTTCAGGGCCCCCTGCCCAAGGTGCTGGACGCGCCGGACAAGACCCAGGTGCAGAGCCGCATGCTGTCGCTGTTGCAGGGTCAGGCCGGCGTGAAGACGCTGGACCTGCCCCAGCCGGTGAGCCAGGACCCCCGGCCTTTTGAGGTGGTGGGCATACCGCTGGCGCCGGGTTTTCATGTGCTGGAGATCGCCTCGGCCAAACTGGGTGCTTCGCTGCTCGATGCGCGCCACGGCGAGCCGCGCACCATGTACGTGCGCACCTCGGCGCTGGTGACGAATCTTGGCGTGCATTTCAAGCTTGGACGCGAGTCCGCGCTGGCCTGGGTCACGACCCTGGACAAGGGCCGGCCCGTGGCCAACGCCAGGGTGCGCGTCTCCGATTGCCGCGGCCAGGAAGTGGCCAGCGCGGTGACAGATGCCCAGGGCCTTGCAAAACTGACGGGAGTGGCGCCCGACGCGCCGCGCTGCAAGGGAGAACACTCACACAGCGGCAGCTATTTTGTCAGCGCCCGCGCCTCGCAACCGGGCAGCGACGGCCAGGGCAGCGTGGAAGACCTGGCCTTCGCCTGGAGCGACTGGCAGCGCGGCATTGAGCCCTGGCGCTTCAACGTGCCGACCAGCTTGGCGGCGCGACCCGACGAGCTGGCGCACACAATCTTCGACCGCACGCTGCTGCGCGCCGGCGAGACCGTCTCCATGAAGCACATCCTGCGCACGCAGACCGGTCAGGGTTTCGGCCTGATGGCTGCACCACCGACGCAACTGGTCGTGACCCATGTGGGCAGCGGTCAGGAATACGCGCAGGCCCTGGTCTGGCGCAACACCGCCACCGGTGGCCAGAGCGCCGAATCCAGCTTTGCCATTCCCCAGGGTGCCAAGCTCGGCGTCTACCAGGTCGAGTTGCGCGCTGGCGGCAGGCAGCGAGCTTTAAGCACGGGGCAGTTTCGGGTCGAGGAGTTCCGCCTGCCCGTGCTGCAGGGGCAGATCGCACCCGCGGACAAGAAGCCCCTGGTGCATGCGGCCAGTGTGCCGGTGGGGGTGCAGGTCAATTACGTGGCCGGTGGTGCGGCGGCGAATCTGCCGGTGCGCGTCTCGGCGCTGGTGCGCGCCAAGTCTCTGAGCTTTGCCGACTTCGAGGAATTCAGTTTCGCGGCGCCGCGCGCGCCGGGCAGTGGCAACGCGCAGGGCGAGGAAGAAGCCAATGCTATGCAGGACGTGCGCGTGGTGGCCGACAAGCTGCCGCTGACCTTGGACAAGAACGGCGTGGGCAAGCTCACCTTGGACAAGTTGCCGCTGTCGCGCCAGGCGCAGGAGCTGTTGCTGGAGGCCAGCTACGCCGACCCGAATGGCGAGGTGCAGACGCTGCGCAGCCTGTCCACGATGTGGCCGGCGGCGGTGCTGGCCGGCATCAAGACCGAGGGCTGGGCCTCGAGCAGCCAGAAGGTCAAGTTCCAGGCGCTGGCGCTGGACCTGGGCGGCAAGCCCGCGCCCGACGTGGCGCTGGAGGTGAAGGCCACGGCGCGCATCGTCAGCACCAGTCGCAAGCGCATGGTGGGTGGCTTTTACAGCTATGACAACAAGACCGACACCAAGGACCTGGGCGTGGTCTGCTCGGGCAAGAGCGACTCGCGCGGCCTGCTGCTGTGCGAGGCGCAGTTGAGCGAACCCGGCGAAGTGGAACTGCTGGTCACGGCCAAGGACAGCGCCGGCAACAGCATGCAGGCCGCGGCTTCGGTCTATGTCACGCGCCAGGGCGAGCTGTGGTTTGGCGGCGAGAACCACGACCGCATGGACGTGTTGCCGGAGAAGAAGTCCTACCAGCCCGGCGAGACCGCGCGCTTTCAGGTGCGCATGCCGTTTCGCTTTGCCACGGCGCTGGTCGCAGTGGAGCGCGAGGGTGTGCTGCAAACCCAGGTGGTGCAGCTCAACGGCCAGGATCCGATGGTCACGCTGAAGATCGAGGAGGGCTGGGGCCCCAATGTGTATGTGAGCGTGCTGGCTTTGCGCGGGCGCTTGCGCGAAGTCCCGTGGTACTCGTTTTTCACCTGGGGCTATAAGGCGCCGCGCGAGTGGTGGACATCCTTCTGGTACGAGGGGCGCGAGTATGTGGCGCCGACCTCGCTGGTCGATCTGAGCAAACCGGCATTTCGTCTGGGCATGGCCGAGATCCGCGTCGGCAACCAGGCGCATCAGCTCGCCGTCAGCGTCAAGGCGGACAAGGAGAGCTACCCGGTGCGCGGCCAGGCGAAGGTCAGCATCAGCGTCAAGCTGCCCAATGGGCAGCCGGCAGCGCACGCCGAGGTGGCGCTGGCCGCGGTCGATCAGGCCCTGCTGGAGCTCATGCCCAACACCAGCTGGAACCTGCTCGACGCCATGCTGCAGCGCCGCGCCTGGGGCGTTCAGACATCGACGGCGCAGATGGAGATCATTGGCCGGCGCCATTACGGGCGCAAGGCAGTTCCCGCTGGCGGCGGCGGCGGGCGCAGCGGCACGCGCGAGCTGCTCGACACGCTGCTGCTGTGGAATCCGCGGGTGCTGCTCGATGCGAATGGCCAGGCGGTCGTCACCGTGCCGCTGAACGACGCGCTCACCACCTTCCAGATCGTGGCCGTGGCCGATGCGTCCACGGGCCTGTTCGGCACCGGACGCACCAGCATCCGTGCCACGCAGGACCTGCAGATCATCAGCGGCCTGCCGCCGCTGGTGCGCGAGGACGATCAGTTCCGCGCCCAGCTCACGCTGCGCAACACCACGTCCAAGGCGATGCAGGTGGAGGTGACGCCGCGCGTCACGCTGCTCGACCTCAAGGCCCAAAGCGTGGACATCCCGGCGGGCGAAGCGCGCGAGATCGCCTGGAGCGTGACCGCGCCGGCGCAGCTCGCGCTGTCGCGCTTCGAAGCCATCCTGTGGGAGGTGGAAGCCAGGGACAAGCTCAGCGGCGCGCGCGACGCCATCAAGCTGAGCCAGCGCATCATCCCGGCCGTGCCGCTGAGCGTGCAGCAGGCCACGCTGGTGCAGCTCGATGGCCCGTTTTTGCTGGACGTGAATCCGCCGGCCGACGCGATTTCCGGACGCGGTGGTCTGAAGCTGGCGCTTCAGCCCAAGCTGGCCGAAGGGCTGCCGGGCGTGCGCGACTGGTTTGCCAACTACCCCTTTGCCTGTCTGGAGCAAAAGACCAGCAAGGCAGTGGGGCTGCGCGACGCCAGACTCTGGCAAACCGTGGTTGCTCAGATGCCCAGCTACCTGGACAGCGACGGCCTGGCCGGCTACTTCCCGCCACGCGACGGCGAGGCGAACCGGGGCAGTGACACGCTCACGGCCTATGTGCTCGCCGCCACGCACGAGGCCTCCAGCCTGAACCCGGCTTTCGGCTTGCCCGACGCGCTGCGCGGGGCGATGGCGCGTGGCCTGATCGCCTTTGTCGAGGGCCGCATTCAGCGCGAATTCTGGAGCCCGCGCAAGGACCTGGACATGCGCAAGTTGGCCGCGCTCGAAGCCCTGTCGCGCTACGGTTTGGCGCAGGGTCGCATGCTGGCCTCCATCACCCTGGCGCCGAATCAGTGGCCAACCCACACCGTGCTGGACTGGCTCAACATCCTGCAGCGCGTGCGCGATGTGCCGGACCGCGACAAGCGGCTGGCAGAAGCGAATCAGATTCTGCGCAGTCGCCTGAGCTTTCAGGGGACGAAGATGGTGTTCAGCTCCGAGCGCGATGACTACTGGTGGTGGCTGATGCAAAACGGCGACGTGAACAGTGCGCGCCTGCTGCTGGCTGTGCTGGACGACCCGGCCTGGAAGGACGACATGGGTCGCCTCGCCAACGGTTTCATCAGCCGCCAGCAGCACGGCGCCTGGCTCACCACCACAGCGAATTTGTGGGGTGGGCTTGCTCTGGAAAAGTTCTCCGCCAAGTTCGAAGCCGTGCCGGTGGCGGGCGCGACACGGGCCTCCATGGGGACGGGCTCGGCCAGCGTGGACTGGAGCAAGGTGGAGCGCATCAAGGCCACGGACGCCAGCGGCGCGGCGCACCAGAGCAGCTGGTTCGGCGCCCCGGCGGCACCCGGCATGCTGCGCAACAACGCCATGTTCCTGCCGTGGAGCAAGACTGGCGCCAAGGAGAGCTTGAGCGTCACGCACCAGGGCTCCGGCAAACCCTGGCTGAGCCTGCAGTCTGTGGCAGCGATTGCGCTCAAGAGTCCGTTCAGCGCGGGTTACCAGATCAGCAAGACCATTGCGCCTGTGGAGCAGGCCAACAAGGCCCTGCCTGCCGGCAGCTATACGCGCGGTGATGTGCTGCGCATCACGCTGGAGGTGAATGCTGCTGCCGACATGAGCTGGGCCGTCATCACCGATCCGGTGCCGGCCGGCGCGACCATCCTGGGCAGTGGCCTGGGGCGGGACTCCGAGATCGCCACGCGCACAGAGAAGCGCGACGACGCGGGCTGGCCGGCCTTCGAGGAGCGCAGCTTCGAGTCCTTCCGCAGCTACTACCAGTTTCTGCCCAAGGGCGTGGCGCGCATGGAGTACACGATCCGACTGAACAACGTGGGCGAGTTCTCGCTGCCGCCGAGTCGCGTCGAAGCCATGTACGCGCCCGAGATGTTCGGCGAGACGCCGAATGCGCGGATCAGGGTCGAGGCGTCGAAGTGATCGCCCTGATTGCTTCGTCATTGCGAGGAGCGCAAGCGACGCGGCAATCCATGACTTTTGGCTTGCACCGTCCTGCTGGCAATGGTGGCTTCGCGCCAGATGCGCGGCGTCCGTCCTCATGGTGCCAAACGCGCACACAACGAAGTTTCAGTGGAGACTAACTTTCATGAAAGTTATGTCGGAACTAAATCGGCCGCCCGCCGCGCATCAGTCGCTTGAAGCAGCACTGGAGGCGCACGAAGCTTTTGAAAAGGCAGGGGTCAAATCGCGGTGGAGTTTTGCTGTTCACTCGCTGCTTGTCCTGGCGCTGCTTGCCGCAAGCTGTAGCGCCTTCGCCAACCCGAGCTTCAACGAGGTCAAGGCCGCCTACCTGCCGTCCGACACGCTGATCCTGGACCGCAATGGCGAGCTGCTGCAGCGCCTGCGCACCGACGCCAGCGTGCGCCGCGGCCAGTGGGTCGGCCTGTCGGAAGTCTCTGCCGCCTTGCGCCGCGCCCTGGTGCTGAGCGAAGACAAGCGCTTTTACGAGCACAGCGGCGTCGACTGGCGTGCGGTGTCGGCCACGGCCTGGGGCAATCTGTGGAACAGCAAGACGCGCGGCGCCTCCACCATCACCATGCAACTGGCCGGGCTGCTCGAGCCCGAGCTGCGGGCCAGCAGCGCCGGGCGCAGCGTGGTGCAAAAGCTGGGCCAGGCGGTGTCGGCGCAGTGGCTGGAGCGCGGCTGGCGCAAGGACCAGATCCTCGAGGCCTACCTGAATCTGCTGCCGTTTCGCGGCGAACTTGTGGGCATTGCGGCGCTCAGCCAGAGCCTGTTTGGCAAGGCGCCGCACGGCCTGGACGAGCGCGAGGCGGCCGTCACCGCGGCGCTGGTGCGTGCGCCCAATGCGGCACCGGCGCAGCTGGTGCAGCGCGCCTGCGGCGTGCTGCAAAGCCTGCAGGGGCCCCAAGCCGACTGTGAGGGGCTGGAGCTGTTTGTCGCAGCAGCCTTGCAGCGCCGGGCTTATGAGGCCAGCGAAGGCGTGACGCCGCACTTGGCACAGCATCTGGTGCGTGCGCCCCATGGCGCTGTCATCCGAACCAGCCTGCGCGCGCCCTTGCAGCGCTTTGCCGTGCAAAGCCTGCAGCGCCATTTGCGCGAACTGGCGGGCCGCCACGTGGAAGACGGCGCGGTGCTGGTGCTGGACAACGCCAGCGGCGAGGTGCTGGCCTGGGTCGGTTCATCCGGTGAACTCAGCGGTGCCTCCGAGGTCGACGGCGTGCTGGCGCTGCGCCAGCCTGGCTCCACCCTCAAGCCCTTTTTGTACGCCCAGGCGCTGGCGCAGCGCCGCCTCACGGCCGCCTCGCTGCTGGAGGATGCCAGCACGCACATCCAGACCGCCGGCGGCCTCTACATCCCGCAGAACTACGACCACCAGTTCAAGGGCTGGGTCTCCGTGCGCACGGCCCTGGGCGCGTCGCTCAACGTGCCTGCGGTGCGCACGCTCGCGATGGTCTCGCCCGACGCCTTTGCGGCGCAGCTGCGCGATCTGGGTTTCCCGCTCAAGGAGTCGGGCGACTACTACGGACTCAGTCTGGCACTGGGCAGCGCCGAGGTCTCGCTGCTGAGCTTGAGCAATGGCTACCGTGCGCTGGGTAATGGCGGGCGCGTCAGCGCGACCTCGTTCACGAGTCCGGCGAAACCGCCATTCCGCAGCGTGCTGGATCCGCGTGCTGCTTACATCGTCGCCGACATCCTGTCCGACCCCATGGCGCGGGCCCGCACTTTCGGCTCCGACAGCATGCTGGCGACGCGCTTTTGGACGGCGGTGAAGACCGGCACCAGCAAGGACATGCGCGACAACTGGGCCGTGGGTTTCTCGCAGGCCTACACCGTCGGCGTCTGGGTCGGCAATGCCAGCGGCGCGCCCATGTGGGACGTCAGCGGCACCACCGGCGCGGCGCCGATCTGGGCCGAGGTGATGGGCTTTCTGCACCAGCGCCAGCCGAGTCGACCACCCGCTGTGCCGGCCGGCTTGGTGCAGACGCGCGTGCAGTTTGAAGGCAGTGCTGCCGTGCAGGCGGAAGCATCGCGCCTGGAATGGTTTCTGGCGGGGACGCAGCAGGCGCGCTTTGCCATGCAGGGCGACGTCACCAGTGACCGCGCGGCGCGCATCACGGCGCCAGCGAACGGCACGGTGCTGGCGCTGGACCCGGACATTCCGCCCGGCCACCAGCGCCTGCACTTCGCCGCTGAAGGCCAGGGCTTACGCTGGGTGATGGATGGCAAAGTCTTTGCGCAAGGCAACAGCGCGCAATGGCTGCCCTGGCCGGGGCGGCACGTGGTGCAATTGCGCGATGCGCGCGGCGCCTTGCAGGACGAAATCCGGCTCGAAGTGCGCGGCGCCGGGGTCAGAAATAAATAGGACAAGCTGTGCCAAGTCAAAATGGGTCTGGCGCCACCGGGCTACCATGGCGCACGTTATTTATTTGAAAGGTTGAAACCATGTCTGAAGCTATCGTGATCGTTGGCGCTGCCCGTACCCCCATGGGCAGCTTTCAGGGCGATTTTGCGTCGCTCGCCGCGCATGACCTGGGCGGTGCAGCCATCCGCGCGGCTGTGCAGCGCGCCGGCATCGCACCGGAGTCGGTGGACGAGGTGCTGTTCGGCAACTGCCTGATGGCAGGTCAGGGCCAGGCGCCGGCACGTCAAGCGGCCTTCAAGGGAGGCCTGCCGATCAGCGCCGGCGCGGTGACGCTGTCCAAGATGTGCGGCTCGGCCATGCGCGCCGCCATGTTCGGCCACGACATGCTGCTCGCCGGCAGCGCCGAGGTGCTGGTGGCCGGCGGCATGGAGAGCATGACGAACGCGCCCTACCTGCTGCCCAAGGCGCGCGCCGGTTACCGCATCGGTCACGACCGCATCTTCGACCACATGATGCTCGATGGCCTGGAAGACGCTTATGAGCCTGGTCGCTCCATGGGCACCTTCGGCGAAGACTGCGCCGACAAATACCAGTTCACGCGCCAGGCCCAGGACGCTTTCGCCATCGCCAGCGTGCAGCGCGCGCAGGCCGCGACCCAGTCTGGCGCCTTTGCCGCCGAGATCACGCCGGTGACGGTGAAGGGCCGCGCCGGCGACAAGGTGATCGCCATCGACGATGGCCCGGGCAAGGTCAAGCTGGACAAGATTGCCACGCTCAAGCCAGCCTTCAAGAAGGACGGCACCATCACCGCCGCCAGCTCCTCCTCCATCAACGACGGCGCCGCGGCGCTGGTGCTGATGAAGGCTAGCACCGCGGCACGCCTGGGGCTCAAGCCGCTGGCGCGCATCGTGGCCCATGCCACGCACGCGCAGGAGCCCAACTGGTTCGCCACGGCACCGGTTGGCGCCACGCAGAAGGTGCTGGCCAAGTCGGGCTGGAGTGCCAGCGACGTGGACCTGTGGGAAGTGAACGAGGCCTTCGCCGTGGTGCCCATGGCGCTGATGCACGAGTTGAATTTGAGCCACGACATCGTCAACGTCAACGGCGGCGCCTGCGCCCTGGGACACCCGATTGGCGCGTCCGGCGCGCGCATCATGGTCACGCTGATGTATGCGTTGCAGGCGCGGGGCTTGAAGCGCGGCCTGGCCACGCTGTGCATCGGCGGTGGTGAAGCCACGGCCGTGACGCTGGAAATGCTCTGAGCGAGCGTCTTGCAACGCTATGGGTTGCATAAATAAAAGGGAGGAGACGCCATGGACATGCAGCTCGGCGGCAAGACCGCCTTGGTCACCGGCTCCAGCGTCGGCATCGGGCGCGGCATTGCGCTGTCGCTGGCCGCCGAAGGCGTGCGGCTGGCGGTGTCGGCGCGCCGCGTGGCGCTGCTGGAAGAACTGGCCGACGAGATCGTCGCGGCCGGTGGCGTGCGCCCGGTGATCATCGAGTCGGATCTCTACGCCGAGGACGCAGCCAGTCAGCTGGCGGCGGCGGCATTGGCGGGTCTGGGCCAGGTCGACATTCTGGTGAACAACGCCGGGGGCTCGCGCAGCTTCAAGGAGTTGCATATGGACGAGGCGCGCTGGCAGGAGGCGCTCACACTGAACTTTCACCGGCCGCGCCAGCTGGCCGACGCGCTCATCGACCAATTGACATCCTCCCCGCCCTAAAGGGCAAGGATTCCCTCTACAGGGGTTCTATGTCCAGAACCGGAAACCAACTTTGACAGGATGTTTTTAGCGGCATTCACATCACGATCATGCTCACGGCCACATTCACTGCAAACCCATTTCCTTATTCCAAGGCCTGCGATACCTCTCGGCCTCGAATCGGGCTTGGCGCCGCAATCCGAGCAGGTC
>CAIKVZ010000334.1 GCA_903830985.1 uncultured beta proteobacterium
ACCCTGGCCGTCATCAGAAAACACATCACGCCGGACCGCCACTCGCGCTCGCTGCGCGAGGAGGCGTGGAGCTACCGCATCCCGGTGCTGTCGCCCGCGGACCGGCGTGCCTTCTTGCGCGCGCAATGGTCGCCCTTCCTGCCCGAGGCCTCGTGGGAGGGGCAGCGCCTGCAACAGGACGGCACGGCTCAGGTCTACCTGGACGTGAGCGGCTCCATGAACCGCGAGATGCCCAGCATCATCCGGCTGCTGAGCCGCCTGGGGCGGCATGTGCGCCGGCCTTTCTGGGCGTTCAGCGACAAGGTGGTTCCTGCGGTCATTGAAGACGGCAAGCTGCGCACCTCCACCACGGGCGGCACGTCCATGGCCTGTGTGCTGGCGCATGTGGCCAGAACGCGCCCCGACGCGGCCATCGTGATCACCGACGGCTATATAGAAAACCTGGATCCGGCTTGGCTGAAGAAAGCCGCAGGTTGCCGACTGCATGTGCTGCTGACCCGAGGAGGCTGCGCCACGCTGCTGACCAAGGCCGGTCTTCCCTATACCCAACTCGACAAGGTGCCCACATGATCCATTTTGCTGAAGCCGTGTTGCCGGGCCATCCCGACAAGTTCTGCGACCGCATCGCTGACGCCATCGTGCTTGAGGCGCTGCAGGCCGACCCCTGCGCCTTTGCCCAGGTGGAGGTGGGTGTCTGGGCCGACCAACTGTGGCTGTCGGGGAACATCGTGACGCGCACCGCCCTGCCCCGTTCCCTGGCCGACATCGTGCTCGAGACCGGCCTGTCCATAGGCCTGGACGGGGGCAACTGGATCGATGCGCGGCGCTACTGCATCACCAACACCCTGTGCCAGAACATCGACGACCCGACCGAAGGACGTGGCATCTGCGACGACCAGGCCATCGTCATTGGCTACGCGGGCTATGACGCGCAGACCCGCTACCTGCCACCCGAACAGTTCCTGGTGCATACACTGGGCGCGGCGTTGTGGAGTGCCTGCCGAGTTGGCGCGCTCAAGGGCTGCGGGCCTGACGGAAAGCTGCTGCTCATCCTGCGCGAGGAAGGAAAGGAATGGCATCTGGAGCGCGTGCTGGTCACGCTGCAACACCCGCAAGCGACCGGCCTCATGGATCTGACCGCAGCTGTGCAGCGCACGCTGGGCCATGCCTATGTGGCACTGCGTGCGGTAGACACGCGCTGGCTCAAACCCTGGCCGGAAGTCGAGGTAACGGTGAACCCCAACGGCCCGCACTACAGGGCAGGCAGCGACAGCGACAACGGACAGACCGGTCGCAAGTTGGTGATGGATTACTACGGCCCCCGGGTGCCGATCGGTGGCGGAGCCCTGTCAGGAAAACACCCGGCGCACATCGACCGCCTGGCTGCGCACGCCGCGCGCGACGCCGCCATTCACGCGGTGCGCACCGGTGCGCGGGAATGCACGGTGCGACTGGCCTATGCCCCGAACCGCAACGAGCCCATGGAAGTGGTCTGGCTCATGGAAGGCCGAGGCGAACGGGTGGCGCAGGACTTCTTCAACTTTGACGCCATGCTCGCCCGGTTGGACGTCAGATTGGTCATGGGTGAACTGGGAATGAGGAGCCGACCATGAGCCCGCATCAAGCGGAACATTACCCGCCCTGGCTGGTGCTGCATGTGCCGCACGATTCGATCGACGTGCCACCAGCGGTGCGCGGCCAATTCCTGCTCAACGACAGCGACCTGCTGGCCGAACTGACACGCATGACCGATCACCATACCCTGGCGCTTTTTGCGCAGCCGGACTCGCCAGCCGCGGTCGTTCGTGCCCCGGTGAGCCGTTTGGTCGTGGACGTCGAGCGCTTCCAGGACGACGCGCAGGAGCCCATGGCGGCCAGAGGCATGGGCGCGGTCTACACCGTGACGTCGCACCTGAAGCCGCTGCGACGCCCGTTGAGCACCGGCGAGCACGAAGCCCTGATGCAGGCGTATTACCACCCTCACCACGCACGGCTTGAGGCCGCCGTGTCGGACGCCGTCGAACGCCACGGCCGGTGCCTGGTGATCGACTGCCACAGCTTCCCGGCAACGGCGCTGCCTTACGAACTGGCCGACCCTGCTGTCGACAGGCCGGACATTTGCATCGGCACCGATGCGTTTCACACGAGCCCTGAGCTTGCCAGCGCTTTCGTCACCGCATTCCAGCGCGAAGGTTGGAGCGTGAGCTTGAATAAGCCTTTTGCCGGTGCGCTGGTGCCGATCAGCCGCTACCAGCGAGACAGCAGGGTCAGCGCCGTCATGGTGGAGGTCAACCGGCGCCTGTATCTGCGCGAGTCCGACGGTGAGCGGATGCCGGAGTTTGACGATGTAGCCAGCCGGATTAGGCGGTGCTGCCTAGCCGCCAGCGCGGCGGTATGTTCACTCAGGGGATTTTTGTTGTTCGGCCAGCAAGATGGCCGAAATATCCTGACTCTGTCCAAGCAATCGAATGACATCCAGGTGACTGGATCGATCGAAATACAGCCATGTCAGTGGGAATCCGGTTAATGCCCACGTCCGTAAGTTATCGATGCCAAGCTCCCTGCCGAGAACTGGTGACCCGCCCCCCGGATTCTGAGCTAGCGGTAAGAGCGATTGCTCGGCTTGATTTCGCAGTCGCTGTGGGACATTTTCTGACGCCTCGTCTCGGTAATACGCCACCTCGCGACGAAGATCATGCTTGGCTTTTGGGCGGAGTCTAACAAGCTTCAAACGGCAACTTCGCGTCGAACAACTGCATCCAAATCAGCCCAATCGGAGCTGGTCATGGGCGTTGCGTCACCAGATTCAAGCCCCTCTGCAATGAGTTGTCTCAGTCTTTGCTTGGACTGCTCGCGCTGGTCTGATCGCACCAGGTCGCGGATATATTCCGACCTGTTTCCATAGCCACCAGTAGCAACTCTGCTGTCGATGTACTCGACGATGGGCTCTGAAATCGCGAGTGAAATTGTGTTGGCCATTGGGACGTCCTGGTTCGAATGTGCCAACTTTGCCCAAAAAGACAACTGTTGTCAATTTCCATCTCGGATATTTCCACTGTCGAACCAATCCACCAACACGTCCATGTCCACGCCAAATGTGACTTCCTTGAAGGATGGAGTCAGCGCCGGCGGAGCCTCCTGTTTTTGATAATCGACGACTCAGTGATAGTCACTCTCCCTTTGGTGTCGAATGGCGCCAATATGGACTCGGCCAGCGGCTTTTATTTCAAAGAGAATAACGTAGCCGGTTGCCCCAAACGGGACAATCAACTCACGAACAAACGGACTTTTTTCTGCTTTGCGGCAGCTGAACGGGCTCGTAGCCAGAAACTGGCACCCCTGCCGAATGGCCTCAATCGCTCGGGTCGGAATTTCAAGATCGCCGGTTGGACTGTTCAGTTCGCGCTCGAAGGCGAAGTCAAACATTCTTTCGAGATCTTCCTCAGCCTCACGGCTGAAAACGATCTGGTAGATCATTGCTGGTGCTTCTTTTGTCGCTCTCTTGCCGCGGCTACTTTAGCGTCCAGCTTCGCAAGGACGCTCTCAACCGGAATCCAGTCTCCATCCGCTTCAGAGCGTGCAATTGCCGCCAACCCGCGACGTACGAATTCGGACTGCAAACGGCGGCGCGTAACCTCAGTCCGCACTGCAGTCTCGACCAACGCAGCCATCGTCTCGCCACTCTCAAGCGACTGCTCGATATCCTCGCGAAACGATGGTTCTATTCGAATTGGTGGGATGGTTGCTGTCTTCATAAGGAGAATGTATCGCTTGTGCGATACTTCGTCAACTCACCGGCGGCCGGCAAATCGGCACGACGCCAGTGAGGGTTCCGGCGATCTGTTCGCGCGGGGTTGTTCGTTGCCTGCCGAAATGGGCGCGGGATCAGAAAATTTTGCAGCTCATTTGGAGTTATACGGGATACCCGTATACATTAAACCATGTATGCGGTGATTGAAATCCAAATCTTTTACCTCTCCGGCCTGAACGCCGGAGTTTCGCGGGAGTTTTGATGAAAAAATTTGACGTTGAAAAGGCGGAAAAGGCCATTGAATTGGACGCGGAAATGGCCTTGCCAGATCTGCGTCAAGCGCTGGACGAGGCCAGCACCAGCATGGGTCGAGTGACAACACCCGAGCAGATACTGGTGCGTCAAGCGCGATCCAGGGCAGGACTGTCTCAGCAGGCCTTTGCTGAACGTATTGCAACGCCCGTCGCCACATTACGGGACTGGGAGCAAGGACGCTTCACCCCTCCGGGTGGGGTACTGTGTTTGCTACGGCTTATCAGCAGGCATCCTGAGCTGACTCAAGAGCTTGCCACTGCGTAGGAGCTGCGACTCAGGATGCGGTCAACCTCCCCTGTTACGGCAACTGCAAGTGGAAAATATTTGATGGCCAACCATGCACTGCGCGTTCCTGAATCCCAAATGGTCTCAGCCATGAAAGCCGAAAGCTACTTTCGCGAACATCAGGCTCGTGGTGACCTGACCGCTTTCGATACCTGGCTTGCCGCCAGCCCGGCAGTTGCACCCATCGCCGCAGACGAACTGCCTGATTGATAGAGACTTCATGTACGTCATTGACGCCCGACACTTCCTTAACGACAAGGGTGACATCGGCCCCGTGCGCGGACCCGCCCGCAAGCTGGCCGAATTCGTCACAGCCGTGGTTGCCCACGAGTCCAATTTCGACCGGCCCGAAAGCCCGGGCCCAGTCTGTTTTAAGTGCCGAAAGAGTCCAGTCGACACGGCAATGACAGAGGCCCAGACCATCGTTTGGCTCTGCCCCCGCTGCGCGATTGACGGCAGCGTCTCGAACTGGGAAGGTACGTTCTGGGATCTCAGCCACGGCAGCCCGTCTGACTGAAGAAACTCCATGCCTACCCCCTCGGACAACGACCTCGAATCATTCCTGCTGCAACAGGCGCCAGCGACCCTGGTCGCGGTGCTGCTTGAACTTGCCCGGGACCACGAAGCAGTGCAAAGCCGTCTGACGCGACTGCAACTGGCCGACCAACCGAACAAGCTCGCGGCCGGTTTTCGCAAGTCACTGAACGCCTGGCGCCGTTCCACCAGGTACTTCGGCTACAGCGAGGCGGGCGCGTACGGGCGCGCGCTCGAATCCTGGCTGGACCAGGTCGAAAGCGATCTGCTGCACAAGGACCCGGCTGCCGCGCTGGCGTTGTTCGAAGCATTCATCGAGGCCGACGTTGTGTTCTTCGAGCGCGCCGACGATTCTGGCGGATGCATAGGCGACGCGGTGCGCACTGCGTCTCGCCTCTGGCTGAAGGCCGCAGCTTGCTGCGACACCTCGTCAAGCGATTGGCCGGGCCGGATTGTGAAGTTGTTCAGCGAGGACCAGTACGGCGCCCGCGAAGAGTTGCTGCGCAGCGCGCAACTGCTGCTCGACGAGAAGGCGTTGCGCGCGGTGGTTACGCTGTTCGAGGCACGCATGGCCGTCACCCTTGCCGGACAGGCAGGCAGCGAGCGCCCACCGATTGAAGTGTTCAGGATTTCCGCGGCCCTGTCGCTGCTGTCCGAGGCATTGCGCGACCCGGATGTCAAGGTGCGCGCCGTAATGAGCTACAGCCCGCAGCCCAACTCGATGCAGCAGAAGGACTTTGCGGAAGCCTATCTCGGTGTCGGCCGCCTGACCGACGCATTGACCTGGCTTCACGACTCATGGGGCAACATGGAAGGCACCCGGCTGAGCCTGCTATCGGACACGCTGGGGCGTCTCGGGCGGCGAAGTGAGAGCGCCGTCATCCGGCAAAACCTGTTCGAGCGGTCGATCTCCGTGGTTGACCTGCACCGCTGGCTTGAACACCTGCCCGAAGCCGCCAGACCTGAGGCGTTGGAGCGCGCCCATCAGCTGGCGCTCGACCACGATGATCCGACGACGGCAGCCACCCTGTTGCTGGACCTGGGCGACCATGACGCCGCTGAGGCTGTGCTGCTGGCCGACCCGGCCCGTATTCGCGGCGACAACTACACTCAGCTGCGGCCCATCGTGCAGGCGATGCGGGCCCATCAGCACTTGCGGGGTGAAGCCGCCATCTGCCGTGCGATGCTCACGGCCATCCTGAACCGTGCCTATACCCCAGCCTATGTGCATGGCGCCGGTTACTTGGTGCGGTTGCGGGGGATCGCTGCCACTGGCGCTGTCATGCGTCCACTGGAGTCACACGAAGACTTCGAGGAGTCTATCCGGTCGCGTCACGCGCGCAAGTCCTCCTTTTGGGCACACGTGAACGGCAAGCGCAGCGCCCGCACCGACGACCACAGCGACGAATAGCGCGTCGTCAGTCGCTGGTGCTTGGCCACGGGCGCGCTACCGACGCGCGGCTTAAGGTCAGCCCGGCAAGTCATCAAGGTCTTTCCCAAGAGCGGTTCTGCCAGCCATTGCGTCGCGGGGTCCCCGCAGATTTCGAAATCCCCCACACAAATCCCACATTCCTCCGCGACCGGCCTGCCAGCCCGCCCTACCCTTCAGTCATGCGCTTCCCCGAGCGATCAGCAGCATCTGAACAGGAACAGGCGAACATGACCTCCACATTGACAGTAACGACCCCGTCAGCATCAGCGACACCGCAGGACTCCTGTGCGGGCGACGACCCGCATGACGTCGTCGAAACCCGCTTGTGGCTGGAGGAACACGCATGGCTCTACCAGTTGCTGCGCAGCGAAAGCAACATTTCGCCCACCTTCCGTTTCCCTGACCTGATCGCCGCTTGCGTGTCGCTGGTCTTCGCACAGCAGGACGCCGCAACGCGCATCTTTCATTTCCTGGGAACGCAACTGGTGCTGCGCGAACCCCAAACACCCAGGCGGCGCGAGGCGATGTGGTGGCCACAGTACGAACTCCTGCTTGAGTTGCAACGCTCGCCCGCCAATCGTCATCCGAATCCCAAGTTTCAACTCGACCAACTGACCACCGCCAGCGTGGCCTTGTGTCAGATCGCGGACGACTCTGGCGTACAGGTGCTTCGTCAGGCGCGGCGCAATATGGCCGAGCGAGCGCAACAGAAGCGTCAGATGCCTTCCGGTTAACGCCACCTCTACAGAGTCAGACAACACCCGCCTTCCACCCGCTTCGTACCCGCGACCGACAACACCCTGACCGGCATCGTTCCGGCCCGACCAGAACCCGACCCGCACCGCCCGTCTTTTACGGGTAGACCTGCAAACGCCAGACCACTGGCTCACTTCGTTTTTCCTGGAGGGATGCGTCGTGCATTGGGTGACATTCACTGTGATGGCCGTGTCCGCAGCCCTGGCAGCGATGCCGGCAAAAGCCTGGGCCTGCTGGAGCGAGGCCGCGCAACGCCATGGCGTGCCAGCCGAACTGCTGTACGCCGTCGCCCGCGTCGAATCCGGCCTGAGCCCCAACGCCGTCAACCGTTCGCACCAGACACGCACCGGCACCTACGACATCGGTCTGATGCAAATCAACTCCGGACATCTGCCTGGCTTGGCACGTTACGGGATTCGTGAAAAGGATCTCCTTGAACCGTGCACGAACCTGCAGGTGGGAGCCTGGTTGTTGGCCGAAGGCTTCGCACGCAGGGGCCGGTCCTGGGATGCCGTCGGCGCCTACAACGCTGCCTGCTTGCGCCTGCAAGGGCAGGACTGTGCGAGAGCCAGAGCCAGCTACGCATGGCAGGTCTATCGCCGACTGCCTTCGCAGCAAACCGAGCTTGCCAAGGCCAAGGCAGCACCGCGGACGGCATCGTCTCCTCGTGCTGCAGTTGCGCCCTTGCTGCTCGCCGCCCGCGTATCGCCATGACGCCACAGCAAAGGCATCCCTTGTCCATTCTCCGTTCCCCTGACCCGACACCTATCCACCCAACGACCTGGAGCTTCCCATGACCAACGCCCCACAACCCGCATGCGCTTCCTTGCATTCAGTGCCCGCTCGCAGGCCCTTACGGCCGATCCTGACCCTTGCCCTCGCCCTGCTTGGGATCGGCCTCAGTCTGGCATTGCCCGGTTACGCGCTTGACCTGGTCGCCTTCACCGGAATCACCGGGCCGCTCACCTCAGCACTGACTCAGATCGCGGCCCTGGGCCCTGGCATCAAGGCGCTGGTGGGCTTCGTCGGTTTCGTGGTGGCGCTGATCTCGCTGTCGGCGATGCGCAATTTCGGGCCGGTGCTGTTCTATATCGGACTGGCCATCTTTGCCGCCGTGGGCCTGGTGATTGCCGGGGCAATCATGGGCGCGGTGATCTGAATCGCTCGGCAGCCAAGGCAGACCTCCATGCAAGCCGACACCTACATCCCGCGCCGTCTGGACGACACCTGGAAGCTCGGTTTCTGGGACGTTGACGTGGCCACTCCCGTGTTGTTCTTTTTCTTCGTGGGTTACGCGTCCGGGTCCAAGCTGTCCTTTGCTGCCTGCATGACCACGGGCATCCTGTTGTCGCGCTGGATCTCGCGCCTCAAGGCCGACCGGCATCCCGCCTTCGCCGTTCACTGGCTGTACTGGCATCTGCCATCCAACCCGCTGACGGCAATGCGCGCCACGCCGCCGTCCCATGTGCGCCGCATGGTTGGCTGATCGCAGCAAGGGTTCATCATGGACTTCGATCGGCTCAACGGCGACATCAAGGAGATGCGCAGACGCAACCGCAGCCTGGGTTTCGCGGTCGGCGCACTGGCGGCAGGAATGATCCTGGCCCTGTTGGTCATCCTGAACCTGTTGGGAACGGTGCGCACCGTGGTCGTTCCGCCCTCCATGAACAAGAGCTTCTGGGTCGACCGCGACCGGGCGAGCGGCGAATACCTGGAACAGATGGCCAGCTTCCTGGCCTGGCTGGTGCTGGACGTCACGCCTGCGAGCATCGACTGGAAGAAGGACATGCTGCTGGGCTACGTTGAGCCCGACCAGTACGGTGCGCTCAAAACGCGCCAGGAGGTCGAGGCCGAACGCCTCAAGCGCATCAACGCCAGCACCGTTTTTGCACCACAGCAGCTGGTGCCCAGCGAAGACGCGCAAAGCGTTGTCGTGCGCGGCCGCCTGCGCACACTCGTCAACGGCTTCGACACCGCCAACGAACCCAAGGCCTACCTGGTCGAGTTCAGCTACTCGGGCGCACGCATGCACCTGAAGACCTTCAAGGAGATCCCCCATGCGAGCAAATAGTTCTCCCCGCATGGCGGCGATCGCGGCGCTGCTTGTCACCACGCTGACGCCGCCAGCCACCGACGCGCTGCAACTGGTCGATGCCAGCGACGGCGTTTCGGTGGAAGCCATCCTGTCGATTAAGGAGCCGACGCGCATCCGCATCGATGGGGCGCCCATCACCGATGTCTTCGGCAACATCCATTCCAGCCATTGCGGTGCGACACCCAGCTTGAACGGGACCACACCCGCTGGCGCGAGTACCCCGCCAACGAACCCGGGCGGCGACATCGTTCTGGAGTGCGATCGCGACAAGGGAGAAATCTACATCCGCCCCACGGCCGCATCGACCCGCCCCGTGAATCTGTTCGTCTCCTCGGCAACCGCCACCTACACCTTGCTGCTGCGCCGCTCGGACACACCTGCAGACACCATCGTCATCCGCGACAGGACACCCAAGGCGCTCAAACCGCTTGCGCCAACACAAGGCGCCGCAGGCCCCTCCCCCAACCACATCCGCAGCATGAAGGCGATGCTGGTGGCCATGGCCTCGGACCGCGTTCCGCCGGACATCCGGGTCGAGGAAACGAACCGTCCCGTGCTGTTGTGGGCGCAGACCCGGTTCGCCCAGATTCGCCAGTACGAAGGCCGTGGACTCATTGGTGAGAAATATCTGCTGCAAAACCTCAGCCCGGACCCGCTGCAACTGGCCGAGCAGGAATTTGACCGTGAAATCGGCAACGTCGCTGGTGTAGCGCTGGAGACCCACTTGCTGCGCCCCGGCGAAAGCACCAGCGTCTACGTGCTGCGAAGGGAGGTTGCGCCATGAACATGCCGAACAAGTTATCCCCGCTGCTGCATGACCTGGTGTCTCGCCTGTCTCCGCGTCAACGCCAGTACGCGATGCTGTTCGCCATCCTGATCGGTGGCGTGGGCCTGCTGTGGCTGGTGTTTTCTGCCACGGACACAAGGGCGAAGAACGGGGAGACCCGGCCATCAACGTCTCTGCCCAGCCTGGTCACCAACATCGGCGTGATGGCGCCCGGTGGCCAGGTGAACCCGGTGGACCAGTGGGTGGGCACAGCCGGGCGCAAGCTTGCGCAGTACGAAAACGAGCGCGAGGAGCAAGGCCGCAGCAACAAAGACCGTCAGGCCTTTGAAGCCAGGACACTGCAACGCTTTGCCGACCTGGAGCAAAAGCTCACCTCGTCGCAGTTGGCGAACCCCAACTCGGCGGCAGTGATGACCACGTCTTCGCCGGGGTCGCTGCCAGTTTCGCAGTCGATGCCGACCGGGACGCCGGTGTACATGCCGCCAGCATCGAGCCTGCCGCCACCGCCTTCCGCCAGAGGCGCCTTCACACCCCTGCCCGGCCCAGCACCAGGTGGTCCGCTGTATGCGCCGATGGATGCGCCGCCGGATGTTCCGGGGATCACGCGCATCACACTGGTAGAGCGAGGCAAAGGCGTTGGCCCGACGACGACTTCTGGCACTGTCACAGGAACCGCTCAGGACAGTGCCTCAGCCAAGGAGCCACGCACTGTCGCCACCTTCCTGCCCGTGAGCTTCACGCGCGGCACGCTGCTCGGCGGACTCGACGCTCCCACGGGCGGGCAGTCGCAGTCGAACCCGCACCCGGTGCTGATACGTTTGTCGGACAACAGCGTCCTGCCGAACCGCTTCCGCGGTGAGTACAAAGACTGCTTCGTCATCGCCGCCGGCTACGGCGACATCAGTTCGGAGCGCGCCTACTTGCGCACCGAGAACCTGTCCTGCGTGCGCGCCGATGGCGCCACGCTCGAGGTCAAGATCCAGGGCAGCGTTTATGGCGAGGACGGCAAGGTGGGCATGCGCGGGCGCCTCGTCACCAAACAGGGGCAGATGCTGGCCAACGCCCTCCTCGCCGGCGTGGTCAGCGGCATCGGCCAGGGACTTTCCACTGCCTCCACCGAATACAGCACCTCGGCGCTGGGCACGGTCGCCACCGCGCAAGGCGCAAACGCCTACCGGGCCGGCATAGGTAGCGGCGTCGGACGCTCACTGGACCGCCTGGCTCAGTACTACATCAAGCTGGCCGAGAACACCTTTCCCGTGATCGAGGTCGACGCGGGACGCGTCATCGACGTCGTCATCACCAAGGGCGTGCGCATCGACGTACCCATAAACGCCAACGCCGCGCCGGCATCGATTGCAGCCACTTCCCCTGATACCCGCTACCTGGAGGTCACGGACGATGCCAACTACTGATTTTCAGAGCGGAGCAGCAGTGGCACTGGCGACAGCCGCGCTGCTCGGTCTGACGGCACCCGCCAGAGCCAGCACCGCCGATGAGGCCCGTCTGCTCGCGGCCTTGACCAAGGCGCACCCGGGAACCCGGTTCACGCAGGTCTCGCGGTCGCCGATGGAGGGCATCTACGAGGTCTGGATGAACGACAACGTGGCCTACGTGGCCGCCAAAAATCCGCGCTACTTCCTGTTTGGCCGGGTCTTTGACACGCGAACCCTGCGCGACGTCACCGGCAGCCAAGCGTCCAACGCCAGCACCAAAGAAGCGGCCGGTGCGGTGGGCCACGCTGCAGACGCGAAGCTCAACTTCGACCAACTGCCGCTGACGGATGCCATCACCACCGTGCGCGGCAACGGACAACGCCGGCTTGCGGTGTTCAGCGACCCGAACTGTGTCTTTTGCAAACAGCTGGAGCCAGAGCTCGCGGGTCTGGACAACGTCACTGTCCACACTTTCTTGCTGCCGTTTCAGGGTGAGGCCAAGCCAGTAGCCGTGTGGTGCGCGGCTGACCGCGTGCAGGCCTGGCAACGCCTCATGCTGCACGGCGACAGCACCCTGTTGAACTCCGGACCTGACTGCGCCCATCCCATCGCCCGCAACCTGGCGCTGGCCCGACAACTCGCCGTGCAGGCGACGCCGACGCTGATCTGGGCCGACGGCAGTCGCACCGAAGGTTATGTGGATCGCAGCGTGCTGGAAGCGCGACTGCAGCAAGCGACCATGGAGGCACGCCGATGAACGCATTGCCACATGCTTCGAGGCCGTTGGCCGCCGCCTCTCTGATGCTGCTCAGCGCCTGCACCCATTTGTCGGGCCTGGATGGCGAGACCCGCTACGCCTGCAAGGCGCCGGTCGGCGTGGCCTGCGATTCGGTGTCCGGCACCTACGCCAACGCCGTGCACAACCGGCTGCCGCTGCAAAGCCGGCAAGCTGGCTCCCAGACGCCAATACCCAACCCGGGTCCTATGGACTCCAGTCGACCAGCATTGGAGCCCGCGCTGGCCGTCGCGCCCAAAGACACGACAACGCCCACCGACCTGCGTCCACTGCGCTCACAGGCCCGTGTCCTTCGGTTGTGGACCAAGCCCTGGGAAGACGCCGACGGCGATCTCTACGACCAGGGCTACGTCTATGTGCAGGTCGACAACGGTCAGTGGCTGATCGATCACGTGCAGCGCCAGATACGCGACGCCCATGCCCCGGTGCGCCCGCCGCCCAAGGCGGTGAACGAAATGAACACCGACCCGGCCCGGGGAAGCGCCAAACCGGTCGGGATCTCCTTGCCGTCGCGCACCTTGCCCGGCGACAGCCCAACGCCAATAGATCCGCCCTGGCTGGACAAGCCGCCTTCAACGTCCTTCAACCGCACGCAGTGAGGACCCCCATGCCTTCGACCGCCACCGCCCAGGCCCCGCGCCCGCTCGCCTCCCTGTTCAAGCTGATCGAAGTGGCGGACTCACCCGCCGAACAGTTCGCGGGCTGGCTCCCGTACTCGGCCTACCTCCCCACCGAAAAAATCTTTGTGAACCGCGACAGCATGGGTTTCCTGCTGGAACTCATGCCGCAGTCCGGCGCCGACGACCGAATGGCCGAAGTGCTGATCTCGCTGTACGCCAACTGCCCGCCCGGCACGGGCATACAGTTCCACCTGTTTGCGTCGTCCCAGGTGCGCAGCCGCTTGCAGCACTACGCGAATCTGCGCGTCGAGGACGAGGATCAGGCTGACAAGGCCCGGCAGTGGGGTCGCCCGGCGCGCAACGAGAACCTGTTTCGCAAGCTGGCTCGTCAGCGCGTAGGCCACCTGTTGCACGGCGCGCAGGAGTCGTTGACGGCGGGTTTTCATTACACGGTGCGGGATTTTCGGCTGATGCTGAGCGTGGCCTTCGCGGGCGACGCCACCAACCTGAGCCAGCGCGACACGCTCATGGCGCTGCGCGACTCGATGTCGTCCACGCTGCGATCCGCCTCGCTGCCGAACCGCGTCTGCGACGCCGCCGACCTGATCAACTGGTGCGCGCTGTTCACCAACCCGGACCGCATTGCCCGCACCGATGCGCCGGACCTGCACTACGACGATGGGCGCGAGATCCGGGACCAGATCGTCGATTTCGACACCATCCAGGATCCGCACCCGCACGGACTGACCTTGTGGAAAGAGAACAGCCCGGACGTGCTGGAGGCGCGCTTTTATTCGATCAAGAGTTTTCCGGAACGCTTCGCGCTGTGGCAGATGGGCTCGCTCATCGGCGACCTGATGCAGCCGGCCCTGCAATACAGCGCGCCCTTCCTGCTGACCCTGGGCGTGCACGTGCTCGACCCCAACAGCACCCGATCGGTCGTGATCGCGAACCACGTGCGCGCCACGCAAAACGCCAAAAGCAAGATGGCCGACGTCATGCCGGACGTGAACAAGAAGCTGCAGGACTGGACGGCCGCGGCCGACGCCATCGACACCGGCGGCAGCCTGGTGAGCCTGTACCACCAGCTGGCGATCTTCTCCTCGCCCGAGCGCGCGGCCTCGGCCCACGAAACGGCCAACGCCATCTGGCGCGGTCGCGGCTTTCAGCTCAACGCCGACGCCTATATGCATCGCCAGGCCCTGCTCGCCAGCCTGCCGATGACGCTCACCGAGAAATTCCACAAGGACCTGGCCAAGATGCGCCGCGTCACGCGCAAGACCATGGCCAACGCCATCCACATGGCGCCGCTCATCGCCGAGTGGCGCGGCACGCGCTCGCCGGCCCTGGTGTTCGGAGGGCGCCGTGGTCAGCTGATGACCCTGGACATCTTCGACAACGACCTGGGCAACTACAACTTCGCCATCATCGGCGCGCCGGGATCGGGCAAGTCGGTGCTGATGAACGAGATGGCCTGGTCCTACCGCGCCATTGGCGCCAAGGTCTGGATGCTGGACCTGGGGCGCTCCTTCGAGAAGCTGTGCCGCAAGGCCCAGGGCAGCTACATCGAGTTCCGCCCCGACGTGGACATCTGCCTGAACCCCTTTACCCACATCAGCGACATCAACGAGGACATCGACATGCTGGTGCCGGCCATCGCCAAGATGGCCTCCATGCAGCACCGGCTGGAAGAGGTGCAGTACAAGGCGATCTCGGCCATGGTGCTCAAGCTGTTTCGCGAGTACGGCACGGAGTTGCGCATCACGGCGCTG
>CAIKVZ010000335.1 GCA_903830985.1 uncultured beta proteobacterium
CGGAGTCGCTTCGTTCCAGAAGCGGTTTCGGTGTAGAAACAAGGCACCTTGAGTGGCGCCGATTGGTCAGGACTGAGCCGCACGGGTTGACCGCGCGTTGAGCCGATCCGCTACAAATCAGGAAATTTGTAACAGTTCAATTGCCACCGTAAAACCCCCGCAAAAGCGACGGCCAGTGGTGGCGGACCGACCTTGTGGGTCGGTCCTGTTCGAATCGAGCGGCCATAAAGGCTGCATCGATTTGTGCTCATAATCCCGCTCCCTTGAGGGAGCTTTCCTACTTTCCCCAGAGGGAAAATGCTTTAAGGGCTGTTAAGGCCAGCGACCTGGTGACTCCGTTTGGAGTCTGACTCGGCGATCGAGTCGCACCATCGTTGAATAATACGCGCTCGAACTTGGAAGAAAACACGGAATGAACAAGTCACGGTCGTTGGGATTTTTGCTGCGCCTGATGGCAGGCAGCCTGGCGGCGTTCGCGCTGAACCAGCCGGCCATGGCGCGCGAGGGCGTGGACGTGGGGCAGAACTCGTCCTTCACCAAGCTCGTTCCGGCCGAGCAGGTGGAGCGCTCCGCCAGCCAGCAGTACCTGCAGTTGCAGCAGCAGGCCAACAGCAAACACGCGCTGGCGCCGGACAACAACGCCCAGTTGCGCCGCCTGCGCACCATCGCGCAACGCATCATTCCCTTCAGCTACGCATGGAATCCGCGCGCGCGCGACTGGCAGTGGGAGGTGAACCTGATCGGCTCGCCCCAAATCAACGCCTTTTGCATGCCCGGCGGCAAGATCGCCTTCTACACCGGCATCCTGGAAAAGCTCCAGCTCACGGACGACGAGGTCGCTGTGGTGATGGGACACGAAATCGCCCACGCGCTGCGTGAGCACGCGCGCGAGCGCATGGGCAAGTCGGCGGTGACGCAGGGCGCGGCGCGCATCGGCGGCGCCGTGGTGGCGGGCGTGTTCGGTGTGAACCCGAATTTGACCGACATGGCGGCGCGCGGCGGTGCGAATCTGCTGACGCTGAACTTCAGCCGCGGCAACGAGTCCGAGGCCGATCTGGTGGGGCTGGAATTGGCGGCGCGCGCCGGCTACGACCCGCGCGCCGGCATCACGCTGTGGCGCAAGATGAGCGCAGCCAACAAGGGCGCGCCACCGCAATGGCTGAGCACCCACCCCGCGGGTGCGACGCGCATCGCCGACATGGAGAAGAACATGCCCAAGGTGCTGCCGCTGTACGAGCGCGCGAAGCCCCGGGGCTGACAAGTCCCGACGCCGCCCGAAAAACCTTCAGCAGGGCCCGTCATTGCGAACAAAGTGAAGCAATCCATGCGGGAGAGCCGCAGAGGCCATGGATTGCCGCGTCGCCAAGGCTCCTCGCAATGACGATGTCAGAGCTTCAGGTCCCGCCCACGTGCGGGTTGCTGCGGCGCTCGCGGCCGAACGTGCTCTCGGGTCCGTGGCCCGGAATGAACACCGTGTCGTTGCCCATGGGCCAAAGGCGTTGCGTGATGCTGCGTATCAAGGTGGCGTGGTCCCCCTGCGGCAGATCGGTGCGTCCGATGGAGCCGGCGAACAGCACGTCGCCGACAAAGGCGCGGCCAATTTCCGGCGAATAAAACACCACATGACCAGGGGTATGGCCCGGGCAATGGCGCACCTGCAGCGTGCAGTGGCCCACGCTCACGGTGTCGCCGTCGACCAGCCAGCGCGTCGGCGTGAAACCCTCGGCGTGGGCAAAGCCGAACATGCGTCCCTGTTCGGCCAGACCGTCGATCCAGAACTTGTCGGCCAGGTGCGGGCCGATGATGGGCAGGTCCAGCTGCTGCGCCAACTCGGCGACGCCGCCGGCATGGTCGATGTGCGCGTGCGTGAGCCAGATCTGCGTGAGATTCACGCCCAGGCGCTGCACCTCCTTCTGCAGCAGATCCAGGTCACCGCCGGGATCAATGACTGCAGCCTGAAGGGTCTCATCGCACCAGACGATGGAGCAGTTTTGCTGGAAAGGGGTGACGGGGACGGTGAGGTAATTGAGCATGGTGGGTACTGGTGTTTAGCAACTAAGTGTCGAATTTCAACGTTTATCGACCAATTTTCGGCCAACCATGCTCCCATTTCCGGCAATTATGTGTCGAATTCTGCCTTCCGCGCTCGGAAGAGAAGTAGTGGCAGCGATCTTGACTTAAGCCCCGTAGTCCAGTTGCATAACGGCAAGCACTGGCTTGGCTGACCCAATCAACAAAATGGGCTGCAAGTAACCCGACGTTCGTAGCGGCCTGCAACGTGCCCATTCCCGACGATGGGTTTCATGAAATGCCCGCCCGATACCGGCCGTTGGACTCAACGATGGGTGCCGCACGCACTGTCAGCGGACTGACTTGAAGCAGTCACTCAAGTTGCCTCGTTGGATCTACATTGC
>CAIKVZ010000336.1 GCA_903830985.1 uncultured beta proteobacterium
ACCATCAACTGGGGGTGTACCGTGGCACTGACAGACACATTCGTCAAGAACGTCAAGCCCAGCGAATCCAAGGCGGGTGACAAGCACACCGACGGCCAGGGACTTTACTTGCTCGTCAAGGCGGCGGGCAAGTACTGGCGCATGAACTACCGCTTCATGGGCAAGCAAAAAACCCTGGCTTTGGGAGTCTACCCAGCCATAACGCTGGCCGATGCCAGAGCACGGCGCGACAAGGCCCGCAAACAGTTGGCCAATGAAATCGACCCGAGCGTGGCCAAACGCGAGGCAAGGCAGGCCAAGACTGACGCAGCCGCCAACACCTTCGAAGCGGTAGCGCGCGCCTGGTTGCTCAAGACGGCGGCCAAGCGGGCTCCGGTCACTCAGTCCAGAATCACCACGCTGCTGGAGCACGACGTCTTCCCCTTCATCGGCAAGATGCCCATCTCCGACATAACACCGCGTGATGTGCTGGAAAAGTCCGTGCGCAAGATCGAAGCCCGCGGATCCATCGACACGGCGCACCGTGCCAAGCAGATCTGCGGCCAGATCTTCCGCTACGCGGTGGCGGTGGGGATGGCCGAGCGCGACGTGACGGCCGACCTTCGCGGCGCGCTGGCGGCGATACCCCAATCCCATTTTTCCGCGATCACGGAACCCAAGCAGGCCGGCGAGCTGATGCGCTCGATATTCGACTACTCCGGCCACCCTTGCGTCGTGGCAGCGCTCAAGCTGTCGCCCCTGATGTTCGTGCGGCCCGGCGAACTGCGGACCGCAGAATGGTCAGAGATTGATCTGGACGCGGCCGAGTGGCGCATACCCGGCAGCAAAATGAAGATGAAGATCGACCACCTGGTGCCGCTGTCCAAACAGGCGGTCGAGCTGCTGCGCGGTGTGTGGCTCATCACCGGCCACGGCCGCTATGTGTTCCCCAGCCTGCGCACCGGCGAACGCCCCATGAGCGAGAACACCGTCAACGCCGCCTTGCGCGGCATGGGCTACAGCGTCGATGTGCACACGGCCCATGGGTTTCGGGCCATGGCCCGCACCATCATGGACGAAGTGCTGGGGGAGCGGGTGGACCTGATCGAGCACCAACTGGCCCACGCCGTGAAAGACCCCAACGGCCGCGCCTACAACCGAACGGCCCACCTGCCGGCTCGGCGGGAGATGATGCAGCGCTGGGCGGACTATCTGGACGGGCTGCGCGGCTGAGAATTGCTGAAGGAACTCCGTTTCTCGGCTCGCACGAACGCAGGACTCGACAACCCCGATATTCAAAGCCTGATTTGCATGCCTGACCATCTCGGTGCCCGCTTCAGGGACGGCCGATCGATGCAGCCGTTGGCTCCATACGACCAAGACCAGAAATTCGGTGAGGGCCGGTATCGGGAATGCTACTTAGCAAGACACGTTCCTACTGTCGTCCACCTGCAGATCCAAAGATCGCAGTCCCAAGTGTGCGCACTTCTTGACGGAACTCATGCCTGATATCGCTCGAGCTGAGCCAATAGCAGAGCAGCTATCGCCTCAGCCAAGCGTGACACAGCATTTTTCACACAGGTTCGCGAAAGCGGATTATCATTCGCTCGATGCTGCGGTGCAGCATTTTTCCAATCTTCGCTTTAGGGTCAGGCATCCCGTTTGGAGCTAACGATGAATTTTTTGGAAACCGTCAATCTTATTTTCCCGGGTGCCGACGTTGGGGCACAGTCCTCGGCGTGCGAGTTCATCGAGCTGCAGAGATTGCCTAAAGGCACAGTTCCACAGAACTGTGAGGTGCTTGCAAGCGGTCAATTTCAGTACTCCATCACCAGCGGACCGCGAAACTCGTACCTTGCCAAGGCAGGGCAACTGGTGCTGATGATCCGGATCTTTCCGGATGCCTTCAATTCCATGAGCGCGCAGGTATCGGTGCGCAAGAGTATGCGCAGTGCTGGCTCACCACTTTTCCATTGAGCGTCGATCAGCCAAACTTGAAAAGAATGCCGTGCCCGCCACGCGGATACTCCCAGTCGACATTATTGTGCTCGCTGCAGATGATGCGGCAGCTGCCGCATTCCAGGCAGCCGTCGGTGATCAGGGTGACGGAGCCGTTGCCCTCTTCCTTGTAGCAGGCGGCCGGGCAGACAAAGGTGCAGCTCTTCACGCCGCAGTCGTTGGTGCAGATGGCGCTGTCACGGATCTTGATGTGCGGTCGGCCCGCGTCGACACGGTAGCGGTTCTGGAACAGCTTGTCTTCGACGTTCACGGTGATGACATTCATCGGATGGCCTTCCAGAGTTTGTAGGCATCTCCGACCAGACCGCTGAAGCTGCGTGCCTGACGGAAATGCGAAAAGATCTCGCGTTCTTTGGTCTTCTTGTCGACACCGTCAACTGTGATCATGCTGCGCGCGGCGCGGGCCACCAGGTCCGGGTAGGTGGTGAAGAACTGCGGGTTCTTGTGGAGCACCGAGGGCATGTCACGGTACTTGTGCATGTCCTTCATGACGAAGCTGGCGTCCAGCGCGGTCTTGTAGGGCGCCAGTGAGTTGGCGTCGCATTCCTTGCCCGCGGCCTTGGCCTTGATCACAGTCTCGGCAGCCAGGCGACCCGTGGTCATGGCCAGGTTGGAGCCCTCGCGGTGCGCTGAATTCACGAAGCCGCCTGAGTCGCCCACGATCATCCAGCCATTGCCGTAGACCTTGGGGATGGAATTGAAGCCGCCTTCGGGGATTAGGTGGGCGCAGTATTCCTTCATCTCGCCGCCCTCGATCAGCGGCGCAATGCAGGGGTGGCGCTTCATCTGCTCGAGCAGCACATAGGGGCTGGTGCGGTTCGGGTTCTTGGCAAAGTCGCCCAACATGCAGCCCACACCGATGGTCAGCGACTCCTTGTTGGTGTAGAGGAAACCCGTGCCCATCATGCCGTCAGTGATGCGTCCCACCATCTCGATCACCACCCCCGACTCCTCGCCGATGTTAAAGCGCTGGCGTATCGTGTCTTCGGGCATGAACAGGATCTCCTTCACAGCCAGCGCGACGTTGCCGGCCGTGATGTCACCGTGGAAACCCGCCTTGCGCGCCAGCGTGGAGTTCACGCCGTCGGCCAGCACCACCACGTCGGCATAAACGTCGCCATGCTCACGGTCGCACTGCACGCCTACGACCTGGTCGCCGTCCATGATCAGGTGGTTCACTGTGGTCTCGCAGATCAGCAGGGCGCCGGCCTCGCGCACCTTGGAGCTGAACCACTTGTCGAACTGCGCGCGGATGATGGTGTAGCGGTTGTACGGCGGCTTGTTGTAGTCCTCGGAGCGGATGTGCGTGCCGACGAAGGAGTTCTCGTCGAGCATCCACATGCGCTGCTCGATGATGTGGCGCTCCAGTGGCGCATCGTCGCGAAAATCGGGAATGATCTCCTCCAGCGCCTTGGCGTACAGGATCGCGCCCTGCACGTTCTTGCTGCCCGGGTATTCGCCGCGCTCAATCTGCAGCACCTTCAGACCGGCCTTGGCCATGGTGTAGGCGCAGGCGTTTCCGGCCGGGCCGGCGCCGACGACGATGGCGTCGAATTGCGATGGTTTTCTCATGGCGTTCTCCGGTAGGTGCGTCAGGCCACTTGGCGGCGGTGCTGCGCGAAATGCGCGGCGAAGGCTTGGGTCAGCGCGGGCAGGACCTGCATGGCGTTGCCCACGATGCCGTAGTGCGCCACGTCGAAGATCGGCGCATTCGCATCGGTGTTGATGGCCACGATCACGTCCGAGGCCTCCATGCCCACGCGGTGCTGCACCGCGCCGGAGACGCCGGCGGCAATGTACAGCCGGGGGCGTACCGTCTTGCCGGTCTGCCCCACCTGCCGATCCGCTTCCACCCAGCCGGCCTGCACGCAGGGCCGCGTGGCACCGACCTCGCCGCCGAGCACGCGCGCCAGCTCGAACACCAGTTTGAAGTTCTCGGGTGTCTTCAAGCCCTTGCCGCCGCAGACGATGACGTCGGCATAGGGCAGGTTGATCTTGTTGCTGTGCGCGTCGGCAATGAAGTCCAGCAGCTTGGTGACGATCTGCGTCTCCACCATGCCCAGCGTGTCCTGCACGATCTCTCCCGTGCGGCTGGCGTCGGGCGTGGGCATGAGCATGACGCGCGGGCGCACCGTGGCCATCTGCGGGCGGTAGGCCAGGGTCATGATGGTGCAATAGAGCGAGCCGCCAAAGGTGGGGCGCGTGGCGGCCAGGGCGCGCGTCGCCGGGTCGATGGCCAGCTCGGTGCAATCGGCCGTGAGGCCGGTGAGCAGCGTCGTCGCCACCGAGCCTGCCAGATCGCGGCCCATGGAGGTGGCACCCAGCAGCAGAATCTCGGGCTGGTACTTGTTCACCAGGTCGGTGAGCCCCTTGGTGAAGGGCTCGTTGCGGTAACCGAGCAGCACCGGGTCGTGCACGATGTAGGCCTTGTCTGCGCCATAGGTGAAGGCCTCGGCGGCGAATTTTTCCAGCGCTTCGTCGGGGCCGCCGAGCAGCACGGCGGCCACGGCGCAGCCCAGCTTGTCGGCCAGCTTGCGCGCCTCGCCCACCAGCTCCCAGGACACGCTGTGCACATGGCCGCGCTCGTGTTCGATGAACACCCAGATGCCCTTGTAGGCCTTGAGTTCTTCCGACAGTTCGACATTGCGGCCGCGACCGGCCGGACGTTTGGCCGGCGCTGCGGCAGGATTAGCAGTCATGTCATTTCCTTCATCAACAGGTCGGCTTCGAGCGCAGGATGGCGCGTGAAAATCTTCTGCAGCAGGTTCAGCGACACATCGCGCAGCGTCGAGTTCTCCAGCTCCAGCATCTCGGGCTTTTGGCTGCGCGGGGTCGGACCAAAGACCTTGCTCACGACCGTGGGCGAGCCCTTGAGGCCGATCTTGTCCAGGTCCTCGATGCCCGCCTGCTCCTTGCTCCACTTGCGCACCGGGTAGGCGGCGGCGTGGATCATGGCGGGCAGCGCCGCGAAACGCAGCTCGTTGGTGTTCTCCAGCATGGTGATGAGGCAGGGCAAGGCCGTCTTGAGCACTTGCACGCCGCCTTCGGCGCGGCGCTCCACCGTGATGGAGCGGCCCACCAGGTCGGTCTCGACGATGCGCGAGACATAGGTCAGCAGCTGCAAGCCCATGCGCTTGGCGATGCCCGGGCCCACCTGCGCCGTGTCGCCGTCGATGGTCTGCTTGCCAGTGAACACGATGTCCACCGCCTGCTCCTTGGCGATCTGTCTCACGCCGGCGGCCAGCGCATAGGAGGTGGCCAGCGTGTCGGCGCCGGCAAAGGCGCGGTCCGTCACCAGCACCGCGTCGTCCGCGCCGTAACTGATGCATTTGCGCAGCGCCTCTTCGGCCTGCGGTGGGCCCATGCACAGCACGGTGACCTTGCCGCCGAACTTGTCCTTGAGACGCAGCGCCTCTTCGAGCGAGAACAGGTCATAGGGATTCACGATGGCCGGAACCCCCTGGCGCATGATGGTGTTGGTCACAGGGTGGACGCGGATCTGGGCCGAGTCCGGAACCTGTTTGATGCAAACGACGATGTGCATGGGAGACTTTCGGTTAAGCGATGGCACGCTGCGGTAGCGATGCCTTGAGGCTGTCCAGCGACACATGCTGGCGCCCGTTTGTGTCCTGGAAAACCTTGAAGACTTTTTCCTGCGCGGGCGTCGAGCTGACGAAGTCGGCATAGGCGCGCACCAGCTGTTCGCGGTACACGGTGAACATCGCCAGTTCATCGTCGCTCGCCAGCGCCGTCTGTTGGCGCAAGTACTGAAAGAAGCGCTTCAGGATGTGCAGCCTGCTGACATTGACCACGCTCTGGTCGAAGGGAATGCCGAAGAACTGCAGGAAGTCTTCGGCTGAAGACAGGGCCTTGAGTTGCTGCAAAAAACTGTCCATGGGTTTTGTCTCCAGGGTGGTGGTGGGAACGGATGCGTGACTGAATCCGGGCGCGCTGCAGGCGTCGCTGCAGGCACCGCAAGCGTCCTGCGCCGTGGCCAGAGTCTGGGTTGCGGCCAAGGCCTTTTCGAGTTGCGCCACGCGCTCCAGCAGGCAGGCAATGGCCTTGCCTACGGGGTCGGGAATCTGGTGATGCGCCAGGTCAAAGCCATGGGTGCTGCGGCGCTGCGGTTCGACCACGCGCCCCGGAATACCGACCACCGTGGCACCCGCGGGAACGGCCTCGATCACCACCGAGTTGGCGGCGACACGGGCTCCGTCGCCCACGACGATGGCGCCCAGAATCTTGGCGCCGGCGCCCACGACCACATGGTTGCCCAGGGTCGGATGGCGCTTGCCGGCGCGCCAGGTCGTACCGCCCAGCGTGACGCCGTGGTACAGCGTCACATCGTCGCCGATCTGGGCCGTCTCGCCGATCACCACGCCCGCGCCATGGTCGATGAAGAGCCGCGCGCCTATGCGTGCGCCAGGGTGGATGTCGACCTGGGTCAGGCCGCGCGCGACAAAGGAAATCCAGCGCGGCAGGTAACGCCAGCCACGCAGCCACAGGGCATGCGCCATGCGGTGCAGCGCGATCGCCTGCACGCCCGGGTAGATGGTCCAGACTTCGAGCAGGTTGCGCGCTGCCGGGTCACGGCTGAGCACGCAGCGCACGTCCTCGCGCACGGCGCACCACCAGGCGGTTTGCGCAGCGCTGTGGGAATTCATGCCAGGCCTTGCACGGCAAATGACTGGCCGAACCTGGCGCTGTGCGACTCGCTCAGAAAGCCGCGCAGCTCGTCGGGCGTGGCCTCCAGCTTGACGCGCATGGCGTGCTCGCGAATGCGCTTCAGCACACGGCCCGTGAGTGCCTCGTCGTCCCAGACCAGACCCAGCGCGCCGTAGGCATGACGCACGGCCTGCGAACCCGAATGCTTGCCCAGCACGGTGCGCCGCGTACGGCCCAGCTCCGAGGGGTCAAAGCTTTCGTAGGTGGAGGCGTTCTTCAGCAGACCATCGATGTGGATGCCGGATTCGTGCGTGAACACGGCCTCGCCGACGATGCTCTTGTTGCAGGCGATGGGGCGGCCCGAGGCGCGCGCCACCAATTGCGAAATCGCCACCAGCGCTTGCGTGTCGACGCCGCAATCGGCCTGGTGCAGATGCCGCACGCCCATCACCACTTCTTCCAGCGCCGCGTTGCCGGCGCGCTCGCCCAGGCCGTTCACCGTGGTGTTGGCGTGCGTGGCGCCGGCGCGCAGCGCTGCCAGGGTATTGGCCGTGGCCATGCCGAGGTCGTTGTGCGCGTGGATCTCGATCTCCATGTCCACGGCGTCGCGCAGCCGCGCGATGGCCTCATAGGTGCTGAAGGGGTCGAGCACGCCCAGGGTGTCGGCAAATCGCACGCGTTGCGCGCCGCAGTCCTGCGCGCGCCGCGCCATCCGGGCCAGAAAAACCGGGTCGGCGCGCGACGCGTCCTCGGCGCCGAAGGTGACCCTGCGCCCTGTGGCCACGGCGGCTTCGAGCACGCGCGTGACCTGCGCCAGCACCCAGTCGCGCGACTGGCCCAGCTTGTGGCGCAGATGGATGTCGGACACCGGAATCGACAGGTGCACGATGTCGGCGTTGCAGCGCATGGCACTGGCCAGATCGCCCTCGGTGAGCCGTCCCCAGACCATGAGCGCCGCCGGCAGCTTCAGTGCCGCGATGGCGTTGATGCAGGCGATCTCTTCATCGCCCATGGCCGGTATGCCGATCTCCATTTCCGGCACACCCGCTGCGGACAATGCGCTGGCAATAGCGCACTTTTCCTCGACCGTGAACGCCACTCCGGCGGTCTGTTCGCCGTCGCGCAGTGTCGTGTCGTTGATGACAGGCTGGATGTGCATGTGACGCTCCCTTTGCATCGGTATTCGCAAAGTTCATGCCACGCGTTTTGTCGGTTATTTGACCGGTTTGCAGTGGGTCCTCGGGAGCTTTTGTCGGTACTTTGGCATGGCGCGCCGCAGGGCAAGGGAGCGGCTGTCGGGAATGTGGCGTTTCGCACAGGCGCCAGAGCGCTGGCGCTGCTAAACTGCGGCTCATGAATGCTCATCTTGACCATGTCATGGACGAAGCTCTCGCCCTGATTCCTCAGGAGCGCTCAGCCCTGGTGCTGGCGCTTCTCGACAGCCTGGAGGGTGAAGATGCGGCTGCGGCTCCCCAGGCCTGGGCTGAGGAAATACGCCAGCGCAAGAGCGATCTGCGTTCCGGTGCAATCAAGGCAGTGCCCTGGACAGAGGCGCGTGCGCGATTGCTCACGCTGTGAGCGAATACCGCCTGCAGATTGCGTCGCTTGCGGAAAGCGACTTGCAGGACGCGTTCCTTTGGTACCAGGAACGTAACGGCCTGATCGCCGATGCTTTTCGGGAAGAGGCCTTCGATGTCATTGAGCGCATAGGCAAGGCGCCGCTCGGCATGCCCGCAGATGAGGAGGGCAACAGGCGCAGGGTGTTACGCCGCTTTCCCTACTCTGTGGTCTACGAGTTGGTTGAAGACACTGTGACGATTCTGGCCGTCACCCACCATCGGCGCCGACCCAACTATTGGCACAAAGCCTGACGAACGCAGCACGAGTCCTCACTTCTCCCGCGCGTGATTCCTCGTGTGCCGCGGCAATTCGATCACCAGGTCGGTGTCACGCAGCTTGACGCAGCAGGCCAGGCGCGACTGTGCGTCCAGGCCCCAGGCGTTGTCCAGCTGGTCGTTTTCCTCGTCGTCGGGTCCGGCCAGCGAGGCGCCGCCCTCGCGCACATGAACGTGGCAGGTGGCGCAGGCCGCCACCATTTCGCAGGCATGTTCGATCGCCACGCCGGCCCCCAGCAGGCCCTTGCACAGCGAGGCGCCGCGCTTGACTTCAAACACGATGCCGCCAGGGCACAGGTCTGGGTGTGGCAGGAGCTGAATTTTTGGCATGTTGATCTCAGGCCAGGCTGTCCATGCTGCGCCCGGCCAGCGCCTGCTGGATCGAGGCGTTCATGCGCCGCGCGGCGAACTCTTCTGTGGCAGCCGACAGCAGCGCCGTGGCATCGAGCACGGTTTGCACCGCGCCGTCGGTCTCCAGGCAGTCGGCAACTTCGAACATGGCCTGGCGCACCGCGTTCAGTTCCAGCTGCGAGAGCAGGGCCGCGTCCTCGGCCAGGGCGTTTTCCGAGGCGTCGAGCATGCGGCGCGCGTCAACCTGGGCCTCGCGCAGGCTGCGCAACAGCATGTCGGCCTTGGAGGCGCCCACGGCATCCTGCAGCATGGCGGCGATCTGCGTGTCGGCCAGGCCGTAGCTGGGTTTGACCTCGATGCGCGCCTCCAGCCCGGTGGTCTGCTCGCGCGCCGTGACCGAGAGCAGGCCGTCGGCGTCGATCTGAAAACTCACGCGGATGTGCATGGCGCCAGCCACGGCCGGTGGGATACCGCGCAGCTCGAAGCGCGCCAGGGATCGGCAGTTGGCGACAGCCTCGCGCTCGCCCTGCACCACGTGCAGCGACATCGCCGTCTGCCCGTCCTTGAAAGTGGTGAACTCCTGGGCGCGGGCGATCGGCAGGGTGGAGTTGCGCGGAATGATCTTCTCCACCAGCCCGCCCATGGTCTCCAACCCCAGCGACAGCGGACAGACATCGAGCAGCAGCCATTCATCGCCTGCGGCGTTGCCGGCCAACAGGTTCGCTTGCATCGCCGCACCCAGGGCCACGACCTGGTCCGGGTCCAGATCGACCAGGGGCTCGCGGCCGAAGAAATTGCGCACGGCGTCGCGGGCAATCGGCATGCGTGTGGAGCCCCCTACCAGCACCACGCCGTCGATGTCGGCGCAGGCCAGCTGCGCGTCGCGCAAGGCACGCTTGCTCGCCGCCAGGGTGCGTGCGATGAGCGCGGCGCCCAGCTGCGCGAACTGTTCCTGCGTCAGCGTCGCCTCCAGCGTGGGGCCGTTGCGCAGCGACAGCAGCAGCGGCGCGCAGGCTTGCGACGACAAGGCTTCCTTGGCGGCGCGCGCGGCGCCCAGCAGACTGCGCTGGCAGGAAGGCGAGATCGCGGCCAGCCCCGCAATGCCATGCTGCGCGCAAAACCACTGCGCGATCGCGGCGTCGAAGTCGTCGCCGCCCAGGGCCGAGTCGCCGCCCGTGGCCACGACCTCGAACACGCCCTGGCTCAGGCGCAGGATGGAGATGTCGAAGGTGCCGCCGCCCAAGTCGTAGATGGCATAGGTGCCCTGCGCGTTCCGGTCCAGCCCGTAGGCGATGGCCGCCGCGGTCGGCTCGTTCAGCAGGCGCAGCACGGTGAGTCCTGCAAGCCGTGCCGCGTCCTTGGTGGCCTGGCGTTGCGCATCGTCGAAATACGCCGGCACCGTCAGCACCACGCCGGTGAGCGGCCCGCCCAGCGACGCTTCGGCGCGCAGACGCAGAGAGTGCAGTATGTCGGCGGAGACCTGCACCGGGGATTTTTCGCCGGCGGTGGTCGCGATGCTCACCATGCCGGCACCCTCACTGAAGACGTAGGGTTGCCCCCCCGTATCGCCCAGATCGGCCAAGCCACGGCCCATGAAGCGCTTCACGGACACGATGGTGTTCTGCGGGTCCAGCGCCTGCTGCAACTGCGCCTCGCGTCCGACCACCACGCCGCCGTCGCTCAGGTAGCGCACCACCGAAGGCAGGAGCAGCGCGCCATGCGCGTCCGGCAGGGCTTTCGGCACGGCGCTCTGCACCGTGGCGATGAGCGAGTTGGTGGTACCCAGGTCGATGCCCGCCGCCAGCCGGTGCTGGTGCGGCGCAGCGCTTTGCCCCGGTTCGGCGATTTGCAGCAGTGCCATTTATCTACCTCAGGTCATTTACAGTGCTAATGTCACCAACTCCGACAGGCCCATCCCAGAAACACCACGGAACCGGCTTTGCCGGGCCGTCGGTGTTGCCCCCGGAACGGGTTACGCGGCTACGCGAAGCGAGCAAGCAACGGGGGGGCATGTCAAACTGCGAAGCTCTCGCCACAACCGCAGTTGGCGCGAGCGTTGGGGTTGTTGAACTTGAAGCCTTCGTTCAGGCCTTCGCGCACGAAGTCGAGCTCCGTGCCGTCAAGCATGGCCAGGCTGTGCGCGTCGACGATGACCTTCACGCCATGGTGTTCGAAGCACTGGTCGTCGACCTTCAGGCTGTCGACGAACTCGAGGCCATAGGCAAAGCCGGAACAGCCGCTGGTCTTCACGGCCAGGCGCAGGCCGATGCCGCCGCCGCGTTTCACCAGGGACTTTTCCACGTGGCGCGCTGCGGCAGGGGTGAGGGAGACTGACATATCGGCTCCTTGCTCAAACGGTGAACGAACTGCCGCAACCGCAGGTCGATTGCGCGTTCGGGTTGTGGATGACGAAGCGCGAGCCGTCCAACCCGTCCTCGAAGTCGACGCGCGCGCCCAGCACGTACTGCTGGGTCATGGGGTCGACCACCAGGGCCACGCCATCGGTGACGATCTGCAGATCGTCTTCCGCGAGCTGGTCGTCGAAGGCAAAGCCGTACTGGAATCCCGAGCAGCCGCCACCGGTGACGTACAGGCGCAGGCGCAGGTCGGGGTTGCCCTCTTCCACGATTAGCGAGGCGACCTTGGCGGCGGCCTGGGGTGTGAATTCCAGCATGGCGGGCATGAAGTCCGGTGCGGCAGTCAGTGTGGTGGCGTGCATGATGATTCCTTTGGGGTGGGGTTCAACGTGTGGCGGAAGCGCAGGCGGGCTCGGACAGCAGGGTCTGCGCGCCGGAGCCTGCGGGATGGCGCGAGCGGAAGTCGGCCACGGCCGCCTTGATGGCGTCCTCGGCCAGGATGGAGCAATGGATCTTCACCGGCGGCAAAGCCAGCTCCTCGGCGATGTCGGCATTCTTGATGGCCAGGGCTTCGTCCAGCGTGCGTCCGCGCACCCATTCGGTGACGAGCGAGCTCGACGCGATGGCCGAGCCGCAGCCATAGGTCTTGAACTTGGCATCTTCGATCACGCCCTGGGCGTTCACGCGGATCTGCAGGCGCATCACGTCACCGCAGGCGGGCGCGCCCACCATGCCGGTGCCCACGCTGTCGTCGCCCGCGTCAAAGGCGCCGACGTTGCGCGGGTGCTCGTAGTGTTCGACGACTTTGTCGCTGTAGGCCATTTTGTTACCTCCTGAAGAAAGAATTTCCGCTAAGGAAACTCTGCATAAGTGTGTCATCGAATTGACCGCTAAAACGTTAAGCATTGATGAAACAAATGAGCCTCGCCACCACCGGATTTGAACTCGTGCACAAG
>CAIKVZ010000337.1 GCA_903830985.1 uncultured beta proteobacterium
AGGCCTCCTCGCCCTGCAGCACCTTGCCGTCGGCCGTGTGCAATTCCACGCTGGGCAGGGCCACACCGCCGTAGAAATCCTTGCTGCCATCGGGCACGTAGTTGCGCATGAAGAAGCCGATGGGCTCGCCCGGCGCGGCCCTGGTGTAAACCGTGTTGGCGGGACGCGGCGTGGCCGGCTCCCCGTTGACGATGGAGAATGTGTAATGGCGTTGCGGCGTGTCGCGGCGCACGCCTACCTGGAAGGGGTTTTGCGAACCTGCATCGGGGACGATGTCGCGGTCCGTCAGGCCGTCGCGCGGCGTGCCGTCGGATCCGGAGGTGACGAAGTTCCAGTGGCGCACGTGCGGGTACTCGCCCTTGACGACGATGCTGGCGCCCGCAGGAATGGTGAAGGCCGTGAGCTGGTAGGTGTTGCCGGTATCAGGCAACTGGTTGTCCACCGCTGCATTGTTGGTGTCCGTCGTCAGGTAGCCCGAACGCGTGCGACCCCCCGTCGGCCAGAAGCAGGTTTTGATCGCGGCATTGGCCGCCTCGGTCTCGGCATGGTGGACGTTCATGACCCGCTCTGGCGGCATGATGGGCAGGTACTGGGCCACGCCGGCAGAATTCACCACGTGACCGTCGCCGCGCGGCACAGGCCCGCCAAGCACGGCGCCTCCTGGAATCATGTAGCTGCCGCCCTGGGTGCGCGGGAGCCTGTTTTCCTGGTTTACGCTGTTCACATAGAGCCACAGCGCGCCGCCCAGGGCGAGCACGGTCGCAACCACGCCGAGCAGCAAACGTCCAATGAATTTCATGAGGGCTCCGTAGAAGTTACGACTTGGGTGTGACGATGGGGAAGGTGCCCGGTGCCTTGTCGATCAGCGCGAAGAAGCGCACCAGGTCGATCGTGCTTCCGGCTATCTTCAAATCGTCGCTCAGCAGCGTGTCCTTCACCCCGGCCGTGCCGGCGATCATCTTGATGAAGATGCCCTTGGTCAGGGTCAGCGTGGCGTTGGCCTTGGGGTCTACGGGTCCGCTCTTGAAGTGCAGCACGGCGTTTTCCAGCCACAACACGAAGGACTCCTTGCTGTCGGTCAGCACCAGGTTGATCCGGATGTCCTTGCCCTCGGCCACCGGGCCGTCCAGGCTCGCCGCCATGGCTTCCAGAAAACGCTCGGTCGGCGTTTGCGCCAGCACGTCCAGCAGGTCGGCTTTGGTGATGCCCTTCTTGGGCGGGCCATTGCGCAGTTCCGCCGCACCGGTGAGGTAGCTGTTGCGCCATAGCGCGGATTCCGCTGCATAGCCCAGCTGGTCATAGGTGCGCGCCAGCAGCGACTTGGCGCCGGCGTGGCCGGGTTCGGCAAACACCGCGTGGTTGAGCAGTTCGGCGGCCCAGCGGTAGTCGCCCTTGTCGAAGGCCGATTGCGCGATGGCCAAGGCCTTGTCCACGCCGCCCATGGCGTCCATGTAGCGTTTGGCGGCATCCTGCGGCGCAAGCGGATTGAGGTTGGCCGGATTGCCGTCGTAGGCGCCGATGTACAGCTGGTACACGGCCTTCACGTTGGCCCGCAGGTCGCCGTAATAGCCGCGTGTGGCAAAGAATTCGTCCAGCGACTTGGGCAGCCTGACGGTGTCGGCAATCTCGCGCGGCGTATAGCCGGCGTTGATCAGGCGCACGGTCTGGTCGTGCGTGTACTTGTAGACGTCGCGCTGTTTGCTGACGAACTCCCGGATGCGTGCGTTGCCCCAGATCGGCCAGTTGTGCTGGCCGAAATAGACCTCCATGCCCTCCGTCTGTTCCAGCGCCTGGTCGAGGTAGCTGGCCCACTTGAAGCTGTCGCGCACCTTGGCGCCGCGGATGGGCAGCAGGTTGTGCATGGTCTGCGCCAGGTTCTCGGCGCCGTTGTAGGCCTTCATCTCGGGGATGGTGAAGGTCAGCTCGGCCGGGCACTCCGCGCCCGGCACGTTGTGAAACACAAAGCGCACGCCGTCAAGCACCATCTCCTGCGTCGGTCGGAAGATCAGCCAGTTCGGGGCCACGATGCCATAGGCGCCACCAAACACCGTGGTCTTGCCGTTGCCCACGTCGACCAGGCCCTTGGCCGAGGGTTCGAGGTCCTTGCCGAACTGGTAACTCGAGCGCCGCCCCATGGCGATGCCCACCAGGATGTTTTCACTGGTGGCCTCTTCCATGAAGCCCGCAGGCGCGACCACGGGGATCTTGCGCTCGGCAATTTCCTGGGGACTGAGCACGCCCAGCACGCCACCGAAGTGGTCGATGTGCGAGTGCGTGAGCACCAGCGCCGAAACCGGCTTTTGCCCCAGATGCTGGGCCGCAAACGCCATGGCCGCGGCGGCGCTGTCGCGATTTCCCAGTGCGTCGACCACGATCCAGCCGGTCTTGCCTTCGACCAGGGTCAGGTTGGCATTGTCAAAGCCGCGCAACTGGTAGATGTGCTCGGTGACCTTGAACAGGCCGATCTGCTCGTCCAGGATGGCGTGGCGCCACAGGCTGGGGTTGACCGTGAGCGGCGCTTCGCCCTGCAGAAATTTGAAGGCATCGAAGTCGCGAATCACCGCGCCTTGCGCGTTGCGGATCTGGCCCGTGGGGCGCGCTATCAGGCCGCGTTGGGCATCTTCAAATTCCTGCGGATCCTTGAGTTTGAGTCGCGTGGCAAAGGCCGCATTGCTGGCCACGGTGCTGGGCGTGGCGTCGCCCGCCTCGCCACCCACGCCGGTGTTCTTGCTGCAGCCGCACAGCAGGGCGACCGCCGCGATCAGCGGCAGAAAACGACGGCAGTGGTTCATGCTCATGGTCCTGGCTTCAGAGGGGTTTGAAATTCGCGCCCATCTTGCGGGCCGCGCTGCGGGCAATGCCGTCGGCGACACTGCGCGTCGTACCCGGCAGGTAGCGCGCCAGCCAGGCGGTGACACGGGGCATGAAGCCGTCGACGATTTCGAACTTGCGACGTGCCATGCCGCGCAGCATCTGCTCGCACGCCACGTCCACCTCCTGGTGCCCGGCAAAGTCTTTCAGCGCGGCGGAAATGGGGTGCAGGGTCTTGCGCTCTTCCTCCACCAGCGGCGTGATGATTTCTCCCGGGCAGCAGATGCTGACGTCGATGTTGTGCAGCTTGAGTTCGATGCGCAGCGCGCTGGCCAGACCCATGACGCCAAACTTGGAGGCGCAATACGCCGCATAGGCGTAGGTGCCGACCAGCGAGGCCAGCGAGGCGACGAAGACCAGGTGCGTCCCGGCACGCAGATGGGGCAGCACGGCGGCGGCAAAGTTGCGCGAGCCGATCAGGTTCACGTTGATGACCTGGTTGAATTCCGCCGACGGCAAAGCCTCAAACGGTTTGGCGATTTGAATGCCCGCCGAATTGATGGCCAGATCGGGCGCGCCCAACTCGCGCACCGCGTTGTCGATGGCAGCCTTCAGGCCGGCGTCGTCCGACACGTCGGCGCAGTAGCTTCTGAATTGTTGATCGGAACGCACAGACAACTGGCGCAATTCGGCGATCACTTGGGGTGCGGGCTTGCGATTGAAGATCGCAATGTCGGCGCCTTCCTGCGCCAATCGGTGCGCAAACTCGCGCCCGATGCCGCTGCCTCCGCCACTGATGAAGACACATTTGGGTTGACCGTTTTTCCAAGAGAATGCCATGCTGTTCCTGAAGGTGTTGGACCGGGCTGCGCCTGTGCCATGGGCGCGGATGAATACCAATCGGTCGCGAAGTATCCTTGACAGCCTTGGTAAAACAATTGACATTTCGCGACATGAGGGAAAGTCCCTGTTTGCTTCCAGGAGGCTGTTGAATGACCGTTCTCGTGCGTGCCGCCAGCCTGCAAGGCTATGAAGAATTGGCGCGCCAATGCGGCGTCGATCCGCTGCGCGCGATGCGCCGCGTGCGCCTGTCGGCCTTCAACCTGGCCGACGCCGACAGCCTGATTCCCTACGTGGCCTTCATCACCTTGCTGGAGCAGACCGCGGCCGAAGGCAGGTGCCCAGACTTCGGTCTGCGACTGGCGCAGGCCCAGGGTGTGGGCGTGCTGGGGCAGTTGGCAGTGCTGTTTCAGCACGCGTCAACCCTGGGCGAGGCCTTGCAACTGGCGTCGCGCTACATCTTTGTGCACAGCCCGGCCGTGCACCTGGATGTGTGCCCTGTGGCCGACGCGGCGCAACTCGTGGATCTGACGTTCTCACTGGACATTCCCCATTTGCCGCACCGCGCCCAGACGCACGAGTTGTCGCTGGGGCTGATGGTGAACGGCATCATGGCCGTCGGCCAGGGCTTGGTGCGGCCCCTGCAGGTGCGGCTGCCGCACGCGCAGCTGGGTCCTGCGCGCAGCTACCAGGCCACCATGGGTTGCGACTGCGTCTTCGATGCGCCGGCCGCCGCCGTTCGCATGGAGGCCGCGGCCTTGCAGCAAGTGCTGCCGGAGCACAACGCGCAGTTGCAGCAGTTCGCCCAGAACTACCTGGACCAGCAGTTCGGCGATCCGGCGCAGCATTTCGGCGACCGCATCCGCAGCATGGTGCGGCGCTTTCTGAGCAGCGGCATGGGCAATCAGTCCGACATCGCCCGCGCGCTGTCGATCAACCCGCGCACGCTGCAACGGCGCCTGGCCGCCGAGGGGCTGTACTTTGAAGACATCGTGGACGAGATGCGCAAACAGCAGCTCCAGGACCTGCTGGGACAAATGGACGCGCCGCCCCTGATCCAGATTGCCATGATGCTGGGTTACACCGAATCCTCCACGCTGAACCGCAGTTGCCAGCGCTGGTTTGACTGCACACCGGCGACCCTGCGCGAGCGCTTGCTGGCGCGCAAGCGCTGAGGGCCACTGCTCAGACCGGCACGCTGCCGAGCACCTGAAAACCACCATCAGGCGGCTGCACAATTTCCAGTGTTCCGCCGACCGACTTCATGCGCTCGGTCATGTTGCGCAGGCCCTGGCCATCCGGGTTGACGGCGGCGCCAAGCTGTGCGGGGCCGTCGTCCACGATGCTGAACTGCAGGCCCTGCGCTGAGCGCTTCAGCGTCAGGCTCACGCTGGCCGTGGGGCCGGCATGCTTGGCCGCGTTCTGCAAGGCCTCCAGGCAGCAGAAATAGACGGCGCGCTCTACGCTCGGCGGCAGGCGGCCGATGTTCGCGATGTCGGTCTTCACCGGCATGACGGCGCGCAGCGCCACTTCAGCCAGGGCGTCGGGCAGGCCGCGCTCGACCAGCAGCGGCGGCGCGATGCCATGGGCCAGCGCACGCAGGTCCTCCAATGCCGCGTCGACGTCGCCGCCGAGTTCCTGCACCAGGGACATGGCGCGGCGCGGGTCGTTCTCCAGCAGACGCTGGGTGACGCCCAACTTCATGCGCATGGCGATCAGGCGCTGCTGCGCGCCGTCGTGCAGGTCGCGCTCGATGCGATGGCGCTCCTCCTCCACCGCCGCCGCCGTATGGGTCACGGAGGATTTCAGCTCCGCCTCCATCCTGTGGCTCACGAGGGCAACCTGCATGCTGTTGGCGACCGCTTCGATCAGCACTGGTTCTTCCAGCAGTGCTACGTCGTGCACCAGCGCGGCCACAGGACGGGACGCGCTGTCGAGCAGGATCTTCACGGCACGGCCCTTGACCGGCGTGGGGTAAGGCAGGGCCACGGTCTGTCCCAGGGCGTCGACCCAGCTGTCGCTTTCGGTGCGCCAATACGCGACCGACAGCAAGGGGTCGTCCAGCGCGCTGGCCATGACCTGACGCAGATCGTCCATGGTGGGGCGCTCGCGCAGTCCCGTCACCAGGCGTTGCAAGGCCTTGGCCACGTACAGTCGTCCGCGCAACAGACCCAGCGCGATCGACAGCGGCACGGCCCAGAAGGTGAGCGCGTGCAGGGCCAGCGTGAAGGCGCTTTGCGTCAGGAAGATGGCCATGGTCAGGGCGCGCGCTATGGAAGCGAGCAGCACCGGTGCCAGCGCGCGGCGCATCAGCGGCGTGGCCTGGCGCAGGCGAAAGCTCAGCAGCAGCGCGGTGGCGATGAGGATCAGCGTTCCAGCGGCACGGAATCCCAGATGGAACAGGCGCGCCAACTCCGGCCGATCGGCGATGAACAGCACGTTGCGCGGACAGTCGGGCTGGCACATCACGAAGGAGCCGGCCAGGGGAATGATGTTGGAGAAGAACAGGCCCGGCAACCAGAGCAGGAGCACGGCCAGGCCGCTGGCCAGCACCAGACTGCGTTCGGCGCGCCCCAGCAGGCGTCCGCTGGGAAACGCCAGCATCACCCAGATCAGCAGGGCCTCGACCGCCGGGCGTGCCACGCGGGCCAGCGTGAACAAATAGGCATCGGGGGACGCTGCCAGCGTTTGCACGCCGTAAGCTCCCGACAGCACGAACAACAGCGTGCCCAGCGGGCGCTGCGGGTAACGCAGGCGCACGGCGACGGCAACGCTCCACACCAGCAGCACGCCAAAACCCGCCAGCAGCGCATTGAGCAGGCGGTCGGCGTTGGGGTTCTCCAGAATCACGGCCACCGATCCTGCGGCCAGGACCAGGCCCGGCGCGCTCAGCAGCAGGCGTTCGCGCAGCCGGATCTTCATGTGTCGCGCTGTGCCAGGTAGAGCAGCGTGGCCTGCACGCGCCGGCTCGCGGTTTCGTCGCTGGTCAGTCCCAGCCGGCCGAAGATTTCGCTCACGTGTTTTTCCACGGCGCGCTGCGTCAGGCCGCGTGACTGGGCCATCGCCAGATTGCTTTTGCCGGCGGCGATGTCGCCCAGGATGTCACGCTGGCGCGGCGTCAGCTCCTCCAGCGGCGAGCGCTGGCGCCGCTTGGCCACCAGTTCATCGATGAGCCTGGCGTCGATGCGGCATTCGCCACGGGCCACGGCCGTGATGGTGGAGACCAGATGGTCCAGATCGTGGATGCGGTCCTTGAGCAAATAACCGCGCCCCGCTGCGCCGGATTGCAGCAACTGCGCCGCGTAGTGCGCGCTGCCATGCTGGCTCAGCACCACGACGCCCAGCGCCGGATGGCTGTGGCGCAGACGCTCGGCGATGCGCATGCCCTCGTCGGTTTGCGTGGGCGGCATGCGCACGTCGGTGATGACGACATCGGGCGCCAGTGCATCGACCCCGGCCAGCAGCGACGGCTCGTCGGAAAATAATCCTATCACCTGGACCTCGGGTGCGAGCTCGAGCACCTGGCGTAAACCCTCGCGAATCAGGAAGCTGTCGTCGGCGATGTAGACGCGCACGGCTTTGGAGGCGGACGCCAGGCCCTGGCCGCTGGCGTTCTGTTTTTGCCCGTCACTCGAATCTTGACTCACTGATGGCTCCCATGCATGGACACTGCAGCTGCTGAAATACGCCAAGCGAAAAACAGTGTCGCCGCAGTCTACTTGAGCGCGCCTTGGGATTTTGGGGTGTCAACCCTGAGTGTGCGTTGCAGCGTGATCGACCGGGGGTCATCGGGCCGCAGCTGCTTGAGCTTGTCGGCCCAACGTTGCGCCTGCTGAAGTTGATGGCCGTGGTAGTAGAAAGCCGCCAGGGCATAAAGGAAGTCCGGGTCGCTCGGATCTGTTTTCACCGCGGCCAGGTAGGACTGTTCGGCCAGTTTGTTTTTCCCCAATTGCTGCCAGGCCAGCGCCAGGTTGTAGGCCACGCGTCCCCGCGTCGGCAGCAGTCTGGCCGCTTTTTGCAGCGCCTGGGCCGCGGCCGCAAGGTCTCCATCCTGGGCCAGCAACAGGCCCAGTGAATACTGCAGCTCGCCGATGCCGGGCTGGCGCAACAGGCCAGCCTTCAGCACCTCCTGCGCCGGTTTGATCCGGCCCTGCTGCGCGTACAACTGCGCCAGGTTGAGCCGCGCCGGGGAGAAATCGGGATCCAGTTTCAGCGCTGCCAGGTAGTGCTGCTCCGCCTGTTCGGCCTGCCCCGTGTTTTGCAGCATCTGCGCCAGATTGAGTTGCGCGCCCGGCATGTCCAGCGCCAGGCTCTGGACCGCCATGTACTCCTGCAGCGCCGCGTCAAAGGCGGGCCTGGCGCCAGCGTCAAAACGCTCGCGTGCGACGGTCGACAGGCTGTGCAGCGCGGCCAGGCGCACCGCCTTGATGGGGTCGCGCAGCAGGGGCGTCAAGACCTGCATGCGTCGGCTTGGTTCGAGCAGCGCCAGGCCGTCGGCCGCAGCGGCGCGCACTTCGGGCGCGGCGTCCTGGAGCGCGTTGATGCGCGTGGGCAGTCCACTGCGCGCGTCGTTGGCCAGCTCGCTCAGTGCCGTGGCGCGCACGATGGCGCTCATGCCGGTATTCGCAACGATGGCCAGCAGCGCGTCCGCATTGCCCCGGCCCGAGCGCCAGGCGGCAAAGGCCGCGCCGTAATGAGGCTCCTGGCGACGCTTCTTCCCATACCACCGGGCCACGCTGTCGGCAGCCCACTGCGCCGACTTTTGGGCGTGGCAGCCGTTGCAGGCATTGGGCAAGCCGGTGCCGACGGACAGGTCGGGACGGGGCACGCGCAGGCTGTGGTCGGGACGCGGCTGCACGCCCATGTAGATGCGCGACGGCATGTGGCAACTCACACACTGCGCGCCGGGGGAGCCCGCCGGGTGGAAGTGGTGCGCCGGGCTGTCGAAGCTGCCGGACGCGCTGGGAAAGGCCGGGTTGCGCGGTGTCGCATGGCATTGCAGACACAGCGCGTTACCGGCCAGTCGCGGCTTGCCGCTGTGGGCATTGTGGCAATGGCTGCAATTCACGCCCATCTGAGCCATCTTGCTCTGGCGGAACGAGCCATCCACATAGACCTCGTCGAGTTGCTGACCGTCGGCCTGGTACAGACCCTGGCGCAGCAGGCTGGGCAGAAAGTGGTCCATCAGCGGCTGGCCCGGAATGCCCTTCAAAGAGAGCTCGCTGCGCCGCGCATGGCAGGGTGCGCAGGTGTCCTGCGTCGCTTGTGCGCCGCCAGCACCAAAGTCCACCGTCAGCCCCATGGCAGACGCCGAAACCTTGGTGGCCGCGGGCTTGGACTGTGCCCACTGGACGTGGCTGGCACCGGGTCCATGACAAGACTGGCAGGACACATTGATCTCTTTCCAGCGCGAGTCGAAGGCGTCCTGGGACGCGTCGTAGCGCCGCTCGTAATCCGTGGTGTGGCAGACGATGCACATCGTGTTGGCCGTCTGGTAGCGCCCGGTCCAGTGCAGCACGTCGCCGGGCGGCGTCTTCTCGTGCGCCAGCAAATGAAACCACTGTTTCTTCTGCGTGTCCCAGGCGATGGGCAGGGCCTGCAGGCGACCGCCCGGCATGGCGATCAGGTACTGCTGTAGCGGTTCGACGCCAATGACGTGGGTGATTTCGAAGTCGGCCAGCTTGCCGTCGATGCTGTCGGTGTGCACAAAGTACTTTGCACCGCGGCGCAGGAACCTGGAGGTCACGCCCGCATGGCGGAACTCGCGGTTGCCGAAATCGCCCTTGACGCTGGCCGGCGTGGCGACTGCCATGGCCTGCGCATGGTGCGAGGTTTTCCATGCATCCGCCTGCTGCGCATGACAGCTCAGGCAACTGTCGTTGGCCACATAGGCGGGCTCGGAGGGCGACAGCGCTTTGGATGCGACCGGGCTTGCGGCGCGCGCCGCCAGACACAGCAGCAGCAGGGCAAGGCCGGCAAGCTTCCTCAAGGGAATGGACCGCATCAGGCCACCGGCGAGTGCGCGGTCCGTGGGGCTGTTTGGCTGCTTTGATTCATGAAGAATGATACAAGCCGACCCTGCCGTCGAAGGCCCTGCCAGCCAGACCGTTGCGGTTTCAGTTCTTGAACATCGTGGCCGCACCAATGCCCGAGCCGGCCTGGCGTGGCGGGAACTCCTGCAGGCTCTTATTGAACAGTTGCACCTGCGGTCCGATGATGGGCACCAGATAGGATTTCTCCTTCATCCACTGCAGGTGGCTGCCGGTGTCGGGTGTGCGCTCAAAGGGGTCGAGCTTGATGTCGACCAGAAGTCCGCCGTCGATCTTGGTCGGCGCGTAGAGCCACTTGTCCTTGGTGGCCAGGTGCAGTTTCCAGTGGTCGACGCGCAGCGCGTTGAGGTCGGTGTCACCGTAGAAGAAGAACTCACGCCGATGGCTCTTGCCTTGTGCGGTCAGCATGTCGAGCTGGTTGTAGCCGTCCAGATGCACCTTGTAGTCGCGCTCACCGATCTTGGTTCCCGTGAGCAGGCGCTCCTTGATGCTGGTGTCGCCGGCGGCGGCCATGAGCGTGGGCAGCCAGTCTTCGGAGGTCATGAACTCACCGGTCCAGTCATTCGTCGGCACATGGCCGGGCCAGCGCACCAGCATGGGAACGCGAAAGCCGCCGTCCCAGGTCGTGCCTTTTTCGCCGTGAAAGGAAGCCGTGCCGGCGTCGGGCCAATGCGCCAGGTTGACGCCGTTGTCGCCGGTGAACAGCACGATGGTGTTGTCGGCCACGCCCATGTCGTCGAGCTTTTTCAGCAGCTTGCCGACCAGCGAATCCAGGTGCAGCAGGGCGTCGGAATAGGGGCCGTGGCCGCCCTTGCCGGCCCAGTCGGCGCTGACGTGGATCTTCTGGTGCATGCGGGTCGGGGCAAACCACAGGAAGAAGGGCTTGCCGCTCTTTTGCGTGCGATTGAGCCAGTCGACGCTGACGTTGAGGACTTCGTCGTCGATGGTTTCCATGCGCTTGGCGCCGACCGCGCCGCGGTCCTCGATGCGCTGCTTGCCGATGCGGCCAAACTTCGGGTCGACGCTGGCGTCGGCCTGTTCCATGGCCCAGGTGTACATGGCATTGCGCGGGCGGCCCGGGAAATTCGGGTTCTTGGGAAACTCGGGCTGCTCGAACTGTTCCATCACGTTGAGGTGGTACAGGATGCCGAAAAACTCGTCGAAGCCGTTGACCGTGGGCAGGTGTTCGTTGCGGTCGCCGACATGGCTCTTGCCAAACAGCGCCGTGGCGTAGCCGCGCGCCTTGAGCATGGTGGCCAGGGTCGGGTCCTCGGGCTTGATGCCCAGCGGCGCACCCGGTTGCCCGACCGAAGTGAGGCCGGTGCGGATCGGGTACTGGCCGGTGATGAAGGCGGAACGTCCCGCCGTGCAGCTGGCCTGCGCGTAGTAGTCGTTGACGGTCAGGCCTTCCTTGGCGATGCGGTCTATGCCCGGCGTCTTCACCGCGCCCAGGCCGCGGTGAATGGCCGAGACGTCCATGGGCGAGATGTCGTCGACCATGATCATGACGATGTTGGGCGGCGCCTTGGCGGACTGTGCCAGGACGGCGCCGGCCACGGCGACCAGGGTAACGGCCAGGGCCAGGCGTTTGACGATAAGGTGCATGTTGTAGGTCCTGTCAATGCGTTGAATGGGAGATCACCTGGCGACCATGGCCGCCAGTTTCGACTGGTCCACCGGGCAGCCCAAGGCTTCGAAGCGGGCCTTGTCGTGCAGGTTCAGCACATGGGGCAGGTAGTCGCCCATGGCCTCGGCCTCGCCGCCGGCCTTCTTCACGGCAAACCAGCTCTGCTTGAAGTTGGCATTCACGGTGGTGTGGCGGTTGATCACCGCACCAAAGTCCGCGGAACCGCCCGGAATGCCGTCGCCGCTGCCGTATTCCATCCAGGCCACGCCGCATTTGTCGGTGGCGTTGGACGGACGATCCGGTGCGCGTGAAATCACCACGTTGAAGAAGCCCTGTTTGTCCAGCGTGGAGATGACGTTTTCGTCGTACACGCAGTCCACTGGCGCGCCCACGGCCGGCGCCTGCGCCGTGCAGATCGACCAGTAGCGCATGTTGGCGTCCTGCTGCATGGGCGCGGGGTCGCCGCTCCAGGTCTGCGGTGTGCTGGGCATCTTGCCGTGCACCACATAGACGCGGCCGTAGGCCTGGCTCAGGTACTTGTAGCCGTAGCGGGTTGACATATTGCTCCAGAAGCCGCCGCGCTCCTGCGCCATGCTGTCGCGCGCAAACCAGGGAAAGAAAGACTTGATCAGCAGGTAGGGCCGGTTGTAGAACTTCTCCAACGGCTCGGATTCGAAGTTGTGCGCCGGCGTATGGTCGGCGGGGCGCCAGGGCAGGCTGTTGAGCGCCATCCACAGTGTCTTGGGCACGGTCAGGGGCACTTGCTTGCCACGCAGCGGCGCGTCGGTGGCGGTGCAGGCTTCTTCGCCGGTCAGCACCTTACCGTCGGCCAGATGCAGTTCGACCACCGGCGGCGCGACACTGCCCAGAAAGGTCTCGCTGCGGTCCGGCACGTAGTTGCGCATGTGCATGCCGATGGCCGTGCCGGGTTCGGCCAGGGTGTAAACCCTGTTGCGTGGGCGCTGCGCCGGCGGGTTGCCGTTGGCGATGGTGAAGCTGTAGTTGCGCGGCATGACGTCGCGCCTCACCCCCGGGCGGAACGGGTTGAAGGAGCCTGCGTCGGGGTCAATGTCCACGTCGTCCAGGGCGTCGCGCGGCTCGCCGTCCACCGAGTAGGTCGTGAAGCTCCAGTGGCGCTGGTGCGGGTACTCGCCCTTGACCACCAGGGTGGCACCGGCCGGCAGCTTGAACCACGCCGTGTCGAAGGTGTTCATGGTGTCCGGTATCTGGTTCTCTATGCCGTAGGCATCAGGGTCCGTGGTGTAGAAGCCGGGGCGCAATTTGGGGCCGGGCCAGAAGCAGGTCTTGAGCCGGGCGTTGGCAAACACGCTGTCGGCGCGGTGGATGTCCATGGCCCTCACAGGGGGCATGGGAGGCAGCAGGAAATCGTTGCCCAGGCTGCCCATCACATAGCCGTCGGCGCGCGGCACGGGGCCGCCACCGGGCGTTGGCGTGGGCGCGGCCACGCCGGGCGACAGTTCCGGGTGGGTCCAGGTATAGGGCTGGCCGTAGGTGGGCCGGCCCGCGCCGCCATCGTCCTTGGCCAGGGTCCGAGCCCACAGCGCCAGGGCGATGCCCAGCAGCACAATGGCGGCCACCAGCCACAACACAAATCGCAACAGGGTTTTCATCACTTCCTCGCAATAGGCAAATTCAAGACCGGAGGGATTCCAGCGCCGCGGCACGCGCTGCGCTGGAAACCTGCCGTCAGAACTTGGCGCCGACGACCAGGGTCACGTTGTCGCGGTCGACGATGGGGTTGTAGGCGCCGCCCGAGAACTGCGTGTACTGGACTTCGGCAAAGTACTTTTTGGACCAGTCGGCGCGCAGGCCCAGGCTCAGCGTCTGGCGGTCTTTCACGAAGCTGCCGTCGTAGGAATAGCCGCTCACGTCCTGGGCAAAGCCGATGGTCGGAGTCAGCGTGGCGCCGAAGAAGGCGCCCGGGTAGACCGCCGAGACGCGCAGCCGATAGCCCCAGGAATCGCTGGTGACGAAGCCATCGTGCGCACAGCTCTTCTGCGCCACGGTCGCGTCCACACAGGCGGGTGCGCCGTTGGTGGCGGCGCCGCCGTAGATGTCGGAGCGGCCATAGCGCAGCACGCCCGGATCGGGCAGGTTGCCGACGTGGCTCATGCCGACCTCGGCGGCCAGACTCACGCGCTCTGCCGCCAGCACATTGAGGAAGGCCTTGTTGGTGCCCAGGCTGGCCGTGCTGACCTTGTAGCGGTCATAACCGTCGAAGCTGGCGCCGGGAAGGATGGCGTTGGTTGCCTTGGCCTGGTTCAAGGCCGAGGTCGGCGAGCGTCCGAGGAAGGCGGCAATCAGATCGGAGGCGTTCAGGTTCAGCACCTGATTCGGGCGGTAAGCCATTTCGCCAAACACGCGCATCGTCGGGTCGAGCTTGGTGTCGAAACTCAGACCATAGAGGTGGATGTTTTCGGCGTAAACCAGGCCGTACTTCAGGCCATTCGGGTCGGTCAGGCGCGCGAAACCTGTTGCTGCCGAAGGCGGTGGGCCATAGGCTGCGGCGGTGGTGGCAGCGCCGGCAATGTTGGCGTTGGTGACGCGCAGGCTGGGCGTGCGGCTGTGGTAATTCATCGCGTAGGCGCGGAAATCCGTTGCCAGACTCTCTGCGCTGTAGCGCGCCGACAGACCGTACTGGCCGTTGTCGCTGGCGTTGATATCAGCCACGCGCTTCGGGTAGCGCCCCGTGCTCAGCGCCGTAGGGTCGTTCACGGCGGCCAGCACCGACACGTAATTGCAGCCCGTGGGCAGGTAGTTGGCCACCATGTAGAAGGTGCCGCAGCCTGGCATCACGGTGGCGCGCGACTCGTATTGCACAAAGCCTTCGGCGCCCCACTCCTTACCGCTGGCCAGCTTGGCCGACAGCATGCCGACGGGCAGCTTGGCTTCCTCGGCCTGCGCGCCGGGGCGCTGCTGGGCTGCAATGTTCAGCGGGTTGATGGCATTGATGCCGCCGCCGATCGACTGCGACACGCCCCAGTTCAACACCTGGCGTCCCAGACGCGCGTCCAGGCCCGTGTCGGCGCTGATGCTGGCGTGGCCGAACAGATAGAGGTCGGCCAGGTCGACGTTGCTGAACTTGGCTTGTGGCGCGAAGCCGTTGTCGCTCAAGGGCGCGTTCTTGGTGAACTGGTTGGCCGTGTTGCCGTAGGCGCGGTTGCCGTTGGCCAGTTCGAAATCGTCCCAGGCCATGACACGGGCAAACACGCCGAAGTCCTGGCGCTTGAGTTCGATATCGGCCACGCCCTTGATCACGGTCGACACGGCATGGTTCTTTTGGAAATTCAGGTCGCTGCTGTTGGCGCTGCCCCCGAGTTGCCCGGCCGGCAGGCCCACCAGAGGTCCCGACACCGCGCCGTAGACGGCGGGGTCTGGCGCCTCGGTCCGGATCATGGTGCCGGCCGTGAAGGTGGCGTTGACCTTGGCGGCAATGCCGTTGCCGAGGTCGAAGTCCGCAGCGGCGGCGGGCAGCGACAGGCTGGCGAGCGCCAGGGCGATGGGATGCAGTGCGAGTCGGAAGGTTTTCATGGTTGTCTCCTGGTTTGACGGATGGGTCGTGAACAGCGCTGGTTCACGTGGCCAGACTATCGCCCCAGGTGGCGGGATTGAAAACCGTGCCAGCACCACCACGACAGTTCGGGTTTCTGGTGTGTGACGCCGCGAACGGCGCCGGGCTCGGCCTCAGGCCACCAGCGGCGCCGGAGTCGTGGACACGCCTTGTTCCTGTGCGGCGCGCAGCTGCGCGGCGAGAGCGCGCTGGTAGCCGGCACCGGTTTGCAGCCTTGCCCAGTAGTCCTGCACGGCCGCGGGAAACTGCCCGGCCAAGCCCAGGTAATCGGCCAGCATCAGGGCGTAGCCGACCGAGATGTCGGCCACGGTCAGCTGCTCGCCGCACAAATAGGGGCGGCGCGAGAGCACAGGGATCAGTCCCTTGAGCCGCGCCAGAAACCATTTGCGATAGTCTTCTGCGGCCTGCGGCAGTCGGCGCTCTGGCGGCTCGAAGCGGCCATAGCGCAGCACGATGGTTTGCGGGAAGGTGAGTGTGGCTTCGCCAAAATGCAGCCAGTTCAGGAAGCCGCCGTATTCCGGATCGCCGGGCGCGACGGCCAGCGCCGTGGGTCCGTCTCGCGTGGCCAGGTACTGGCACATCGCCGCCGATTCGGTCATGGCCACTTCCCCGTCGTACAGGGCAGGCACCGTGCCCAGCGGATTCGTCTGCAGGTAGTCGCGGGCGTGCATGCGCGGCGGGAAGGGCAGCATCCTGAGTTCGTACGGCAAGCCCAGTTCCTCCAGCGTCCACAGGGGTCTGAAGGAGCGGGCGCTCATGCAATGAAAGAGTGTCAACATGGGGTCTTGCCTTCAGTTACGCGCCAGTCGGGTGCGGGGTCTGCGACTTTAACCGGACGCCTTGAACGGGGGCTGGACATAATGGCCTGTGGTCTCTCGATGTCGGGAGCGCAGCCAAGTCCATCGGAGCCTCCTTGTCGCCAACCCCCTTCCAACTGGTCTGCGCCCTGGCGCTGGCGCTGGCCGTGCTGCACAGCTTTTGCGGCAAGTACTTCGAACGCCTGGCGCACAGTCATCCACGCCACGCCGGTCTCTTGCATTGGCTGGGCGAAGTGGAGGTGGTGTTCGGCGTGTGGGCGCTGCTGCTGGTCGGCGCCATGGGGCTGATGCAAGGTGGCAGTGCGGCCGTGGCCTATGTCGACTCGCGCAACTTCACCGAGCCGCTGTTCGTCTTTGCCGTCATGGTGGTAGCCGCTTCACGTCCCGTACTGCAGGCCGCCATGGTGCTGGTGCAGCAGCTGGCGCGCCGCGTTCCGCTGCCGGGCAGCCTGGGCTATTACGCGGTCGTCATGGCACTGGTTCCGCTGCTGGGATCCTGCATCACCGAGCCTGCGGCCATGACGCTGGCGGCGCTGATACTGGGTCAGCGATTCTTTGCGGGTGCGATGTCCACGCGCCTGAAGTACGGCACCCTGGGCGTGCTGTTTGTGAACGTGTCGATCGGTGGCACGCTCACCGCCTTTGCCGCGCCGCCGGTGCTGATGGTGGCCGCCACCTGGGGTTGGGACAGCGCCTTCATGGTCGGCACTTTCGGCTGGAAAGCCGCGCTGGCTGTGCTGCTCAACACCCTGGGCGTGGCCTGGTGGTTTCGCCGCGAACTGGCGGCCTTGCCCTTGCACGATGACGCCGACGCTGGACTGCGCGCCGTGCCCTGGTCGCTGGTGGCCGTGCACCTGGGCTTCCTCGTCGCCATGGTGGTCTTTGCGCACCATGCGGCGGTCTTCATGGGTTTGTTCGTGTTCTTCCTGGGCGTGGCGCACGCCTATGCGCGCCACCAGCATCGCCTGATCCTGAAGGAGGGGCTGCTGGTGGGCTTCTTTCTGGCCGGGCTGGTGGTGCTGGGCGGGCAGCAGCAATGGTGGCTGCAGCCGCTGCTCATGGGCATGAGCAGCGACGGCGTCTTTGTCGGCGCGATGGCACTCACTGCCTTCACCGACAACGCCGCCATCACCTACCTGGGCTCGCTGGTGACAGGCCTGAGCCCGGGCTTCCAGTACGCCCTGGTGGCCGGGGCCGTGACGGGCGGTGGACTCACCATCATCGCCAACGCGCCAAACCCGGCCGGCATTGCCATCCTGCGCACACACTTTGATTCGGGCGTGGTCAGTCCGCTGGGACTGCTGCTGGCAGCGCTGGCGCCGACCCTGGTCGCGGCGCTGGCGTTCAGGTTCCTTTAGTCGCGCTTATTTGGCCGTCGGCATGACGAACTCGGCACCCTTGGGTGTGCTCTCGGGCCAGCGCTGCATGATGGATTTCTGCTTGGTGTAGAAACGCACGCCTTCCTCGCCGTAGGCGTGCATGTCGCCGAACAGCGAACGCTTCCAGCCGCCAAAACCATGCCATGCCATGGGCACGGGAATCGGCACGTTGATGCCCACCATGCCGACCTGGATGCGCCGTGAGAATTCGCGCGCCACGTTGCCGTCGCGCGTGAAGCAGGCCACGCCGTTGCCGAACTCGTGGTCGTTCACCAGTTGCACCGCCGAGGCGAAGTCGGGCACCCGCACGCAGGCCAGCACCGGGCCGAAGATCTCTTCCTTGTAGATGCGCATCTCGGGTGTGACATGGTCAAACAGCGTGCCGCCGAGCCAGAAGCCCTGCTCGCAGCCGGTACCCGCGACAGCGCCGTCGAATTGACGCCCGTCCACCAGCAACTGCGCGCCTTCGCTCACACCGAGGTCGATGTAGCCACGGATGCGCGCCTGCGCCGCCGGCGTGACGATGGGGCCCATCTCGGCCGCCAGGTTTTCACCGTTGAGCACCTTGAGCGCCTGGGTGCGCGCAATCAGCTTGGGCAGCACCTGATCGGCCACGTCGCCCACCAGCACGGCCACGGAGATCGCCATGCAGCGCTCGCCGGCCGAGCCGTAGCCCGCGCCGATCAGCGCGTCGACCACCTGGTCGATGTCGGCGTCGGGCATGACCACCATGTGGTTCTTTGCGCCGCCCAGCGCCTGCACGCGCTTGCCGTGGTGCGCGCCGGTCTCGTAGATGTAGTTGGCGATGGGGGTGGAGCCGACAAAGCTGATGGCCTTGACCAGCGGATGGACCAGCAGCGCGTCCACGGCCTCCTTGTCGCCCTGCACCACGTTGAACACGCCGTCGGGCAGGCCGGCCTGCTTGAGCAGATCGGCCATGAACAGGCTGGCGCTGGGGTCGATCGGGCTGGGCTTGAGCACAAAGGTGTTGCCCGCGGCGATGGCCACCGGGAACATCCACATCGGCACCATCACGGGAAAGTTGAAGGGCGTGATGCCGGCCACCACACCCAGCGGCTGGCGCAGCGTCCAGTTGTCGATGCCGGTAGAGACCTGGTCGGTGAAGTCGCCCTTGAGCAGCTGCGGGATGCCGCAGGCGAACTCGACGATGTCGATGCCGCGCGCCACCTCGCCCTGGGCGTCGGTGAAGACCTTGCCGTGCTCGGCCGTGATCATGTGGGCCAGCGCGTCCTTGTGCAGATTCAGCAGTTCGAGAAATTTGAACATGACGCGCGCCCGGCGGATCGGCGGCGTGTCCGACCAGGCCGGGAAGGCCGCCTGCGCGGCCGCCACGGCGGCGTCGACGTCCTGCGCATTGCCCAGGCGCACCTGGCGCGCCACGGCGCCGGTGGCGGGGTTGTACACGTCCTGGGTGCGGGTGGCGCTGCCGCTGTGGCGTTGGCCGTTGATGTACTGGGCGACTTCGGTGGAATCTGCGTAGACGGTCATGGGGGTTCCCTGATGGATGAAAAGGCTGGCCTCGGGCTGCAGTTTAGGCATGTGCCCTGCCCGCGACAAGACCGGGGGCTTGAATTGATTGTTCATTCCGGTGAACAATGCGCCAATGAAAGAACAAAAAATCAGCGAACTCTGGAGCCACCTGCACTGGCTCACGGTGCTGGCGCAGCAGGGCAGCTACACCGCTGCGGCGGCGCGCCTGGGCGTGAGCAAGGCCGCGATGAGCCAGCACATCGCCGCGCTGGAGCACAGCGCCGGCGTCACGCTGGTGCAGCGCACCACGCGCAGCGTGCGCCTGACCGAGGCCGGCCAGCGCCTGGTGGACGACACCAGCGCCGCCTTCGAGCAGATCACCCAGGGCTTTGCCCAGGTGCGCGATCTGGCCGGCGTGCCGCGAGGTCTGCTGCGCGTCACGGCGCCGGTGGCCTTTGCGCGCCAGCAACTGGTGCCGCGCCTGGCCGATTTCCTGCACGCCTACCCCGAGGTGCGGCTCGAACTCGACCTGTCGGACCGGCTGCGCTCCCTGGCCACGGAAGGCTTCGATCTGGCGATCCGCCACGCGGCCCTGCCGCCCGACACGCACGTGGCCTGGACGCTGTGCGCCACGCATTCGGTGCTGGTGGCGAGTCGCGCCTACCTGCGCCGGCGCGGTGTTCCCACCCGGCCCGAGGAACTGGCGGGGCACAGCTGTCTGCACTACCCGCGCACCCAGGGCAAGCCCACCTGGAGCTTCGAGCCGCAGGGACGGGCGCGCTCGCTGCCGGTCACGGTGGCGGTGTCGGGCGCGCTGTGCGCCAACAACAGCGAGGCGCTGCGCGACGCCGCGCTGGCCGGTCTGGGAATTGCGCTGCTGCCCGACTTCAGCGCGCAGGCCAGCCTGCAGGCCGGCCGGCTGGTGCAGGTGCTGCCGCAGTGCAAACCCGTGGGCGCGTTTGCCGAGCAGCTGTACGCCATCCGACCCTACAGCGCCCATGTGCCGCGCGCCCTGACGGTGTTTGTCGACTACCTGCGCCAGGCGCTGGCGGGAGGCTTTGCCGTTGGCGCATAGGCGCGGCCTACTTCGTCCCCATCACCAGGTTCGGCAGTCCGGTGGCGATGCCGGGGATCAGGCACAGCAAGAACACCGCCCCGAACATCAGCGCGACGAAGGGCATGACGCCCCAGATCACGTCTTTCAGCGGGATGTCGGGTGCGACATTCTTGATGACAAAGATGTTCAAGCCCACGGGCGGGTGGATGAGACCCATCTCCATGACGATGGTCATGACCACGCCGAACCAGATCAGATCGAAGCCGGCGGCTTTGAGCGGCGGCAGGATGATGGGTGCTGTCATGAGGATGATGGACACCGGCGGCAGGAAGAAGCCGAGCACGATCACCATCAGCAGGATCACGCCCAGCAGCAGCCAGCGCGACAACTGCATGCCGACGATCCACTGCGCTGCGCCCTGGCTGATGTGCAGATGGCTCATGACGTAGCTGTACAGCAGCGACATGCCGATGATGAGCATCAGCATGGTGGATTCCTTCAGCGTCGACGCCAGGATGGGCGCCACGTCCTTCGGGCGCCACAGCCCATAGACCACGGCTACCAGCCCCAGCGCCATGAGACCGCCCAGGCCCGCGGTCTCGGATGGCGTGGCAAAGCCGCCATAGAGCGCGATCATCACGCCGATGAGCAGCACCACAAAGGGCAGGACGCGCGGCAGCATCTCGACCTTCTGCGCCAGCGTGAAGTGTTCCACTTCGAGGTAGGCCGATTTGGCGCCACCCGCTTGAAAAACCTTCAGCGCCATGGCGTATTCCTTGCGTGCGCGCACCACGGCGTAGCCGGCAAACAGGCCCACGAGCAACAGTCCCGGGCCGATACCGGCCAGGAACAGGCGGCCCAGCGACTGCTCGGCCGCCACGGCGTACAAAATCATCACGATCGACGGCGGCAGCAGGATGCCCAGGGTGCCGCCGGCGGCGATGATGCCTGCGGCAAAGCCGGGGGAATAGCCGCGCCGGCGCATCTCGGGAATGCCGGCCGAGCCGATGGCCGAACAGGTAGCGGGGGAGGAGCCGGCCATGGCGGCAAACAGCGCGCAGGCAAAGACGTTGGCGATGCCCAGGCCGCCGGGCACCTTGTGCAGCCAGGCGTGGATCGCGGAGTACAGGTCCTGACCGGCGCGAGACTTGCCGATGGCCGCGCCCTTCATGATGAACAGCGGGATCGACAGCAGGGTGATGGACGCCATCTCCTCGTAGACGTTTTGCGCCACCGTGTCGAGCGACGAGGACGGCATGAAAAAATACATGAAGGCCACGGCCACGCTGCCCAGGGCAAAGGCGATGGGCATGCCCGAGAACATCACCAGCAGGGTGGCGCCGCCATAGCAAAGTCCGATGGCGAGTTCGCTCACTTCATCTCCCTCGATGGTTTGCCGGAGATCTGGATCGCGGTCTGCAGCAGCAGTTGCAGCGCCAGCAGGCTCATGCCCAGGGACATCAGGCTGTAGGGGATCCACAGTGGCGGCGCAAAGCTGCTCGAGGTGGTCTGCCCTTCGCTCCAGGCCTCGTGGAACAGCGTCCAGGACTTCCAGGCAAAGAAGCTGCAAAACAGCGTGGAGACGGTGTCCACCAGGATCAGGCGCACCCGGTTCACGCCCGCAGGCAGCAGTGTGGCCAGGGCCTCGATGCCGACATGGCCGCGCAGCGACTGTACATAGCCGGTGCACATGAACATCGCACCGACCAGCATGAAGACCGAAGCTTCGTCCTGCCAGTCGGTGGCCGATTTCAGGAAGTAGCGCGTCAGCACCGAATACGTTAGCACGCAGGAGGTCAGCACCAGCGCCAGCATGGACAGGCGCAGCAGTTGCAGGTTCAGCCAGTTCAGCGCGCCCGACAGCAGCCCCAGCAGCGAGTTGCCCGGCAGCAGCGGCACGGGTGCCGGCGCTGCGTCGGGGTCCGGGTCAAAACTCACAGAGTCTGTTCCGCGAGGGCCAGCAGTTTGGCGCAGCCCTCGTTCTTCGCGCCGTAGTCCTTCCACGCGGTCTTGCGCGCGATGTCCTGCCACTTCTTGATGGTGGCGCCAGACAGGTCGACCACCTTGGCGCCGGCCTTCTGGTAGACGGCGGCGACTTCGACATCGTCCTTTTTCGCCGATTCGAGCGCGAACTTTTCCATCTCGGCGCCCACCGCCATGAGCGTGGCCTGCTGGTCTTTCGAGAGCTTGTCGAACACCGCCTTGGACATCATCAACGGCTCGAACATGAACCAGTAGGCGCCGGTGCGCCCGGTGGTCAGCGCCTTGGCCACTTCTTCCAGCCGGAAGGAGATGAAGGAGGTGGAGGAGGTCATGGCCGCGTCCATGGCGCCGGTCTGCATGGCGGCGTAGATTTCGTTGGAAGGCAGGGTCACCACCGCCGCGCCGGCGTCCTTCAGGATCATGTCCATCTCGCGCGAGCCGCCGCGAATCTTCAGCCCCTTGGCGTCTTCGGGTTCGACGATGGGCTTGCCGCGTGAGGCCACGCCGCCCGCCTGCCAGATCCAGCTGATGAGCACGATGCCCTTGTCCAGCAGGACGCGGTTGAGTTCGGCGCCCACCGGCTTGGTCTTCCAGCTGGTGGCCTGTTCATAGGACACGACCAGGCCCGGCATCAAGCCGATGTTGAGTTCCGGGATTTCGCCGCCGGCGTAGGACAGGGGAATCAGCGCCATGTCGAGCGCGCCCTTGCGCATGGAGGAGAACTGCGCCATGGTCTTCATCAGCGAAGAGCCTGGATAGATCTCGAACTTGAGCGCGCCCTTGCTGCGCTTCTCCACCTCGGCGGCGAAGCGGCGCACCAGGCGATCCCGGAAGTCGCCTTCGGTGGCCGTGCCGCCTGGGAACTGGTGCGAGATCTTCAGCGCCGTGCTCTGCGCCCAGGATGGCAGGGCGGCTGCCAGGGGCAGGGCGGCGAGGGCCTGCAGAAGGCTGCGTTTTTTCATGAGGATCTCCTTGGAAGTGACGCTCGCTAACGCGGAATCGACAGTCTCAGCCGCCCAGATAAGCGGCCTTCACCGCCGGGTCGTCCTTGAGCTTGTCGGCAGGGCCGTGCACCGAGATGCGGCCGTTCTCCAGCACATAGCCGTAGTCCGCCACTTTGAGCGCGGCCGCGGCAAACTGCTCCACCAGCAGCATGGTGACGCCCTCCGACTTGAGCCGTGAAATGATGTGGAATACCTCTTCCACCAGAATGGGCGCCAGGCCCATGGAAGGCTCGTCGAGCAGCACTACGTCGGGATTGAGCATGACGGCGCGCGCCATGGCCAGCATCTGCTGTTCGCCGCCCGACAGCGTGCCTGCCTGCTGCAGGCGTCGCTCCTTGAGGCGCGGAAACAGCTCCATGGCGCGCTCCAGGTCACCCTGCACGTCGCCCTTGGGGCGGCTGCCGGTGAGCCGCGGAAACGCGCCCAGCAGCAGGTTGTCGGTGACGCTCATGGTGGCAAACACGCGCCGGCCTTCGGGCGAATGCGCCAGGCCCATCTTGGTGATGGTGTACGACTCCATGCCGTCAATGCGCTTGCCGTGCAGGTTGATCTCGCCGGCCGTGGGTTTGATCATGCCGGAGATGGCCCGCATGGTCGTGGTCTTGCCGGCGCCGTTGGAGCCGATCAGGGTCACGACCTGGCCCTTGGGGACGTCGATGGAGATGCCGTGCAGGACCTGCACTTTGCCGTAGCCTGCTTCGAGGTTTTTGATGCGCAACATGGTTTGTTCCTCTTGGCCTCAGGCTGCCGTGCCACCGAGGTAGGCTTCGATCACTTTTTCGTCCGCCTGCACATCCGCAGGCTTGCCCTCGGCGATCTTCTGGCCGAAGTCCAGCACCGAGACGGTGTCGCACAGTTCCATCACCACGTCCATGTGGTGCTCGATCAGGATCACGGTGATGCCGTGGTCGCGAATCTTGCGGATGATGGCGATGAGTTCCAGGATGTCTGGCGCCGTGAGGCCCGCCGCCGGTTCGTCGAGCAGCAGCAACTGCGGGTCCAGCGCCAGGGCGCGGGCGATTTCCAGCAGGCGCTGCTTGCCATAGGGCAGGTTGCGCGCCTCCTCGTTGTACAGCGCATCCAGGCCGACAAAGCGCAGCAAGCCCATGCCGCGCTCGGTTGCCTCCCGGTCTTCGCGCAGGTAGCGCGGCGTATGCAGTGCCACGTCCAGAATATGGCTGGCAAAGCTGTGGTGCAGACCCACCTGGATGTTTTGCAGCGTGGTCATTTCGCCAAACAACTGCACGTTCTGGAAGGTGCGCGCAATGCCCGACAGCGCAATATCCGACGAGGTCCGTCCCACCACGCTGCGGCCGGCAAATTCGATGCTGCCTGCGGTTGGCACATAGATGCCGGTGAGCACGTTCATCATCGTGCTCTTGCCCGAACCGTTGGGTCCGATCAGGCCGTGGATGCTGCCGCGGCGGATGCTCAGGTCCACGTTGTTCAGCGCCTTCAGGCCGCCAAACTGCATCAGCACGTTTTTCGCCACGAGCAGTTCGTCGCCCGCAGCACCCGTGCTGCTGGCGACGCGCACTGCATCCGTGTCGGCCCCTGCGTGAGTGCTGGTCCGGTCATCCAAAGATCCCGGGCGGCGGTGCGCCAGCAGGCTGCGTGCGAAACCGACGATGCCGTCCTGCAGGTAGTAAACGACAAACAGAATCATCAGGCCGAAGATGCTCAGGCGCCAGTCGGTGATCGAGTACAGCCAGAATGCAAAGCCCGCCAGCGCCAGCGTGCCGACCATGGGGATGGCCATGGCGCCGGGCGTGGTGCGCTTCTTCGCGAGGCCGACGGCGCCGCCGATCGCCATCAGCACGGCGATGGTGGAGGCGACGATGCGGAACATGTCCAGGTCGTCCAGCAGCATGGGCAGCATGACGATGATGGTGGCGCCCAGCAGGGAGCCCAGGCGGCTCTTGCGTCCGCCCATGATCACGGCCAGCAGGAACAGCACCGTGAGCTCGAAGTTGTACGAGTTCGGCGAGATGTACTGCTCCGAGTACGCGTACAGGCAGCCCGCCAGCCCGGCGAAGCCGGCGCTGATCACGAAGGCATAGACCTTGTAGCGGTAGACCGACACGCCCATGCAGTCCGATGCGACCGGGCTGCCGCGCAGCGCCTCGAAGGCCCGGCCCAGGTGCGAGCGCAGGATGCGGTGCACGACCGCCAGCGCCAGCACCATCAGCACCGCCACAACCCAGTAGAACTCGCGCTCGTCGAGCTTGTGGCCGAAGAGCGTCGGCTTGTCGAGCTTGATGCCCATCGGGCCTTCGGTGAGGAAGCTCATCTCGTTGATGAGTATCTGGAT
>CAIKVZ010000338.1 GCA_903830985.1 uncultured beta proteobacterium
CGCCTGCAAGGCTTGCAGCAAGGGCATGGGTGCGCTTCGCGCTTTCATCTTTCGAAATTTCCGGATCGGAGTACCAGTCTCATGAGCAAACTTTCCCTGCTTGATTTCGGCTTCTTCATCGCCGAGACCGCCGCCAGCCCGAAGCATGTGGCTGGTCTGCAAATCTGCAAGCGCCCGCCCAAGTCCAGCACCGCCTTTGCCAAGCAGCTGTACCGCGAGTACCTCACGCACACCTCAGTGCGCGCGCCGTTCAACCAGGTCATCGAGTTCTCCCTGACCGGCATGCCCAAGTGGAAGACTGCGGCCTCGATCGACCTGAGTCAGCACATTTTTTATCACAAGCTGCCCAAGGAAAACAACGACCGCAAGGCGCTCTACCAGTTCGTCTCGGATCTGCATGTCCCCATGCTGGACCGTTCCCGTCCGCTGTGGGAACTGCATGTGATCGACGGGCTGGCCGAGGGCCGTTTTGCCGTCTACCAGAAGATCCACCACGCCTATGCCGACGGCATGACGATGTCGCGCTGGATCGCCGAGACCCTGGCCACCTCGCCAGACGATCTGGAGGTGCGACCGCTGTGGACGCAAAAGCACGGTGGCCATGGCGCCCAGCGCAAGAAGGTGACGCAGGAAATCGTCCAGTCGGCCTGGAAGGAAGTGGGCGACACCACGCAGCGCGTGCTGGGCGTAGGGCGCCTGGCCGCCATGCTGCTGCTGGAGAGCGTCAAGCTCACCAAGAACGCGATCGCCCTGCCCTTCGTGTCCAGCGCCAAGACGCTGCTGACCGGGCAGGTCACGGCCGGCCGCCAGTTCACCGCGGTAGGCATCTCGATGGAGCGCATCAAACGCATCCGCGAGCGCAGCCGCTCCACCGTGAACCACGTGGCGCTGACCTGCCTGGACGCCGCATTGCGCCTCTACCTGGCCGACCAGGGCGTGGACCTGAAGCGGCCCATCACCATCCAGATGCCGGTGAACCTGCGCCGCGAAGGCGAAAAAACCGCCGGCAACAAGATCGGCATCGTGCAGGTGGAGCTGTCGGCTCCGACCGACGACCCCTATGTGCGGCTGCGCAACATCGGCTATTCGCTGCGCAATGTGCGCAGCATGATGGACAGCGTGGCGCCTGTGGCGATCGAGTCCTACACCATCCTCACCGGACTGATTGCGCAGGGCGCGGAGACGCTCAAGCTGAGCGACGCCCTGCCGCCCATGAGCAACGCCATGGTGTCCAACGTGCCGGGACCGAAGGACACGCTGTACATCCGGGGCGCCAAGATGGAGGAGATGCACCCCATCAGCACGCTGCCGCCGAGCAACCGGCTCAACATCACCTTGTTCAGCTACGCCGACACGCTGTTCTTCGGTCTGGTTGCCGCCGACGGACTGCCGGACCTGCACAGCCTGGGCGAACACGTGCTGTCGGCCTTCGACGAACTCGAGGCCTGTGTTCTGGCCTGAGATCTTTCCCAAGGCTGTGAATTGACATGAATATGCCTTAATTGGCATAATGCACCCATGTCGCAGCAGACCCGCAAGCCGCTCAAGTGGGTGGGGTCATCCAAGCGTGATCTGGATGCCATGCCCGAGGACGTCAAAG
>CAIKVZ010000339.1 GCA_903830985.1 uncultured beta proteobacterium
CATGCCATGGCACTGAGCCTGACCGCGGTGGGCGTGGAAGAGACGGCGCAGGCCGAAGTGCTCGCGCAACAAGGTTACGACCTGCTACAGGGCAATTGTCTGGCCAAGCCCCTGACCGCCGAAGGCTTGAAGGCGTGGGCCTTGGCCGGTTCCCCAGCAAATTTCAGTTGAAGGAGAAACTGACATGAGCCTTTTGACCAGCATCGCCCACGGGCCTGCCGACGGGGCACTGCCATCCCCTGTGGGTTTTGATCACTTGGAAAGCAGGGACCAGCAGCAGCAACTGCTGCGTTACGCGCAAGACCTGCAGGATTTGTTGGCGCAGAAGGACGGACTTGAAGCGCGGCACCAGCAAGTATTGGAGTTCATGGGGCGGGGTGCCCAGGATGCCGATCTGCTGCTCAACACCCTGTTGCGTTCGGTCAGCATGTATCTGGTGACCGATCAGCAGGGTGAGATCATGCAGGCCAGTCCAGCGGCTGAAAGCGCACTGCTCCCTGCGGGTCGCTCGATCTATTGGCTGCCGCTGCATCAGTTGATGCCGTACACGGAGCGTGATCGGGTCGCTTCCATCATTCGGGATTTTGTCGGTGCCGAAGGGGGCATCCGCCGACAACGTTTGCTGCTGTGTGACCCTGTCCAGGCCAAGCTCAGTCACTGCTACGAGGCACTGGTGCTGCGGGGGGGCAACGCCAAGCGCATGGAGTATTACTGGCTGCTGGGCCGCCGGGTCGCGCCCGATGCGGCCGCGTTGCCGATGGAGGATGCGTTCGCACTCCTTGGCGAGACGCATGAGGCCTTGGTCATCACCGACTCGAATGCCGACATACGGGCGGTGAACCCGGCCTTTGTGCGCATCACGGGCTACGCTGCCTCCGATGTCGTGGGGCAGAATCCGCGCCTGCTCAGTTCCGGTTTGCAGGGTGCCGACTTCTACCGTGGCCTGTGGCGCCAGTTGCACGCCGAAGGCTGTTGGACCGGAGAACTTTTCAATCGCCGAAAGAACGGCCAGATCTACTTTGAGTGGGTGACCATCAAGGCAGTGATAGAAGTGCAGCGCGCGACAAGCTCGTACGTTGCGGCCTTTTCCGACCTGTCGCCCCTTGACGACGATGACGTGGGCAAGCATGACAGCCTTTTCGTTTATCAGGATGGGCTGACCGGCTTGCCCAATCGGCGGCTGTTCGAGGCGCGATTGATGATGGCGATCGACAAGGCTCGGCACGGCCACACTGAATTGTCTGTGGTGTGGATCGCGCTGGACCGCTTTTCCAAGCTCTCTCAGGAACTGGGCCACGATGCCTGTGACTCGATTTTGCGAGACTTTGGCGCCCGCTTGAAGGAACGGCTAAGACCAGGGGACACCCTGGCGCGTGCCGGTGGGGGTGAGTTCCTGGTGCTGCTGCCGGACCTTGGCTGCGAGGCGGCGATCAAGATCATGGGGGATGGACTGCTGCGGGTGGTGGCGGAAAAATTCCAGGTCGCAAAGAACGAAGTCCACATCACTGCCAGCATGGGCTGCGCCGGCTTCCCGCAGCATGCCACGGATGTGCCCACGCTGATGCGCCACGCCAGCGCTTCCCTGTACAACGCTTCGCCATTTACGGAGTAAACCCTGTGGCCCGGACGCCTGCTTTGATACCCAGTGAATCGGGTTTGGATCGGCGAGGTTGCGTGGGCCTTGCACAGACTCCATACGCCATTGGCGGGGAAGCAATTCAGCAAGCGGCAGCCCTTCGCGCCAATGGTTTCAGCCGGCGCTGCGACGGAGTTCGCGATGGGCTGTTCCACTTTTTTTCAGTACACACGGAGACGCTCCCAGGGAGCGCTGCACCATGTCTCACATACTTGTCGTTGACGACAATTCCGATGTCCGCCGTTTACTCAGCCTGTCGCTGGTCAAAAAATACGAAGTCATAGAGGCCGATAACGGAATGGCCGCGCTCTATGCGATTCGCAGATTCCACCCGGCGGCGGTCCTGCTGGATGTGATGATGCCCGGCGAAATGGATGGTCTGCAGGTGCTCGATGCCATCAAGTCCGACCCCAAGACGCGGGACATTCCTGTCGCCATGATCACGGCACGCGGGCAGAAGCTTGACCAGGAGGACGCAATGCGGCGCGGTGCGGATGCCTTCTTTGTCAAACCGTTCAGCCCTCAGCAGGTGGTTTCCTGGGTTCACGACATTAGCCATTGAAGCTTGAAGCGCAGCGCGAGTTCAGCATTTCCATGATCGCTTCTGAATATGCCACGCTGACAATGGCCGAGTTGCAGCAGTTGGCACGCGGGAGCGCGGAACACAAACCGGACGCACAGGCGCGCTTTGAAGTGGCGCAGCGCTTCAGCACTGCCACCGGTGTAGCCAAGGACCCGCGGCAGGCCGCGCGCTGGTTTGGCATGGCGGCTGACATCGGTCACCTCGGGGCGCAGCGCAATCTGGCATTTGCCTATTTGCACGGCAGGGGTGTGGTGAAGGACACGGTCGAGGGCCTAAGGCGCCTGCGCGATGCCGCCAATCGCGCAGACGCGCCAGCGCGCCGGCAAATCGGTTTCCACTACGCCACTGGCAATGGCCTTGGCAAGGACGAAAACGAAGCCGTGCGCTGGTTCCGCATGGCCGCCGAGCAAGCCGATGTCTTCGCGCAGTACAACCTGGCCTTCGCCTATGACAACGGACGCGGGGTTCCGATTGATCCGGTGCTGGCGATTTACTGGTACGAGCGAGCTGCAGGGCAGGGCATGGCGGATGCCCAATGTGCTCTGGGGATGATTTTTGAGCACGGTTGGGGCGTGCCGGTGGACTACGCGAAAAGTGTGCAGTGGAATCGGCTGGCGGCGCAGCAGGACCACGCCGAGGCTTGCAGCAACCTGGGCTGGTTGTATGAAAACGGCCTGGGTGTGGGTCAGGACCTGGAACAGGCTGACCGTTGGTACTCGCTGGCGGCGCGACAGGAGTTTGCCCAAGCCAAGGAGCGGTTGGCGCGCCTGCGCGATAGGCCGGAAGCGTCTCCCGCGGGATGCGTTTTGTCCGGAATTTCCGCCCTCCGGCGTACGCCACCGGACGCAATTGTGGCTCAGCAGCCTTCCGTGGCAGAGTACCTGGAGCAAGCTTTTTCCTGCCTGGTCGGGCTGGAGGTGGTGCGCGACGAAGTGCTGCGCCAGGCCAGCTACATCCACGTGCAAAAGCTGCGCGCGCAACAGGGCCTGATGGTGCCCAGGTGGCCATCGCGCCACCTGGTTTTCATGGGCAATCCGGGGACCGGGAAAACGACCGTGGCGCGCATCATCGTCGCCCTGTACCAGCGCCTGGGCATTCTCAAGAGCGACAAGCTGGTCGAGACCGATCGAGCCGGAATGGTGGCCCCCTACATCGGGCAGTCGGCGCTGAAGACCCGCGGCGTGGTCGAGTCGGCCTTGGGTGGAGTCCTGTTCATCGATGAAGCCTATGCGCTGGCGCGTTCGGGCGCGCAGGACTTTGGCCACGAAGCCATAGAAACCCTGCTCAAGATGATGGAGGACCACCGCGACGACCTGGTGGTGATCGTGGCGGGTTACAGCGCCGAGATGGAGGGCTTTCTCGAATCCAATCCGGGTCTGGCATCGCGCTTCAACCGCTTCTTGCACTTTCCGGACTACACACCGGCTGAGCTGTTGCAGATCCTGCTGAATTTCTGCAGCACACAGTCTTACGCCTTGGACCCTGCTGTGAAGGTGGGCCTGCAAACCCTTTTCGCACGGGAGATCAAAGCGCAGCGTGATCACTTCAGCAATGCCCGCCATGTGCGCAACCTGTTTGAAAAAATGATGGAGGCGCAGGCGCTGCGGATCTGCAAGCTGCCAACAGCCAGCATCGCGGATCTGCAAAATATTCAGCTCGTTGATGTGGAGTGCGCCGTGGGCCGTGCATTGCCCGTGGCCGATGGCAGCGCGGTCAGCTATGAGACCGCAATGGCCCGGCTCGACGGCCTGGTCGGACTGCGCCAGGTCAAGCTGCAGGTACACCGGCTGCTGGCCTTTGTGCGCACCCAGCACGCGCGGGCCGAGGCCGGCAAGGTCGCGGCGCGGGGCTTTTCACAGCATCTGGTGTTCACCGGAAATCCTGGCAGCGGAAAGACCGTTGTGGCCCGCATCCTGGCCGACCTCTACTGCAGCCTTGGCATCATTCCTTCCAACCACCTGGTGGAGGTAGATCGTTCCGGGCTGGTGGCGGGCTATGTCGGCCAGTCCGCCCTCAAAACCCAGGCGGTGGTGCAATCGGCCTTGGGCGGTGTGCTGTTTATCGACGAGGCCTATGCCTTGACCGATCGCGAGGGCGCAGCAGGCTTTGGTGCGGAAGTGGTGGACACCTTGCTCAAGGCCATGGAAGACCAGCGGGCCCAGCTTGTGGTGATCGTGGCCGGTTACACGGAGCCCATGCAGGTCTTCATCCAGAGCAACCCGGGTCTGCGCTCGCGCTTTAACCACCACATCGCCTTTGAGGACTACTCCCCGCAAGAACTGTTCGATATCTTCACGGTCTTCTGCCGGGAGTCGGAATATGCGCTGGATGGCGCTGCGCGCGCGCCTTTGCTGGAGGCCTTCGAGCAACTCTTCAGTGCTGGCGCCACGGTGTCCAACGGGCGTTTTGTGCGCAATGTATTCGAGCGCGCGATTGAGGTGCAGTCAGGCCGTTTGTCCGTGCAGGGGGATGTGTCGTCGAACGACATGAATTTGCTGCTTGGTGCGGACATCCTGCAGGCGTTGCAAGAGGTGCAAGCCGAGCAGCTGTGAGCACCGAGCTGGCTGCGGTGACGGAATGTGTCATTGACTTTGCCGCACAAAGTTTTTGTGCAACCTTGTGCATTCCTGGGCCCCGCTTTGCGGGAGCCGTCCATGCTGCACCTGCAGTGACGGCATTCGCGCCAGTCAATGGGCTTGCTGCGACGGTGTCGTTGGCGGACTTTGCGCTGCCGGTAGCCACATCGTCACTGTGGTTCCGGTACCGGGATGGCTGCTGATTTCCACGGTTCCCCCGTGCAACTCGACAATTTCGTGCACGATGCTCATGCCAAGACCTGTGCCCGGAATCTTTCCGGACGTGTCTGCGCGGTAAAACCGCTCGAATACCCGTGCCTGCTGTTCGGGCGTCATCCCGATACCGTGGTCGACAATGCGAATGCCAACCTGTGCGCTTGCACCTTCCGGCTTGCGCGCCAGCAAATCAATCTCCACCAAACCTCCGTCGGGGGAATATTTATAGGCATTCGACAGCAAGTTGAGGACCGCCTGGCGCGCCTTCTTGTCATCGCCAACGATGAAAAAATTGCCATCGTGTGACCCGAGCACCGGCGCCTGCCGGGCGTCTGGTGGCTTGAACTCGTGCACCACTTTGTCTATCAGGGCGGGCAGGTCGATCAGTTCCAGCACAAAGTCCTTGCCGCGGCGCGCCTCGATGCGCGCGAGGTCGAGCAGTTCATTGAGGATGGAGGCCATCAACGCCGACTGTCGGTAGATGATGTCAAGCATCTCCTTGCGAGTCCGGTCGTCCACCTCCTGGGTTAGCAGCACTTCGGCAAAGCCGAAAATGCTGGCCATCGGCGTACGCAACTCATGCGCTGCCGTGGAAAGAAACTCGCTCTTGATGTTCTCAACCTCGGTCTCATGGGTCACGTCACGCAGATACAGGATGCGCGCAATGCCGGGCGCATTGCTGTGAACTCCCACCATTTGAACTACTTTGGGTGCAGGGATCTTCAGTTCCAGGCTGACACGCCGCAGGGGCGTGGCGCCCTCGTTGAAGCAGGTTTCAATGCCTGCGAAGGCCTGCGGTGCAGCACAGCGTTCTTTGATCAGCGCATTCAACACCGATTCACTCTTTCCCACCACGCTCTCTTTCGCAATACCGGTCATCTCCAAAAAAGCGGGGTTTGCGAAACCGACGCGTCCATCTGCGGAAATTGCGACCAGGCCATCCGGGCTCAAGGTGAACAATACGTTGAGTTGCGCGTTCTGGTCTGACATCGCAGCGCTGGCAAACTCCAACTGCGCAGTCTGCTCCCGTACCTTTCGTCGCACCAGGGCGGTACTTCCGGTGGCGACCAGCAACAAGACCTGCAGCAAGGATGCCAGCAGCAAGCCTCCTGCCCCGACCAGCATCACCGTCCAGTGGCTTCTGCTGCCCAAGAACTCAGGCGTCGGGAAGACACTCAAGCGCCAAGTCCGATCGGCCATGGGGACATCCTGGCGCCACAGGCTGTCGCCCAGCGGCAATTGCGCAGCAGGGTTTGAGTCGTAGAGCATGGACTGGCCTGCCGCCGCCCGGGCATCCTCGATGCGAAAGACCAGGCCCGGGATGGTGGAGCCGCGGACTGCGATGTCAACCATCTGGTCGACTTTGATGACGCCGACGGCGAACCCCATCAAGGCTGCCGACCCGGTATGACGCAACACAGTGGACGAATGGGCCGGGTGCATGAGCAATACGCCGACGCGCTGCTGATTTTCCTGAACCAACTGCAACGGGCTGGTGACAACCGGTGCACCCGTTTGCATGGCCCGCTCGATTGCATCACGGCGCAGCGGATCCGAGTTGATGTCAAATCCGACCGCCGCGCTATTCCCCTCCAAAGGTGCAATCAAGCCCACTGGAACGTAGCTGGCTCTCTTGTGCGCCCGCACCAGAGCGCCCTGTGGGTCACGCTCCCGAATTTCAAATTCAGGTGCCCTGGCGCGCAGCCCCATCTCGGCTTCAAACAAGGGGCGCTTCGCCTCCTGCACAAAGGGGTTGATGCTCAGGGCAAAGATGTCCGGGTTGTCCGTCAGCGTGATATTGGTGAAGTGCGAGAACCTGGACTGATCCATCTCGGGCGTTACTTCGTACAGGCGATGCAGCGCCGCCAATGCCTCCTGGTGGGCAATAAAGCGCTGAGTCAGCAACTTGGATAAAGTCTCCCCGTAGCGACTGACGGTCTGAGCATCTTCGCCTTTTTCAAATTTCATCGCGACGACAAATACCCCGGCTACGACACTCAAGGTGACCAGCATGGGTGGCAACAATGTGCTCAATCGCCCCTTCCAGAAAACGTCATGACGCTGCAGCATGGCCAGGCTCAATGGCATCATGATCAGCACGCCCAGCACATCACCCGACCACCAGTTCCACCACGCGTTGGCGTAGTCGCCACCCGGCACCATCTGCGCCCACCACAGCACCGATACAGCAAGACTCGATGACACCAGGCAGGCAATGGGACCTGCAAGCGTCAGGCAGCGCATGATGCTGCCCTGTTCTTCCAATGTGCGCCAAGAGTCAGCGCAAACGCGTACCAAGAGTGCGCGTGCGAGCAGCGCCTGCAACGCTGATGCCGTCGCGATGCCAACAGCCACGGCCACGGTGCGCGCACTGACGTTGCCGTGTATCAGCGCGATACCCACATTCAGCGCCAGTGACCCTGCCCAGATCGCCGGCCATTTACGGTGCCCGGCCCACAACAAATAGGCGACTGCAAAGCCCGCAGCCGGAAAAATGGGGCTGGCATAGCTGGGCGCAACCGCAAAGTTGATACCCAGAGCGCCGAGCGCCAGGTAGGTCAGAGCCGCAATCCATGCGCGCGAATAATGAAATTTTCCCGGTCGGAATGAAATTGGATCTGGCATGTCGTAGAACATCATTGCGAGAAATAAAAATGCATATGACCCGCAGCCGGTTAAACGCACTTCGCCGCGAAATAGTCATCGGCGCAGGGCCCCAGTTTACCGCTCGCGATTGGGATGAGCAGAGA
>CAIKVZ010000340.1 GCA_903830985.1 uncultured beta proteobacterium
CCTTCTTATGCAACCTCACGACTTGCTTACGCCGCTCGTGGAGTTGCTCCAGTGTTTGCTTTCTTGCGTTTTCTTTTTCCATGCCAGTGTGATTCGGAAAACTTGGAAAAGTTCATACTTTATTGGGCCCGATCAATAAGCGAAAAATCGACACCGCTGCGCAGCGTGCGCGCCAACACCAGGGCCAGGCCGTGGTAGTCGCGCTCACCCTGATTCTCGGCGCTGCGCGCCAGAATCATCGGCACGCGCGCCTCGTCGATCAGGATGCTGTCGGCCTCGTCCACCAGCGCCAGGCACAGGCCGCGCAGCAGCCTGGGCTCGGTCGCACTGGTTTGCGCACCCAGGCGCGCCGCGCTGCGCTGTAACTCCGACTCGCGCTCGCCCGTGGCGACGCGGTCGCGCAGGTAGTCGAAGACCAGTTCCCGGGCCGTGCAATAGGTGATGTCGCAGCCATACGCCTCTCGCCGCTCGTGCGGCTCGTGCGCCGTCACGACATGGCCCACCGTCAGCCCGAGGGCCGCATACAGGGGGCGCAAGGCCTGCGCGTCGCGTGCCACCAGATAGTCGTTCACCGTCACCACGTGCACCGGGATGCCGGCCAGTGCGGCCGTGGCGGCGCACACGGCTGCGGCCAGGGTCTTACCCTCGCCTGTGGCCATTTCGGCCAGCTGGCGGTTCAGCATGACGCGCGCGGCCATGAGCTGGGTGTCAAAGGGCCGCACGCCCAACTCCTGCTGCGCCACCGCGCGCACCAGAGCGAAGGCCTGCACCAGCAGCGGTTCGCTCAGGCCCTGGGCGGAGAACTCGGCACGCAGCCGCTGGGCTGCCGCGCCCAGCGCGCTGCGGCCCAGCGCCGAGTACAGGGCGTCGAGCTGGCCCACCCGATCGACAAAGGCGTAGAGGCGCGGCGTCCCCAGGCGCTGCGCCAATTGCAACGTCGCCCGCAGCGGACCCAGCAGTTCGCTCAAGCGCTGCGAGGCAGCCTCCTGACGCTCAGGGTAGGCACCCAAGAGCAGGCCGGGGGTTGCCAGCGTTGCGGATGTGGATGCCGATGGACAGGCCATGACTTCAGCCGGTGGCATCGAAGTGCAGCAGGAACAACTGGCGCAGGCGGCGATAGACCTGCACGGCCATCGGCTGGGCACCGTGGTCGAACAGCACCCAGACGCGCCCGCCCACGCGCTCCAGCGTGCGCCCGGGCACGGACAGATCGATCAGCACCACCGGCTCCAGGCTGCGCAAGCCGTCCTTGTCGGTCGGGTCGGTGACATAGGGCCCGCCGCCGCGATCCCCAAGGGCAGCGCCCGGCAGCTCGAAACCGGCCGCAGGCAGGTCGCGCACCAGTTCGGCCGCGTGCGTCTCGCCCAGCGCATCAGCCAGTCGCACCTGCACGCCGACATGGCTTTCGCGAATCAGCGCGGCGTCGCGCTCCGGGACCGCCACACGCACGCCTACGAGGCCGCGGTCCAGCACATAGCCCAGAGTGGTGCCGCGGCGCACGAAGCTGCCCATGACGTCGCCCTGGCGGGGGCTGACCAGCGTGCCGGCGACCTGGGCGCGCACCTCGAGCTGCGCCATGCGCTGCTCGACGCGATCGAGTTCGCCCTGCACGCGCTGCAATTCCTCCTGCAGGTTCAGTGCCATCAGCGTATCGCGCGCCAAGGAGTCGAAACGCTCGGCGCGCAGCTGCTGCAGTTCGCTGCTCAGCTTCTCAAATTGCGCCAGCAGGGCCGGATCTTCCAGCGTCAGCAGCAACTGTCCCGGCACGACCTGCTCGCCGTCGCGCGCCGCGAATTCCGCGACAAAGCCTTCGGTCTGGGTGCGTGCGCGCGCCTGCTCCGGCAGCCAGACCACGCCCCAGGCCACGGTGCGAAACGGCAACGGCAGCGCCAGCACCAGCAGCACCAGCGCCGCCGCCGCTGCCGTCACGACGCTGCGCGGGCGCCAGCCGCCACTGGCCACGGACGCGGCCCCCAGCACACCCGTCACCAGGCGCAACAGCGGTAACAACAGCACCGATACCGCCACATAGCAGCCGATCAGCGTGCCCAGCAGCAGTGAAAAGTGCCCTACCCAAAGCACGATGCCGGCCGAAAGAACGATGCGATACGTCACCGACAGCGGCGCATAAAGGGCCAGCCATTTGCCTTCGCCCGGCGCCACGTCCATGGTGGCGACGCGTTCGCGACCAAAGACGCCGCGCTGCAGCAGGCCCAGCCAGTAACGCCGGCTGCGCGTTCCCAGATTGGGCAGGTCCAGCGCGTCGCACAGCACGTAGTAGCCGTCAAAAGTGAGCAGCGGATTCGCGTTGTACAGCAGCGTCGACACACTGCAGACGAACATCGTGACGAAGGCCAGGTCGCGCAGCACGCCGGGCTGCACGTTGAGCCAAAGCGCCAGGGCCAGGGCCGCCAGTGCCAGTTCCACCATGACACCCATGGCGGCGACGCCGGCACGCTGGGCACGACGGCGAAACCCGGCCGAGGCCGAGGCGTCGACGTAAGGCGCAGGCGTCAGCACAAACAGGCTCAGGCCGGCTTCATTGACTTCGCCACCCCAGTGCCGCACGGCCAGCGCGTGTCCGAGTTCGTGCAGCGCCTTGATGAAGGGAAACGACAGCCAGGCCAGGAACAGGTAGCGCGGCGTTCCCATGGCAGCTGCTGCATGCGCCGACAAGCCCTGCCAATGCGAAGCCGCCACCACCGTGGCCAGCACGACGGTACAGAGCCATAACCAGAAAACCGCGGGCTGGAACAGCAGGCGCTGCACGCCATCGAAGCGTCGCAGCAACGCCGCAGGATCGCCCAGAGGGACGCGAAACGCCAGCGGGTTCACATTGGCGCGGCGCTGGTTGCTGCGCCGGCGCGTGCGCCGTTCGGTCTGGGCCTGAACGTCCAACGGCGCACCATATTCAAGAAAACCCTGACCCGCCAGCCGCGACAGGATCTGGATGACTTCGTCCTGCGTGGGCGCCTGGTCGCGCAGGTCCTGCAACAGCGTGTCCCAGATTCGCTGCACCGTGTTCTGACCGTCGCAACAGCCGACAAACAGGTAGGCGCTGTGGTTGATGCGGCACTGGCGACCGGTGGCCACACCGACCAGCACATGCCAGGGCTGGCCGCGGCTGAGTTGCTGGCGCACGATCACGTCATGTCCCAGGCGCGGCGTCTGCTGCGCAACGCGGTACCAGAGCGGGCTGAAGAGTGAGTCGCGCATGATGCTCAACTCCCCAGGGACCAGACCGTCAGCAGCGCCCAGTCAAGCACGCGGTGCGACCAGATCCAGGCCAGGGACTGCCGCCCGGCCGCGATTTTTGCAACACCGTGCAGTCCCGGACGCAAGGCCGCGGGCAGGTTCTGGAACTGACCCTCGACCTCGTAGAAGTTGCGCCCGTCCCTGGCGCTGGCCACCGGCGTGACCCGCACCACCTGGAACTCCAGCGTGCTGTCGGGCAGCGCCGCCAGCGCCAGCGCACCGTGGCGCCCCAGCCGCACATCGCCAATGTCGCGTTCGTCCACCTCGACAATGAGCCGAAAAGCATTTGCCGGCGCAATGGTGAGCAGCGCGTCGCCACGCTGCACCGGTGCGCCCAGGGTTTGGCTCAGATCGCCCTTGATGACGATGCCGTCAAAGGGAGCGCGGATGCGGCTGCGACTGATTTGCTGCTCCACCAGTTCGAGCTGCGCGCGCGCCGCATCGGCCTTGCCAAAGTTGACCGTGTACTGGGTGCGCTCGCCCTTGGCCAACGCCGATAGGTAGCTGTTTTCCAGCTGGGCGCGCTCGCTGGCCCATTTGCGCCGCTCCAACTCCAGGTCCTGATCGGCGAGTTCGGCCAGCACCTGACCGGCCACAACCGTGTCGCCCGGCTTGGCATGGACGTCGCGCAAAAAGCCGTCGCTGGGTGCCACCAGAATGCGTTGTATCGCCCCTTCCAGATGGGCCGGCGCGCTCACCCGGTAGTCGACAGGCCACCAGCCTACCGTACCCAGCAGCGGAAACGCCAACAGCAAGCCCCATTTCAGGCTCAGATGCCCCGGGCCGAGCAGACGCTCTCGCAGCCCATGCGCCAGCCTGACCAGGCGCTGGTGCCAGGGCAGCTCCAGCTCTCGCTTGAGCTCCAGCACCGGTGTGATCAGGCGCACGACATGCTCGCACGGCGCGATCACGGCGGCCGTCGGGGCCTGCGCGTTGCGCAGTTCCAGCGTCATGGCGCCGATCAGCCGCCCGCCACTGACCAGCGGCACGGTGAGCACGCTGGGCGCACCGCGAAAAGCCAGCTCTGCATGGGCCAGCGTGATGCGCGGGCGCGCGCCGGCTGCAGGCGGATAGGCGATGCTGGCACCCTGTTCCAGCGCTTCGTCCATCGCAGCAGCCAGGACGCGGCACAACTCGGCGTTGCGCAGAAAGTCCACTTCGCCCGACATCGCTTCCAGGGACGCGCCGCCGGGTGCGGCCCAGCCAAGGCAGACCCGGGCCGCACCGAACAAGCGCGCCATGTCGTTGGCAAAGACGGTGGCGGCGCCGCGAAACCCGGTCTGCGAGAGCACGGCCGCCTGCAGCTTCAACACCACCCCTGCATCGAGGTGCGGCGCCGCAACCACAGCCTGGTCCGCGCGCGCAGGCGACGCCGCCGACTCGCTGGCTGCGGCACGCGCGGCAGCCCGGACTCGTTCTAGGGTTTCGTTCATGATCCTGACTCGGCCTTTTTCAGAGCTTGGATAGCTGGACTGGCACGACTGACGTATTTGACAAATGTCATTTATTAATTTGAGTGTATAGGCAAAAGCATAACTTTTTGCGTTTTTTCAAAACAATCAGAAGCCGCAAAACAACAGGCGCATGCTACAGTTGTGAAAACAACATCAATCAAGTGCCAGGCTGGGTATTCAAGGTCTGATCGTTGGCGTTCAATCAGGAGGTTCCAAGCCGTGTCCAGCTCAAAAACCATGTCGGTCTTGTTGCTCGCGCTCGGTGCCTGCGCGACCGGTGGCGCGCAGGCTGCCGAATTCGACTGCGCGATACAGCCACGCCAGGTGCTTGAAGTGCGCAGCCCCGTCGAAGGTCTGATCGATCGCATCGCCGTGAACCGTGGCGACCTGGTGCGCAAGGGCCAGGAGCTCGCCTTCATCGACACCTCGGTCGAACGCGTGCTGGCCGAGAGCGCGAAGTACCGCGCTGAAATGAGCGGCGCCACGCGCGCCGGTCAGTCCAAGGTGCAGCTCAGTGCGCGCAAGCTCGACCGCGCTGAGGAACTGTTCAGCAAGGCCTTCGTGGCCGAGCAGGTGCGCGACGATGCGTTGAACGAAAAGCAGCTCGCCGACGCGGAGCTGCAGGAGGCGCGCGACAACCGCAAGCTGGCCGAAATCGAACACCAGCGCCAGCTAACACTGATCAAGATGAAGACAATACGCAGCCCGATCAACGGCGTGGTGATGGAGCGCGTGCAAAACGTCGGCGAACTGGCCGAAGCCGGCGTGGGGCGCAAGGCGATCCTCAAACTGGCGGAGATCGAGACCCTGTACGTCGAGGCTTTGTTGCCGGCCGAAGCCTATCGCCAGGTCCGCGTCGGCATGGTGGGTCAGGTGGCGCCTTCGGCGCCCGAGGGCAGCGTGGAGCGCGCCACCGTGACCGTGATCGACCGTGTGCTCGACGCTGGCAGCGGCACCTTCGGCGTGCGCCTGGAACTGCCCAACAGCGACGCGCGGCTGCTCGCCGGAGTGCGCTGCAAACTGGTGCTGGCCAGCGTCAAGCTCAACACGCTGACCGGCGCATCGGACAGCCTGCGCGAGCCGCCCAAGCCGCGCGCATCCAAGATATCGACCGGCAAGTAACTGTGCGGCTCCCACGGCAATCGGGACATATCGTGCTGAAACAGCGGATGCGCTCCGTGCCTTGGTCAGGTTCTGAAGCGCACGTGCTCAATGTGCCCCAGGGATTGAAATGATTCCGGCCAGATTCACTGCTGTGCGCGTCCTGTCCGTGGCACTGGCGACGCTGCTGCTCATCAATCTGCCGCTGCCGGGTTGGCTGCAGGCCTTGTCGCTGCTGCTGCTCTGGGGCTTGAGTTTCTGGCCGCTCAGCCGCGCCGATGGGCTGCTGTTCGTCGCCGTCAATGTTTTTTATAGCCTGGGCGACATGGACGCTGTCGCGCGCGGCTTGTTTCACTTCCAGCGTCCCGACCTCATGGGCCTGCCCTATTGGGAATTTGGCATGTGGGGCTTCTTTGTCCTGCTGCTGCACCGCATGCGCAGACCGGATTCAACAAGATCGAACCTGAGCATTCGCCCTTTCTTGCTGATCGCGCTGATGCCGCTCGCGTTTCAGCTGACAGACCCCTGGCAACTCACGCTTGCGCTCTACGCCCTGCTGGGCTTGATGCTCGGTCTTGACCACCGGCGCGGCGTGCTGATTTCGGTCGGCGCGATGATCGCCGGCGCAACGGTGTTGGAATACACCTGCGTGCGGACCGGTGTCTGGTCTTATCCGCCGAACTATGTGGGCGGGGTTGCCTATTGGTATGCGGCGCTGTTTGGTGCCACCGGATACCTCTATGAAACCGGTTTGAGAGCACTGCACCACCGCCTCGCGCTTCGCTGGACCTGAACGAATCGTCGGTGTGGTTCCATGCACTCCCCCCTACTTTCCCGCTGGACTCGACAAGCCCTTCTGGCCTGGGCGCGGCGCGTCGACCCCGAACAGTTGCTGCAGCGTTCCGCACATGGCGCACTCGCTGTGGCAAAAATGGCTGCAAGCACCAGCCAGGCCTACCGAACACTGCTGCACGAGCAAGGCACCGACACAGCGACGGCGCAGCTGAACCAACTGCCGGCGCTGAACAAGACCAACACCTTCGAACGGTTTGACCTGAAGGATCTGTGCCGCCCGCTTGCGCCAGAACAATTTGCCGACGTGCTCACCAGTTCCGGGCGCGGCGGCCCCAGCTTTGGCTTTCGCATCAGCACGCGCCAGCAGCATGAAAACTCCTGGTTCGGCATCGACCTGGGACTGCAGGACACGTTCGACGTGGATCACCTGCCCACGCTGCTCGTCAACTGTCTGCCCATGGGGGTGGTGTTCCAGTCGCGCGCGGCCACGGTGGCCAACCTGAGTGTGCGCGAGGATATGGCCTGCGCGGTGCTGCGCTCACTGGGACCCCGCTACGCACAGACCCTGCTGTGCACCGACCCGCTGTTCATCAAACCCCTGCTGGAGCAGGCGCGCGCGACGGGCATCGACTGGAGCGCCCTGAACACCAGCGTCATCCTGGGCGAAGAGGTGCTGGTCGAGGCGCAGCGCGACTACATTGCAGCACGCATGGGGATCGACCTGGCGCAGCCGACCCACCGAGCCATCCTCAGTTCCTTCGGCATCGGCGAACTCGGACTGAATCTGCTCTTTGAAACCCGCGAGACCGTGCAGTTGCGCCGCGCGCTGCGCACCAAGGCCGACATTGCCCAAGTCTTGCTGGGTTCCAGTCAGGTGGCCTCGCCACCGTCGATCTTCTGCTTCAATCCATTGCGCTGTCATGTCGAAGTGTTGAAACCGGATGCCCAGGGCTTTGGCGAACTGTGTTTCACCCTGCTCGATCGACAAGCGGTGATTCCACTGCCGCGCTACTCGACGGGGGATCTGGGCAAGCTCGTACCCACCGACGACTTGCGCTGCGCTGCGCGTCTCGCCGCCACCGCTGCACCCTGGCTGCCGGTGGTGCTGCTCCATGGCCGCATCAAGGACCGTGCGCCGGGGATGCCTTCGGTGGAAGACATCAAGGAACTCATCTACACCGACCATGCGCTGGCCGATCGGCTGACCGGTGCATTCCGGCTTGAAATGGCGGGCAGCGACAGCATCACCCTCACGCTTCAAGGGCATCAGAACGCATCCAGGATCGAGCTGACCGAGCTGAGATCGCGCCTGGCGGCGCTGGCCAGGGCGAAGGGTCTGGGTCGAATCGACCTGGGTGTGCCGACGGCATTGGATTTCCCCGACCGACCGTTGCTGGATTACGAGCGCAAGTTCAACTACTTTGGCGCCAGGACCTTGTGATCATGCCAACGCAACACCACAAGAACACCGAAGTGACGGGACGCGGACGGTCCAGCGGAAAGACGCATTTTCCGCAAACTGTCGCCGATGTGGTGGCACTGGTCCGGGCCGCGCAGTCCAGCAAGATCCCGATCTACCCCCTGTCCACTGGAATGAACTGGGGCTACGGCTCGCGCTCGCCGGCGATCGATGGCTGCGAACTGCTGGACCTTTCCCGAATGAACAGGATTCTGAATGCGGGAAAAATATCCTGCACCAACCCACTGGCCTTGCTGCAGCCCGGCGTGACCCAGGGACAACTCTATTCACACATCGAGGAGCACGCACCCGCACTCACATTCAACGTCACCGGCTCGGGCTGCGGCACCAGCATTCTGGGCAATGCGCTGGATGGGGGCGTGGGTTACTGGCGGCCGCGCCGGGATGATGTCTTCGGATTGGAAATCGTCACCGGCACGGGCGAAGTCATCCAGACCGGGTTTCGTCGCCTCGGCGA
>CAIKVZ010000341.1 GCA_903830985.1 uncultured beta proteobacterium
CGACTTCATGACCGCAGACTGGGCCGAGTTGCCTTACGCCCTGCTGAAGAAAGTCTCCAGCCGCATCATCAACGAAGTGCGCGGCATCAACCGCGTTACTTACGACGTCAGCAGCAAGCCACCAGCGACCATTGAGTGGGAATGATTCGGCGTCCTTTTGACGCCGATCGCTGCATCTGCAAGGAGACCCTTAGCCGGGTGGCCTGGGTCGTGACGGACTACGAGGCCGATCCCCGGCTGCTCTGGCGGCGGGTGATATCGCTGGATTCGACCGCGCCACGGTAGTTGTCAAAACCGTGGTGTACATTTCCCGGATTGCCAACTTCCTCATGTTCGTTGCCACAGCATGCCCACTGTGCGCAAGCCCGAGACGAACCACTACACCGACCCGACAAAGGCCACGATGATCACCTCTGACGTTTTCACCCTGCGCGGCGCGCTCCCGATATTCTTCGCCTGTACCCTGGCTTCCCATGCCTGGTCAGCGGAGACTGCCGTCGGCTCACCGTACGGTCGCACGACCACCGTGCAACTCGAAGCCCAGCCATGGCAGGTGCATCGCTCGAAAACTGCGGAGCTGGCCAACGGCGCAGCGCAAAAGAAGCCAGGGGCCGAGAAACTGTTCGACGCCCGGCTGAGCGACTTCGAAAAGCACACCATGGACTACACCCCGGTCGAAATCATGGAGGTTCTTGCGAAGGTTTATGTGCCGAAGTCGGGCCTGACCGAATCGAACGTCAACCTGATGGCCATGGCTGCCACATTGGGGTGGTACGACGCACTGCGCTTCGCCAGTCCCACCGGAAAGTCGGAGCTCACCGACAAGGAAGATTTTTTCATGATGGCCCTCTTGGCCGAGGACAAGGCCGGAACGCCGATGGCCACGGCATGGGGCGCGTTGTTGAAGTCAAGTCCTGTGCAGGCGCGCGCCTGGATCGCCAAGGGGATCAACATGGCCGAGGTCATGGTCAAAGGCAAAAACGTTCGCTACGACCAGCAATGGCCGAGCGCTTACGGACACGAGCGCGTCGCCTGCGCCAGGTCTGCTCTGGGCTGTGAAACCCCGGCCTCGGTTCCCGAGACGAAATGGCCCGCAGCATGGTCCGAGGCCTCCAAAATGGTGGTCGACTTCTACGCGCCTCAGAAGTAGTCCTGCTCAAGGCGCGTGAGGTGGATCTCGCGGCCATCGGCCAAGGCGAATCCCCAGTCCAGCGGCATCGGCTCGGGCGACTGCGGGCCTTCACCCAGGTCTGTGAAGGGGAAGTGTTCGGTCAGGGACATGGTCGTGCCTTGTGGTGGGTGGGCGCAGCAGGGGCGGTTCGATTCATGCCGCGAAGTTTGCGCCGCGCCAGGCGCACCAGGTGAGCCTGGCGAACTCGATACCGGCGATTTTCAGAAAGCCGCTTGTCATGACGATGTCCGGACCTAGGGTCAAATCGACTTTCTGAACAGGATCCGCAATGAGCGCTGCAATTCATTCCAAATCCGAACGCATCGACGTACGCGCCAGCACGCCGGTGAAGCAGTTGCTTCAGGAAGCGGCGCGGGTGGCCCACAAGAACGTAAGCGAGTTTTTGCTGGATGCCGGCATCATCGCCACCAACCAAACCTTGGCCGATCGCACCCGTTTTGAACTAGCACCTGAGAAGTGGCAGGCGTTTCATGCTGCGTTGGACCGCCCGGTGAGCAGCAAACCCAGGTTGCAAAAACTTCTCACCGCGCCGGGGTTGCTTGGTTGAGTACGCAGGCTTTCGCAGTAAATCAAGAGGGCCTCGGTGTATCTCGCTGCAATATCGGGTGAGGCAGCAGCCGCGACATAGCTGAACAGAGCCGCAAGCTGATCCTCTGCCTCAGGCGAGAAAACGACGCGAAAGCTCATCTCACCTTTGCATGCTCGGCGGCAAGACGGGCACGAACCTGGGCAGCGGTGACCGCGCGGGAGGGGTCTGCCTTCAATGCATCGTAGGCTGGGCCAACCTGTGTGTGCAGCCATGTTTCTACCGCGCGATCACGGGACTGAAGCGCACGCAAACCATCGCGGATTACTTCGCTTTCCGTCGCGTACTCGCCGGATCGCACCTTGGCTTTGACCGCGTCTGCCATGTCGTTTGGCAGGGTGATGCTCAGCTGTTGAGTTGTACGCATGGAAGGTTCAATCAGTTTGATGGGATTTAATCCTACTGCAATGGCCGCTGGGCGTCAAACCGCTCCCTACCTATCTGCACGCAGCTGGCTCACCGGGCGAGCCTGCCGAACTCGTCATGCGTACAGTGATCCTTGCTGTCCTTGCATGAGTGAGGGTTCGTACCCTGAGCCAGGCAGGCGCAAAAATACGTTCATGCAGTGCGGAATTGCTGGCTGTTTTGCCCTTTGGGGCAATTGTTATTCCCTGGCAATCCGATAGCATCAGGCGATGCCTTGGCTGGCGGCGAAGGATAAAGGCACATGATTCAAAAACAAAAATCAGAAGCAAAAAAGGGACGGTATGAGTGAGGTGGTACGGCTGTATCGGTACAAGAGCTTGCTGAGCAATCGACGCGCCATCACGGCCGCGGAACTGATGGCCACGCTCGAGGTCTCTCGCGCCACCCTCAAGCGCGACATCGCCAAGCTGCGCGACCAGTTGCACGTGCCGATCGAGTTCGACCGCGACCTGGGTGGCTACACCCTGGCGCAGGGGCACACCGACAGCGAGATGCCCGGCCTGTGGTTCAGCCAGGGCGAGATCCTGGCCCTGGTCACCATCCAGCAACTTCTGGAACAACTCGAGCCCGGCCTGATAGGCGCGAAGCTGCGCCCCCTGAAAGAGCGTCTGGGCCAGTTGATGGAGAAGCACGGCCTGTCCAACCAGGATGTAGCCAAGCGCATCCGCATCGTCCATGCAGGCAAACGCACGGTGCTGGCCAAGTCCTTCGAACTGGTGGCCGCTGCCACGCTGGCGCGCAAGCGTTTGAAGCTCTGGCACTTCAGCCGGCAAAACGGCAAGACCACCGAACGCGAGGTGTCGCCGCAGCGCCTGGTGCACTACCGCGACAACTGGTATCTGGACGCCTGGTGCCACCTGCGCAATGAGTTGCGCAGCTTCAGCATCGACTCCATCGCCAAACTCGAACTGCAAGAGACGGCCGCCAAGGAGGTCGCGGAGTTGTCCATCGACCAGGCCTTCGCTGCCGGCTATGGCATCTTCAACGGCGCCAACCCGACATGGGCCACGCTCCGATTCACGCCCCAGCGCGCACGCTGGGTAGCGGGCGAGAACTGGCACCCGCAGCAGGAAAGCGCCACCGAAGCCGATGGCAGCTATCTGCTGTCCATCCCCTATTCGGATGACCGTGAGTTGATCGGCGACATCATGCGATTTGGTGCCGACGTGCAGGTGGTGTCGCCACCTGAGTTGAGGTCGAAGGTGCAGAAGGGGTTTCTGGAGGCGGCGGCGAAGTACTTATGAGCGCCTACACGGACTGCCCGTTCTGCACGCTGCCGGCCGAGCGCATCATCGATCGTAATGAATTCGGATTCGTCATTCGCGATGCGTATCCGATATCGCCGGGCCACACGCTGGTTATTCCGCACCGGCACGTCGGCTCCTTCTTTGATATCAGAGAGGCTGAGCGCAACGGGTTGATGCAGCTTCTGGAAGCCGCCAGAAAACAACTGGAGGCGGAGTTCTCGCCCTCGGGCTACAACATCGGCATCAATGACGGCACGGCAGCCGGGCAGACGGTGCCGCATCTGCACCTGCACCTGATCCCGCGCTATGCCGGCGACATGCCGGACCCCAGGGGCGGGGTACGCTGGGTTATTCCGCACAAGGCCGACTACTGGTCGGGCCGCTGACGGAACACATGTTCGAAAAGCTTATCCGCGACCGAATACCCGAGCTTGCCGCCGCGCAGAGCCGCGTGCTGTCGACACGACTCGCACGAAGCGATGAACTGGACCGTTTCTTCGGGTTGAAGCTGCTGGAGGAGAGCCAGGAGGTCATCGACGCCATGGCCAACTTCGGGCGCCAGGAACTCGTCGACGAGATTGCCGACCTGCAAACTGTCATCGACGAACTTGCCCTGCGCAAGGGGATATCCCGCAGCGAAATAGACAAGCGGGTCGCCGACCGTCGCACATCGCGCGGCGGCTTTACGTCAGGCTTGGTATTGAACGACAAGGGTATCAAGGAGAAGCGTTTGCACATCGGCGGCGCCAGCACGCTGGTGGACGCGATCTGCAAGGAGTTGTTGTCCTGCGTCGAAGCCCGCATCGCCGTGGCGTTCATCATGCGCAGTGGCCTGGATCTGCTGGAAGGACCGATGCGTGCCGCACTGCTGCGCGGCGTCGATATTCAGCTGCTGACCACCGATTACCTGGGTGTCACGGAACCCGAGGCGCTGGAGCGACTTCTGGGATGGGATGGGCGCTTCGAGGCCCGCGTCTACAGCCACGAGCGCAGAAGCTTTCACCCCAAGGCGTATTTGTTCAAGCGCGCGGATGGAACAGGGAGGGCATTCATCGGCTCAGCCAACATGTCGCGCATGGGCTTGCGCGAAGGGGTCGAGTGGACATGGACCGTGCTGGACGTGGATGCAGGTCAGCCCATGTCCGAGATCCGCACACGCTTCGACGAGGTGTTTTCGTGCGACGAGGCGAAAGTGCTCAGCCCGGCATGGATCGCCGACTACCGTGTTCGACGCCCTGCGCGTGTCGATGCGGTCTGGGGCCAGAACGAACTGGAGGCTGCAGAAAATTTCGCTGTCGAGCCACGCATGGTGCAGTCCCTGGCCTTGGCCGAGTTGGTGCGCCTGCGTGCCGATGGCGCCACCAAGGCGCTGGTGGTGGCTGCAACAGGTTTGGGCAAAACCTACCTGGCGGCGTTCGATGCTGTGGCCGCGCACAAGGTGCTGTTCATCGCACACCGTGAGGAGTTGCTGGTGCAGGCGGCCGCAGCGTTTGCGCGCGTCTATCCGGACCGCACCCGCGGGTTCGTCATGCAGGGCCACGCCGAGTTTGACTGCGACTGCGTCTTTGCCTCCGTGCAGACGCTGTCGCGCCCGGACCACCTCGCGCGCGCCGAATTGACACGATTCGACTACGTCGTCATCGACGAGTTTCATCATGCGGCGGCATCCAGTTACCAACGCGTTATGCAGGCACTCAATGCGAAGTTTTTGCTGGGCCTCACTGCCACACCTTTTCGCGCTGACAGCCGCGACCTTTTCGAGTTGTGCGACGGCAACCTCGCCTACCAGGTCGGTCTTTTCGAGGCAATTTTCTTTGGCTGGTTGGCGCCGTTTCACTACTACGGTGTGGCAGATGTCGTCGACTACACAGTTGACCTTCTGACCTCGCGCAACACCTATGACCCTGGCAAGCTCACCTTGCGGTTCAACACCGAGCAACGTGTCGAGTTGGTCATCAGGAAATTTCGCGAGCACAACTCTGTTGCCGCACTGGGCTTTTGCGTGTCGATCGCGCACGCAGACTTCATGGCCCAGCAGTTTTGCCAGGCGGGTATCGCCGCCGCCGCTGTGCACTCGGGTCCGAACTCGGCGCAGCGGGCTGACGCTTTGCGGCATCTCGCCGATGGGACTCTGGCAATACTGTTTACCGTCGACATGTTCAACGAAGGCGTCGATATACCGGTGGTCGACCTCGTCATGTTCCTGCGACCCACCGAGTCGATGGTGGTCTTTCTTCAGCAGTTGGGACGCGGGCTGCGACTGCATGATGACAAGCCCTACCTCACCGTTCTCGACTTCATTGGCAACTACCGCAACGCACATTTCAAATTGCCCTTTCTGGCGGGTCAGGATCTCACGCAGAACTGTGACAACAAGACGGCATTGAAGACGGTCAGGCAATGGCTTGATACAGGCCTGCGCCCCGACGGAATCCCGGCCAATGTTTCTGTCGCTATCGAGCCGGTGGCGCTATCCATTTTGAAGGACTCCATCACCAACGGCGACCCGGTGAAGCAGCTGGTGCGGGACGATCTGACGGGACTCTCTGAGCAACTTGGGCATGTGCCGAGCCTTGCCGAATTCCAGCGGCTGGGTCGCTACGCGTTGGGTACTGCAAGAACTGCGCTCGGGGTCGATCGATGGCACAGGGTGCTTCAGTCCGCGGGGTTGCTTCCTGACCATGCGTTGTGGCTGGAAAGCCAGGTCGGCGATTTCTTGAAGGATGTCGAGAAGACATCGATGTCCAAGTCCTTCAAGATGGTCGTCCTGCTGGCGATGTGCGTGTCCGACAGATTCAGCCGCAGCATCTCGATGGCTGATCTCATTCGTTTTTTCCGCGGGTATTTCAGCGAGGAGCGACATCGCAGCGATGTCGTCGGCACGGTGGTTGAGGATGTCGAGGTGGTGAGCGATGCGGTGTGGCAGCGCTACCTGTTGAGCAACCCGATCGATGCATGGACGGGTGGCAACCAGGTTGATGCAACGCCTCACTTTTCATGGAATGAATCAGACCGAAAGTTCCGCTATACCGGCACTGTTCCCGCAGGGCGGGCCGAATGCGAGGCACTGTTCATGGGTGCCGTGCGGGACCGCGTGACAGCACGCTTGCAGGACTATTGGGTTCGACCTGGCCCTGGGAAATTTGTCTTCTCTGTCATCCCCACCGGCGACGGAACTGGCGTCACCGCCAGCGAGCGCGGTTTGTGCATCATGTTTGGCAAGGCCAATCAACGCAGTGGTTTGCCAGAGGGCTGGCACCCGGTGCGAATCAATGGGCAGTTCTTCTACGGCAACTTCGTCAAGATTGCGATGAATGTCCTGAAAGACAAGCCGACCGATGACCGCGCTGTGCCGAATGTTCTGACGCAGCAGTTGCGCCTGTTGCTGTCGCAGGGGCAGCCTGGCAATGCCCTGCCGCCGAGGCCCAGGGTACGGCTGATCCGGTCTTCGAGTGCGGCAACGTGGGAGATTGTTGCCGCCTGAATCAGCGGGCCTTTTCCTTGAGTGCTTTTGGCACTGTGGTTACACCCCACGCAGTACGCTGTATTCCCGGAAAAGTCTGGCAGGCAACGGTGTTTCCAATTTCCACACGATGCTCATGGGGCGGTCGCCTTCAGCCGACTCCAAGTTCATGGGCCCGCATGCCCGGTAGGCATCGCTCTTGCGCTGCCGAACAAAAAGCTGGAATTGCCAGCCGTTGCTGGCGCTCTCGAGATAACGCTTGCCACTGTTGGTGTCGGGCCCCGCGCTGTTTTGCGTTTGCCAGTGGAATCGCTCAACGCTGATCGCATAGTCGCGATAGGAGATGCTGTCGTGATAACCCTCGCTCTTGTCCAGCGTGACAAACAGCAATTCGGTCTTGCGCTGCGGCAGCGGCAACACGCCAGACTGGAACGGTGTGCGACGGGCAGCAGTAAGCCATCCCACTGCCGTGAGTATTTCGCGCACACCATAGGCCGCATGCAGGCAAAGCGGGATGTCCTCAAGGCCGGGCACCGGCCCATCGGGCAGGCTGCTTCGCGCCTGCAGCACGCCGCACAACTCGCTGAGCTCCTCGCACAACACAGGGTGGCTTGCCAGCCTCTCGACAAAGCCGGCGTATCCTGCGGCTGGCACATTGCCACCGTCGACTTGATACGCCAGCATCTGCAGGCCCAAAGCGTTCATGGATCCGGGTGCGCCGCTGAAATCGTTCGACGTGCCGGCGGCTGCCATCAGATCGAGCCTTCGCGGATCGTCGACATGCAACAACGCCCCGAAACGCCGGCTGAAATAGTCTTCCTCGGGCCCGCGTTCTGACACGATCAAGCCGGCATCGCGCTTGAGCGCAGTCCAACCGCTACGCCCTTGGCCCGTGTTGGTGCGGTAGACGTCGTCGATCTCAAGGGCCTGGTCATGCAGGAAGTCTGCCAGCCGCACTGAGGCCCGCCCGCGCAAGGCGGAGTAGGCCTGCAACTCGGTGCGCAGTCGTCGCCAGTTGTGTGCCGTGGCGGCACGCAGGCTTTGCAAAACCTGTTCCCTGGTTTGCCTCTGCAATTGAATGTGGCAGCCAGGTGGAAGGCTGCCAAAACCGCTTTCGACGCTGTCAAGCAGTTCGCGCCGCGACAAACCGGTCATGCTCGAAAGCAGGCGGTCGAAGCGAAATTCGGTGCGGTGCTGGCCGACAAAGTCGAGCACCAAGCAACTCTCCTTACCCGGAGCCAGCCGAAGCCCCCGGCCGATTTGCTGCTGGAACAGCACTGGACTCTGTGTCGGCCGCAGCAGCAGCAAAGTGTCGACCATCGGCAGGTCGATGCCTTCGTTGTAGAGGTCAACCGTGACCAGGGCGCACAGTTCACCGCTCATCAGTCGCTGTGGAGCGTTGCGCCGCTCCTGCGCATCCGTCGTGCCGACCACGCAGGCAGCAGGCAGGCCGGCTCGGTTCAACCAGGCCGTCATGAATTCGGCGTGAGCGACTGAAACGCAGAACACCAGAGCACGTGAGCGCCGTGCATCCGATGCGAGTCGGCGCCACTCGTTGACGACCAGCTTGGCGCGCACATCATTGCCGGTGACCAGATTGTCAATGGCTGCCTGTTCACCGGGGCGGTTCCAGGGCACCTCAGCGAAGTCGGTCGCGTCGTCGCAGGCGTAGTACTCGAACGGCGCGAGCAATTGCAGGTCCAGCGCGTGCCATAGCCGCAACTCGATGGCCGGGCTGCCATCAGGTCGTGCGTCAAAGTATTGGGAAATCGGTTGTCCGTCGCTGCGCTCGGGCGTTGCCGTCAGTCCCAGCAAGAGGCGCGGGCGCACCGCGTTGACAAAGCCGTCGAAGCGCTCGGCAGCGAGCCGATGGCATTCGTCGATGACAACGGTATGCCAGTGCTGCGCGCCGAGTGTGGCGACCAGACCCCGGCTGTACAAGCTGTCGATGGTGGCAAACAGATGATCGAAGCGCTCCGGGCTGTGGCTGCCTGTCAGCATTTCACCGAACGCCGGGTCACGCAGCACTTCGCGGTAAGTACGCAGCGATTGCCGAAGAATTTCCTCGCGGTGCGCGACGAACAGCAGGCGCGGTCGACCACCAACCAATTGGCAGGTGTTGCGGTAGTCGAATGCCGCGACGACGGTCTTACCCGTGCCGGTGGCGGCAACGACAAGATTCCTCCAGCGCCCATGCGCCCGCTCTGCAGTCAATTGCTCCAGCATGTCCTGCTGGTAGGTTTTGGGCTGCAGGTCGAAGAAACTGATCATCGAGGTCGGCTCGCCGCTACTGAATGATTCACGGTCCAGCGCTGCGGCCAAGGCTTGCCGATGCCCGATGTTATCCGGGTCATAGTGCTGGAACTCGTTGTCGGCCCAGAGCGTTTCGAAGTGGGCTTTGGCGCGTTCGAACAGCGGGTGCTGCGCGCGCTGCGTCAGCTTGACCGTCCATTCGAGTCCACCAGTGAGCGCGGCGCCCGAAAGGTTCGCACTGCCCACATAGGCAGAACCGAAGCCGGTTTTTCGGTGGAACAGCCAGGCCTTCGCGTGCAACCGGGTGCGTCGGCCGTCCAGTGAAACACGCACTTCGCAACCGGGCAAGCGCGCCAGCTCGTCGAGTGCGCGTGGCTCGGTTGCACCGGTGTAGGTTGTGGTCAGGATGCGCAGTCGCGTTGCTCCCCCGGCTTGAGCGCCCGACGCGGTGATTTGCTGCAGCACATCCTGAAGTTTGCGCACGCCAGAGACGGTGATGAAGCTGACCAGAATGTCCACCTGGTCGGCCGATGCCAGTTCCCGACGGATCTCTTGCAGCAGGGAAGGTGAACCCTTGCAGGCAGTGAACAACCAGGGCGCCGCAAGGCCTATCGCCGGCGACACCGCAAACTGGCGGTCGTGTTGAATGGCTTTGAGCAGACGCAGCGGCGGCGCCACCAGGTCGATGACCTCGGCGGATGGAGCGGTCGCGCTGTCGGCGATAAGCCGTTGGCGCAGCGTCACCAGCAACTCGTTGACAAGTTCGAGTTGTCGCCTCGATTTGTCGGCGGCGTCGCCGCTCATGTCTTCCAGAATCGCCGCCAACTGCCTTGTGATGGCCTCCGCCAAAAATTCTGTTGCACCTCCACTCAAAGGGTGGACTTCGGCACGACTCAGGTCCAACTGCGCTGTCAGACCTTCGGTGAGCAGCAGGTCATACAGGCCATCTGGCAATGTCATTTGATGGTAAGCGGTCGATTAACCGCGTGCCTTGCGCCGCGCGCTCAGATGTGATTGGTTCGTACCATGCGGCCGCTCAACTTCACTCGGCCTGCAGCACGAGGTTCCAGGGCAGCAGCGCCTCGTAGTCGTCGGCGGTCTGCGC
>CAIKVZ010000342.1 GCA_903830985.1 uncultured beta proteobacterium
ATGGGCCGCGACGAGACCTTACGCCGTATCCGTCATACCATCGTGGTCCTCTCCGGCAAAGGGGGCGTCGGAAAAAGCACCGTCGCCGTCAACCTGGCCATGGCGCTGGCGATGAGCGGGCGCCAGGTCGGGCTGCTCGATGTCGACCTGCATGGCCCGAGTGTCCCGACGATGCTGGGATTGGCGGGCACCAGGCTGGACATCGAGGACGGGAAATTAGTTCCCGCCGGCTATGACCTGCTCAAGGTCATCTCCCTCGGCTTTCTGCTGGAACGTGCGGATGATGCGGTGATCTGGCGCGGACCCGCGAAAGCCGGCGTCATTAAGCAACTGGTGGAAGAAGTGGTCTGGGGTGACCTGGATTATCTCATTGTCGATTGCCCGCCGGGAACTGGGGATGAACCGCTGTCGGTCGTGCAAACGCTGGGCGCGATTGACGGCGCCGTCATCGTGACGACCCCGCAGGATGTCGCCCTGGCCGACGTGCGCAAGTCCATCTCCTTCTGTCACACCATGCAGGTGCCGGTGTTGGGTGTGGTCGAGAATATGAGCGGCCTCATTTGCCCGCACTGCAGCCAGCAGATCGATCTCTTCAAAACAGGTGGTGGCGAAACCATGGCCGGCGAGATGCGTGTGCCGTTCCTCGGGCGTATCCCGCTGGAAGTTCTGGTCGTCACGACCGGGGATGCCGGCGTCCCCATGGTCTATCGCCATGCCGACACCCCTGCGGGCGCCAGCCTGACAGCGATTGCCGAGCAGCTTCGCACCCGCTGCGAAGCGCAGGACATGACACACACGAAGGAGTTACCCATAATGCGATTCGCTATTCCGATGGCCGAGGGCCAACTGTGTATGCACTTCGGGCATTGCGAGCAGTTTGCGCTGGTGGATGTCGATGCGGCGTCCAAGCAGATCACCGGCACGCAATACCTGACCCCGCCGCCGCACGAACCCGGCGTCATCCCCCGCTGGCTGCACGAGCAAGGCGCGACCAACATCATCGCCGGGGGCATGGGGATGCGGGCGCAGCAGATCTTCGCCGAGAACGGCATTACCGTGGTGACCGGCGCCCCGGTGGGCAGTCCAGAAGCATTGGTCACCGCTTATCTGCAAGAGGCGCTGGTGACTGGCGCCAATGCTTGCGACCACTAATCACGCACGGTAGCGATGACTGGGGTTGCGGGTATGTCAAGGTATTGATATGCCCGCGACCCGGTTTTAAGCCAGTGGTTGAGTCTCGGGTGCGGCTTCCGCGGTCGGTTCACCGCACACCTCGCCAACCTCATCGACAAACCGGGTCATCGCGTGTGCCAGGTGATCCAACACCACACGCCATTCGCGGAGATGCTCTTCTCCGCGCTCGGTCAACTTGTAGTTGTGACGTGCGGGACCACTGCCCGAAACATCCCAGTCGGACACCACATGCCCATTGATCTCCAGCCGTTGCAAGGTACGGTACAGGGCGGCCCGTTCAATGGTCGCATCCGTCAGCATATGCTCCGTCAAGGCGCTGGCA
>CAIKVZ010000343.1 GCA_903830985.1 uncultured beta proteobacterium
CGATATCGGGAACGTCACATTCGGCTGCTGGACTCGCCGCACTGCGGTGCCATGAGCTGGACTTCGGACAGGCCGGAAGAACTACAGTGCCAGCGTGAGTTGGCAGCGCGCTATTGGCAGCATCGACTGCCGCGGAGTGAAAATTAGCCCTGTGTTCCGATTTTGAAACTCCGGACCTTGATATCCTTGGCACAGGAGCGCGCACATGCACAAGTGTGACGAGATGTACACCCGGTTGCCCTACGAGTTTTTCACCAAGGGCGCGCAGATCCGCGACCAGTACCAGATCTACGACGAATGGCTGGCGCGTCAGCCCGGCGACATGATGGCCAAGCGGCGCGAGGAGGCGGAGATGATTTTCCGCCGTGTCGGCATCACGTTCGCGGTCTACGGCGAGAAGGACGAGGACGGCGCCGGCACGGAGCGTCTCATTCCCTTCGACCTGATCCCGCGCATCATTCCCGCTGCTGAATGGGCCGACATGGAGCGCGGCCTGGTGCAGCGCGTCACGGCGCTGAACCGCTTCATCCACGACGTCTACCATGATCAGGAGATCATCAAGGCCGGCGTGGTGCCGCGCGAACAGATCGAGAACAACGCCCAGTTTCGCCCCGAGATGATGGGCGTGGACCTGCCCCACGGCATCTACTCGCACATCTCGGGCATCGACATCGTGCGCGCGCCCAACGCCAAGGGGGAGGGCGAGTACTACGTGCTGGAGGACAACCTGCGCGTGCCCAGTGGCGTGAGCTATATGCTGGAAGACCGCAAGATGATGATGCGGCTCTTTCCCGAACTGTTCAACGCGCACCGCGTGGCGCCGGTGGCGCATTACCCCGATTTGCTGCTGGAAACCCTGCGTGCCAGCAGCCCGGCGACCACGGCCGAACCCACGGTGGTGGTGCTGACCCCCGGCATGCACAACAGCGCCTACTTCGAGCACGCCTTCCTAGCCCAGCAAATGGGCGTGGAACTGGTGGAGGGGCAGGACCTGGTCGCGCGCGACAACTTCGTCTACATGCGCACCACGCGCGGCTTGAAGCGTGTGGACGTGATCTACCGCCGCGTGGACGACGACTTTCTGGACCCCAAGGTGTTTCGTCCGACTTCCACCTTGGGCTGCGCCGGACTGATAGACGCCTACCGCGCCGGCCACGTGACGATCTGCAACGCCGTGGGAACGGGCGTGGCCGACGACAAGTCGATCTACCCCTATGTGCCCAAGATGATCGAGTTTTATCTGGGCGAAAAGCCGATCCTGAACAACGTCCCCACCTACATGTGCCGCAACAAGGACGACCTGGCCTACACCCTGGCGAACCTGAAAGACCTGGTGGTCAAGGAGGTGCACGGCGCAGGCGGCTACGGCATGCTGGTGGGTCCTGCTTCGACCAAGGCCGAGATCGAGGATTTTCGCCGCGCCATCCTGGCGAATCCGAACGGCTACATCAGCCAGCCCACGTTGAGCCTGTCGAGCTGCCCGACCTTTGTGGAGAGCGGCATCGCGCCGCGCCACATCGACCTGCGCCCCTACGTGCTCAGCGGCAAGACCGTGCAGATGGTGCCGGGTGGTCTGACGCGCGTGGCGCTGAAAGAGGGCTCGCTGGTGGTGAACAGCTCGCAGGGCGGCGGCACCAAGGACACCTGGATTTTGGAAGGAGAAGTTTGATGCTGAGCCGCACTGCCGATCA
>CAIKVZ010000344.1 GCA_903830985.1 uncultured beta proteobacterium
AAGGTGATGCTTGAATCCCAGGCCATGGAACTCGGCAAACGGCCCGGTCGGCAAATAGACCGAAGCCGGAGTGACCGTTTGCACAGCGGGTGCTCCCGGACTCATCATGGATCCGCTGCGTTCATGCTCGGCCAAGGCCCAGTTCAACAGTTGGTTGACGATCTGAGCGCGGGTTTTTTCGGGATGGCGTTGACACAGCGCATCCAGCCTGGACGCGAGTCCCGCGGGCAGCTCCAACCAGTCGGGCTTGGGCTGGACAGATGTTTTGGCAGACTGACGTTCTGGCCCGTTGGTCTTCATGCGGCGCTCCCTTCGTCCGGACCATGATCGCGCTGTCGATACTTGCAGTCATTGACACTTTTCAAATCCATGCGCGGCCGTCGATAGCGGTTGGCAGTTGGAAGTTGGAAGGAATTGATCCGAGGACCCATGCCGTCGCAGCCGTAGACTGTGGCTTTTCACGAGCCGGTTTGACGAACTCCATGCGCTACCTGTCCCTTGATGTTTTTCGCGGTGCCACCGTAGCGCTGATGATCCTGGTGAACAACCCGGGCAGTTGGAGCCACCTGTACGCGCCGCTGGCCCATGCGCCTTGGCATGGCTGCACGCTGACCGATCTGGTGTTTCCCTTCTTTCTGTTTGCGGTGGGCAACGCCATGGCGTTTTCCATGTCGTCCCACCGTGAGGGCCCTTCGCCATCCGTCTGGCTGAAGATCGGCCGACGCACGCTGTGGATTTTCGGCCTGGGGCTGCTGCTCAATCTCAGTCCTTTTGTGCGCTGGTCGGCGCAGGGCGAACTGGTGTGGCGCAGCCTCGAGCACCTGCGCATCATGGGCGTGCTGCAGCGCATTGCCATGAGCTACGCCGGTGCGGCGCTGCTGGTTCAGGTCCTGCCGCGTCGCGCCGTCGCGCCGGCTGCGCTGGCGCTGCTGTTGGCCTACTGGGGCTTGTGTTGGGGGCTGGGTCAGGCGGGTGACCCGTACAGCCTGGAGGGCTTTTTTGGCACGTCCCTGGACCGCGCGCTGCTGGGTTCCGCCCACCTGTACCAGGGTGAGGGCGTGGCCTTCGATCCGGAAGGTCTGGCCAGCAGCCTGCCCTGTGTCAGCCAGGTCTTGCTGGGTTATCTGGTGGGGCAGCAGTTGCGCAGCGAGGCACCAACGCAAGCGCTGGTTCGGCGCCTGCTGCTCTGGGCCGCCGGGCTGCTCATTCTGGGGTTGCTGTGGTCGCCGCTGCTGCCCTTGAACAAAAAAATCTGGACCAGCAGCTATGTGCTGTACAGCTCTGGCTGCGCTGTGGCCGCGTTGGCCGCGCTGGTCTGGATGCTCGAACTGCGCCAATGGCGTGGTGCCTGGCAGCGCTTCTTTGTCGTCTTTGGCAGCAACGCCTTGTTCATTTTCTGCCTCAGCGGTTTCCTGCCGCGCGTGCTGTCCCTGGGACGCTGGGCCGACGGTATGGACGCTGCAGGCGCGGTGAGCTACACCAACAGCTTGCGCTGGCTTTATCAGCAAGGCGTCGTGCAGCTGTTGGGCGATACGTCATTGGGCTCGCTGGCCTATGCCCTGCTGATGCTGGGCTGCTATTGGCTGGTCGCCGAACAGTTGCACCGGCGTGGCATTTTCATCAAGGTCTAGCAGGGACCCGCAGTGCATGGCGGTACAAGGCCGTGCGGATTTCCTCTTCGAAACGAAACGTTGAGGAATAGACGCCAGGTGTCGTCTCCGGATTGAAGCCCGGGCCACCGCTGAGGTAGACCATGCCGTGGCGGGTCGCTGGATCGAACACCAGCAGCGCGGTCAACCCCCAGGCGTCACCGAAGTGGCCGGCGCCGCTGAACCCACCACCCTGCACCAACCGGTCGCCCCGGGCGTTTTCACTCACGTCGCGAAACAACTGCAGGCCCAGTCCCCAGGCCTGAAACTGACCCTGGTTGCTGTCGCCATTGCTGTGCACACCGGGCTTGCCGTTGTTCTGCCACTGTGGCGACAGCATCGCGGCCACGGACTGTTGCGTCAACAGCTGCTGTCCCTCATGCCTGCCCTGGTTCAGCAACAGCAGCAGGATCCGGCCCAGGCCCTCGGCCGAGAGCCGGCAGTTGCCCTGGGGGCCAAACAGCGTGCCGTTGCTGCCCGGCACATAGTCCGGCCCGGCGCGCGGCGCCGGCGCGGTGTCGTGGTAATCGTCCACCTGCGCCACCCAGGGCCCGGCACTGTCCCAGATCTCTTGGCCGCCGACCTCGCGGCGCTTGCGGTACAGCGTGGCGACATGGGTCAGGTCGGCGTCTGAAAAGTCTGCTGGATGAAAACCACCGTGCAAGCCCATGGGGTCCAGGATCAGGCGGCGCATGAGACGGTCGAAACGCTCGCCGGTGACGGCTTCCATGACGCTGCCGATCACGCCCCAGGGCAGATTGGCGTAGGAAAAATATTTGCCCGGCGCTGCCCGATCGGACCACATGGTGCCGCTGCCATACAGGCGTCCGGTCGGCGTCAGCACATCGCGCAAATCGACCTTGAGCCGGTCCTCCCAGTAGTAACCGGCATCGTCGCGCAGTGAGGAGGTATGCGACAGCAGCATGCGCAGCGTGATGGCGGTGTCGGGAAAATGCGGGTTGCGCAAGCGGTAACCGAGGTAGCCGCTGACGTCGGCGTCGAGCTGCAGTTTGCCCTGCTCGACCAGACGCATGACACCCAGGGTGGTGACGAGTTTGGACAGGGACGCTATGCGGTACAGGGTCTGCGGATTCGCCACGATGCTGTTTTGCGGGTTCGCGGGGTCCATCCACTGCTTGCCAAACTGGGCCTGGTACACCGGCTTGCCGGCGCGCACCGCCAGCGTTGACAAACTGGCCAGCGGCTGCGCGGGGCGCTGCACGATGGCCGCCAGCTCGGCATCAAGCATCGGCATGGGGGATAGAGTCGCAGCACTGTCTGCATTGGCCTGCAGGTGCAGCGCCGCCAGCAGAGCCAGTGTGAGTGCGCGCCACCGGTGTTCCATCGGACGACGCCTCGTCACTCCAGCATGGCGTCCAGGCCTTCGGTCAATTCAATCAGAGCGGGCATCTCTGGCACCGTTGCGCGGACATGCTGCGCCGCCAGCGACGGTAGCCAGGCTGCTTCCAGCCCAAGGCGTTTTCCAACCTCGGCCGGGTAGCTGGTCAGTTGCTCTTCTTCTCCCAGTTGCAGCACCTCGACGCGAGCCCGCCATGCGCCCATATGGACCCAGGCTGCGGGCGTGGAAAATTCGGTGGCTGCCAGCGGCAGCGGCGTGTCGCGCAGGGCTGCGATGATGTCTTGCGGAAACTTCCAGAGTTTCGCCAGTTCGGCCGCCACGTCGCCGTAGTGAAAGCCCAGCGTGCGCTGTTCCAGTTCGGCGCGACCCGCGGCCAGCACATTGAGTTGCTGGTCCAGTGCCAGCATGGCCTGCGGTGCTGCGCTGTGCATCTGCAGTTGGCCGATGCCGTGCATCAGGCCCACGGTGAAGCTCAGGTCCGCGTCCATGCCGGACTGCCCGGCGAGCCAGCGCGAGGCGCAGGCGGTGTACAGGTTGTAGCGCCAGAACTGTTTCAGGTTCATTCCCGGCGTGTTGCGAAACGCGGTCACCATGCCGTTGCCCAGCACCAGGTTGCGCACCATCACGAAGCCCAGCATGCGCAGCGCGTCGTCCACCGTGCCGATGGTGCGCGGCACCTGAAAATAGGCCGAGTTCGCAAGCCGCAGCAGCTTGGCGCTGAGCGCCGGGTCGGCCGACAGTTGGCTGGCAATCTCGTCGATGGTGACGTCCTCGGAACTGAAACTCAGCATCAGTTGCTGCGCCACCTTGGGTATCGTGGGCAGCTTGTGCGGTTGGTCCAGCAGACTTTGGATATCCATATTTTGTTCCCTGTTTGTGCCGCGGCGACGGGCCCACAACGGCCAGCCATTATCGCCTTTGAAGCTGCTGCTTCAGTGCTGTTTGTCCGGGTAAAACAGCACTGCACTTGATCCAATCCACTGGTCCTTGTCAGCCTGCCCTGATATAAGTGAAAAACGAAGTTTTAGTTCAGGAGCTCCTTCATGTCCGCGCCCAAAAAATCCGTTTCCAAAGCCGAAAAAGTGGCGTCCGCTGCGTCGTCAGTCGTGCCAGCATCCCTGGGTGACACCGGTGCCTACTTGGCCGATGCTGCGCAGCGTACGGCGCTGTTCCTGGACACCATGCTGGACCGGGGCAACAACTACATCGCGCACCTGGACGAGGGAACGCCACCGTTGCTGAAGTTCGAGCATGAGACCGTGCTCGATGGTCACGACATGGCTCACCCCTGCAATTACGCGCTGCTGCGTCTCGTCCCACCTTCCGGCATGCCGGTGAATCCCGCGGCGCGTCCGGTCGTGGTGGTGGATCCGCGCGCCGGCCACGGACCCGGCATCGGCGGCTTCAAGTTTGATTCCGAGGTGGGCATGGCGATGCGCGCCGGGCATACGGTGTACTTCGTCACCTTCCGCCCGGAACCCGAGGAAGGGCAGACGCTGTTCACCGTGGCGCAGGCCGAGGCGCGCTTTCTCGAGGAGGTGATCGCACGCCATCCGCAGTGCAGCGCCAAGCCCGTGGTGATCGGCAACTGCCAGGCGGGCTGGGCCATGATGGCGCTCAACGCCATGCGCCCGGAGTTGTTCGGCCCGCTCATGATCATGGGTGCGCCGCTGTCCTACTGGGCCGGCAGTTCCAAGCTCAACCCCATGCGCTATGCGGGTGCCGCGCTCGGTGGCTCGTGGCTGGCGTCATTGACCGGTGACATGGGCGCGGACCGCTTCGACGGCGTGCACCTGGTGGAGAATTTCGAGAAGCTCAATCCGGCCAACACCTGGTGGAACAAGTACTACAACCTGTGGTCCAGCGTGGACACCGAGGCCGAGCGCTTTCTCGAGTTCGAGCGCTGGTGGGGTGGTTTCTTCCGCATGACCGGCAGCGAGATCGAGTCCATCGTGGAGAACCTGTTTGTCGGCAACCGGCTGGCGCGCGGCACGGTGATGGCCGGGGACAAGGCCATCGACCTGCGCAACATCACGGCGCCGGTGGTGGTGTTTGCCTCCTGGGGCGACAACATCACACCGCCGCCGCAGGCGCTGAACTGGATCATCGACACCTGGGGCGACGAGCGCGCCATTGCGGCCGCAGGGCGCACCATCATCTACGTGCTGCACGAGAGCGTGGGCCATCTGGGCATCTTTGTCGGCGGCGATGTGGCGCGCAAGGAGCACGACCAGCTTGTGACCTCGCTCGACATGATCGAGAGCCTGCCGCCGGGCCTGTACGAGATGAAGCTGCAGGCCAAGGCCGGCCTGGAGACGCAGCGCTGGGACCAGCTTGAACCCGGCGACTACACCGTGCACTACGAGCACCGCACCATGGCCGACATCAGCGCGCTGAACCCGGAAGGGCGCGAAGAGGAAGCCATGTTCTCCACCATCGCCAAGGTGTCGGAGTTCAACGCCGACATCTACAAGACCTGGGTCCGGCCCTGGGTGAAGCTGCTCGCCACACGCACGGTGGCGGACGCGCAGGGCAAGCAGAATTCCATGCGCATGCAGCGCGAGCTGCTCTCCGACAAGTTCGTGCTGGCGCCACTGATCCGTGAACAGGCGAAGAAAGCGCGTGAGCATCGCACGCCGATTGCCGATGACCATCCGCTGCGTATCCTGGAAAAACAGGTCGCGCAAAAGATCACCGACAGCCTGAACCAGTACCGCGACCGCAACAACGAGAAGACCGTGGCCGACGCGCGGCGCATGTTCGGCCCCCAAGGCCTGGGCGCCTGGTTCAAACCCGATGTGCCCGATGCGGATATCGCCTACGCCCGCGCGCAGGTCGAACTCGACAAGGTGCGCGCTGCCGTGCTGGAACACATCAACGAAGGCGGTTTTGCCGAGGCCGTGTGCCGCATCGTGCTGGCCGGCATGGCGTCCATCGGCGTCTTCGAGCGGCGCAGTTTCCGCCTGGCGCGGCTGCTGGCGCAGTTGCCGGCGAATGCGCGCGGCTCGGCTTCGCCCGACACTGACTGGATCGCGCTGCTCAAGGAGCAGGCGCGCATCACGGCCGTGGCGCCGGTGGAGGCGCTGAATGCGCTGGAGCACATGCTGCCCACCAAGGCGGCCTGTGAAAGCGCGCTGGCAGTGTCGGCCGCGGTGATGATGATCGAGCCCACGCTGGCGAATCCTCGCTCCGAAATCATCGAGTTCCTGATCGATACGCTGGGGGCCGATCCGCAGCGCGTCATGGAACTGGCGCTGCGTCTCACGCAGTCGCTGGAGTCCGCGGCCGAGCCGGTGGCCAAGGTCAAACCCGTAGCCGCCAAACGCGTGCGCAAGTGACGGGCTGATCGGCCCGCAGCAAGCTGCGGGCCTGAGCGCTATTCGGCGCCCGATTGACGCGCCGACTCCATGGCCTCCTGCGGGGTTTCGTAGATGTGCGCCGCCAGACCGCGTTCCTCCAGTGCCGCGCCCAGTTTCAAGCGCATGAAGGCGCTGGTGGTGTAGCGCGAGACATGGGTGTAGAACAGGTCGCTGATCTGCTTGACCATGACCGCGTAGTCGTCGACCACGGCTTCATCGATCTGGAAATCGTCGTAGTTCACCACCACGCCGATCTTCTTGCCGATGGGGCGGCACAGCGCCTCGGTCGCATGGCGGATGTCTTCCACGTCCTTGTGGCTTTGCACGCGCAGCCCCTGGAAGTTGTAGTAGGCCGTGCCCTGGCTCGGTTCATACTGCATGCGATCCACCAGGCTGATGGACAGCAGCGTGTCTTTCAGTCGCATGGCTTCGGGGCGGAAGATGCGCGCGTCCATGGGCACGGGATTGTTCACAATGGGCTTGAAGTCCATTTGCGCCAAAATGTCGCGCTCGATGTCGATGCCCGGCGCCACCTCGATCAGTTCCAGTCCCTGGGGTGTGAGGCGGAACACGCAGCGCTCGGTCACGTAGAGCACGGTCTGCCCGCTGCTGGATGCGTAGGGACCGCTGAAGGTGACCTGCTCGATGCGCTGCACGAACTTGCGCGCGCGGCCTTCCTGCAGGATCTTTACCTGTCCATTTTCGATCGCAATTTTCAGTCCGCCGGCGGTGAAGGTGCCGACGAAAACCACGGTGCGGCTGTTCTGCGTGATGTTGATGAAGCCGCCGGCGCCGGCCAGCTTGGGGCCGAAGCGGCTGACGTTGATGCTGCCCGCCGGGTCGCACTCGGCCAGTCCCAGGCAGGCCAGATCGAGTCCGCCGCCGTCGTAGAAATCGAACTGCTGGTTCATGTCGATCACGGCTTCGGGGTTGATGGCGGCGCCGAAATTCGCCCCCGATGCCGGCAGGCCGCCGATCACGCCAGGCTCGGCCGTGAGCGTCATGTACTTCAGAATTTTTTCTTCGTTGGCCACGCCAGCCACGCCCTCGGGCATACCGATGCCCAGGTTCACCACGGAGTTGGGCAGCAATTCAAATGCCGCGCGGCGCGCGATCACCTTGCGCTCGTCCAGCGCCATCGGCGCCATGGCGTCGAGCGGCACGCGCACCTCGGCCGAGAACGCCGGGTTGTAGCTGCCGCCCAGGTTTTGCGGATGGTTCTCGGCCGAGGCCACGACCACGCAGTCGACCAGGATGCCCGGCACCTTGACGCGCCGCGGATTGAGGGATCCGCGCTCGACGATGCGTTCCACCTGCGCGATGACGAAGCCGCCGGAATTTTTCGTCGCGGTGGCGATGGCCAGCGCGTCCAGGGTCAGCGTTTCGCGCTCCATCGTGAGGTTGCCTTCGGCGTCGGCGCTGGTGGCGCGAATGAAAGCCACGGAAATCGGAAAGGTCTTGTAGTAGAGCAACTCCTTGCCGCCCAGTGTGATGACCTCGACCAGGTCCTCCGTGGTCTTGCTGCCGATCTTGCCGCCTTCCAGGCGCGGGTCGACGAAGGTGCCCAGACCGACCTTGGACGCCGTTCCCGGCAGGCCGCAGGCGATGTCGCGGTACAGGTGGGAGATCACGCCCAGGGGCAGGTTGTAGGCCTCGACCTTGCTTTGCAGCGCCAGTTGGCCGATCTTCGGCACCAGCCCATAGTGGCCGCCGATGACGCGCTTGAGCATGCCCTCGTGCGCCAGATGGTTGACCCCGCCCGTGCCGCCGTCGCCGGGACCGCCGCCGAACAGCAGGGTGAGGTTTTTCGGTGAGGCGGTTTCCAGGAAGCGCTTTTCCAGCGCCAGGATGAGTTCCACGGGAACGCCGTTGCTGCCAAAACCCGAGCAACACAAGGTGTCGCCATCGCGCAGGATGGCGATGGCTTCGGCTGAAGAGACGACTTTTTTACGCATGAAGGTGCTCCTTTAGAAACTTTCCCACTCGTCAGCAGCGGCAACTGGCGGCGCGCTGGCGGTCAGGGCTTTGGGTCCAGCGCCCAGCACGGGTTTTTTGGCTGCGGGGATGGCGGTGCGTTGGGGTGCGGCAACCCGTGCCGGCGCAGCGGGACGGTAGGCAGGGGGCGTGGCGCGGGCATGGCCCGGCGGCAGCGTGAAGACGGACACGGTTCTCACCAAGCCCTCGGCCTGGGACTGCAGGCTGTTGGCGGCTGCTGCCATTTCTTCCACCAGGGCTGCGTTCTGCTGCGTCACCTGGTCCATCTGCGTGACGGCTTCACCGACCTGGGACACGCCCAGGCTTTGCTCGTTGTTGGCGGCGCTGATTTCACCCATGAGGTCGGTGACGCGACGGATCGAACCCACGACCTCGGTCATGGTCGAGCCGGCCTGGTCCACCAGGGCGGTGCCGCGTTCCACGCGCTCCACGCTGGCCGAGATCAGCGACTTGATTTCCTTGGCCGCTTCGGCGCTGCGTCCGGCCAGGGATCGCACCTCGCTCGCCACCACGGCAAAGCCGCGCCCCTGTTCGCCGGCGCGCGCGGCTTCCACGGCGGCATTCAGCGCCAGGATGTTGGTCTGGAACGCGATGCCGTCGATCACGCTGATGATGTCCGAAATTTTGCGCGAGGCGTCGTTGATGCCCTTCATGGTCTCGACCACCTGACCCACGACTTCACCCCCCTGGGTGGCGACGGTGCTGGCGCTGATGGCCAGTTGATTCGCCTGGCGCGCGCTGTCGGCGTTTTGCTTCACGGTGGCGCTGAGTTGCTCCATGGAGGCGGCGGTTTCCTCCAGCGAACTGGCCTGGCTTTCGGTGCGTGCAGACAGGTCCAGATCGGCCTGGGCGATTTCCGCGCTGGCCGTGGCCACGCCATCCGAGCCCTGGCGCACTTCGGAGACGACGCGCACCAGGCTGGCCTGCATCTCCTGCAGGGCCGCCAGCAACTGTGCGGTTTCGTTCTGACCCTCAGCATCGAAGGTGCTGCTCAGATCACCCGACGCGACAGCGCGCGCGACCTTCACCGCCTGGCGCAAGGGGCGGGTGATGGAGCTGATGATCCAGAACGCACCCAGGAATGCAAGGATCAGGGCCGCTGCGACGGCAAGGCCCATGACCCAATTGGTGCTGACAACGGCGTCGGTGGCGCTCTTGGCCGCTTCGTCCATGGACTCGTCCTGGTGCTTGATCATGGCGTCGAGCGCGCCGAAATAGGCGTTTTGTGCCACCCGCATTTCGCCCATGAGCAGGGCCTTGCCGTCGTCGTTCTTGCCGGCGTTGGCCAGATCGACAAATTTTTGCAGCACCGGCAGATAGCGGGCGCGGGTTTCGTTCACCTTGGCCAGCGCTGCCTTGCCCGCTTCGGATTGCACCTCCTTGGCCAGCAGGTCGAGCTTTTCGGTGATGGTCTTGCGCGCCGCCACAATGCGGGCCTCTTCTTTCTTTATCTCCGCTGGATCGCTCAGGATCACCATATTGCGCGCGGCGCGCGCCACCACGTTGATGTCGCCTTCCACCTCGAACAGGGTGATGACCTTGGGCACCTTGTCCTTCACCACCAGGTCGAAGGACTCGCCGATGCCATGAATTTTTAAGCTGGCGACGGCGCCCATCAGGGCGATCAACAGCGCCAGCAGGCCGAAGCCGAGGATCAGCCGGGTGGAGATTTTCAGGTCCTTCAAATTCATGCTTTGCTCCTTGGGAAAGACAGCGTGTCGCTTGCCGGCACGGGATGCTTG
>CAIKVZ010000345.1 GCA_903830985.1 uncultured beta proteobacterium
ACGCGGCCGATTTCCTGGCCGGTGGCGGGGTTGAATACGGCCAGGGTTTTGCCATCAGCGGCATCGCGCCAAACGCCGGCGATGAAGAGTTGGGTGTTGGGGTAAGTCATCGTGGCATTCTAGGGGCCGGCGTGACAACACCGACTCGGTGGGGCTTCTCTTTGATCTGCGTCGACTCGAGCTAGCATCGAGGGCGTTGTCCGCAGGGATGCCTCGGCGCAATGACGGTGGCCCTTGTTTCAGCGAACACTTCATCCAGTGAGAAATCAACATGCACATAGAGATGCCATCCCCCAGCGGAGAAGAACTGAAAGCCGCGCGGCCCAAGGCCGGATTGAGTCAGGTGGATGCTGCTGCATTGATGGGCTACCCGGTTCAGCCCGGGAGTCGGGGCGGTCTTCAGTCCAGAACCTGGCAGGCGCTGGAAAGCACGAGCGATCCGCGCACCATGCCGGGACCCATCTTTGCCATGTTTCAACTGCTGACCGGCACCCACGCCGGCTATACGCTGTCCAGGACCGTCCAGACTGGCACTTCAGCCGACGCGACTTGACGGCGTATCGGTCTGCCTTGTCACCAAGCCTTCATGCGCCGGCCCGATGCTGGCGTTGCGGCATGTCGCCGCTGCCCAACTTGCGAGACACACCATGAGCAAAGAACACACGCCACTGAACCCCAACGCAACCGATGCCGAATGGCCCGTGGAAGGGGTGGAGGAAGAAATGGACGACGAGATCGATACCGCGGCAGAACTGCACCGCCTGGCCGCGCACCACTTCGCCGCTGCAGCCAAATACCATCTGCTCGCTGCCACGGCCGATGACGAAGGCGACAACGAAGCCAATGCCCGCTACGCCCACCTGGCCTACCGGCATCAGCTCAACGGCACGCAGTACGCGGAAATCGCCGTCATGGACAACGAGAGCCTGGAAGAAGACGAGGGCGTCTGAGGCGACGGCGTGGCCAATGCGTAGCAGCCTGCCGGCTACAGCTTGAGTTCCAGCGTGGCCCGCAGCACGGCGCTGTAGGCGTTGACGCTGGTGTTGCACAGACCGCCGTTGCTGTCGGTGTACTGCGCCACGGCGGTGTAGGGCTGGGCCAGCACGTTGGCGGCCGAGACGCGCAGTTGGTATTGCGGGTTCAGCTTCCACAGCGCGTACACATCGAGCTCGCGCCGCGGGCTCACGTAAGTGCTGCTGGTCGCGGAAATCTGCACCGGCCCGCCGCGTTTGAAGGTGTAGTTGGCGCCGGTGCTGAAGCCGGTTTTGAGCTTGTAGTCCAGTCCGAGGTTGGCCGACAGCGGCGTCTGCTCGGCCATGCGGTTGTTCGGGCCGGGCACGCTGGTCACGCTGGAGGCGTTGAAGGCCAGGTTGGCGCGCACATCCATGTCGGGCGCAGCTTCGCCCCACACCACCTTCAGGGGCAGTTTGGCGTCGAGTTCCAGTCCCCGGGTCTGGGCTTGGCCGTCGTTCACCGGCATGGACACCCAGCGCTGTCCCAGCAGGCTGGTGTTGCTGCGCGTGAAGTCGTCTATCTGGCGGCGGTAGACCGAGGCGCTGAACACCGCGCCTTCGCCAAAGAAGTGCTCATAGGCCAGGTCGATGCCGGTCGCCAGCTCGGGCCGCAGGCCGGGGTTGCCCTGGTAATCGGGCGACACCGCGCTGTTGTTGCTCACGGTGTAGGGCCGCGGTATCAGACGGCCGATGCCGGGGGCCTTGTAGGTGCGGGTCAGAGCCAGGCGGAGCTGGTCCTTGTCGCTGCCGGGCAGCTTCCATAGCGTCTGGAACAGGGGGCTGAGCACCTGCGAGCGGTTGTGAATGGCGTCAAAGGTATTGCCCTGGCTGCGCGTGTCCAGCGTCTCCCAGCGCAGGCCCAGATAGACCGACCATTGGGGCGTGATGCTCCATTCGTCCTGGGCGAACAGCGCCAGCCGGTTCAGCGTGGCGTCAAAGGACTGGTCGCTGCCCAGGGCGCCCGGCCCGGCCAGCGGCAGGTCGTGCTCGTCGCGCGTTTCGCGGCGCTGCGTGCTGCCCGCGTCCCAGCCCATGGCCAGGGTGTGGTCCTGCACCACCGGCGTGGCGTATTTGCCGACCAGGGTGAGGCCCTGGTCGCGGGCTGTGCCGGGGGTCATGCGGTTCAGCGTCTGCTGCCCGGCGCTGTCATAGGCCTGCTCGAAGTGGTCCCAGGCACGGCGGCTCGCGTTCAGGCCGAACTTGGCGTCGAGCTTGGCGCCGTCGGCAAAATTGCGCACCCAGTTGAGGTCGGTGCGCGCCATGCCAAAGCGGCCCCGGTACTGGGTCCGGTCAAGCGGGTAGGGCGCTGCCGCGCCCAGTTCGTTCACCCAGGCGGTGGCGCCGGCGTTGTTGGAACCGTTCAGGTTGAGCACGGTCTGCGAAGTCAGCGTGTCGCCGTTGGCCAGGCTCCAGTTGATGCGCGGCGTGAGCGACAGCCCGGCAAACCGCCCTTCGTTGTGCTCGGTGCCGCGGTTCAACTGCGTCGCCTGGCCGTTGGCGTCGCTGCCTTCCTGGGTCTGCGTGGACGTCTCCTGGTAGTTGCCCCGCCGCAGGTTGCCGGCCAGGGAATACGACAGGCCGCCCAGTTTGTCGGACAGCAGCCCGTTCAGCGACGCAGACTTGAAGCGGTTCGAGCCCTCGGCGTTGAACTTGAGTTCACGCTTGGCCGCGGTGGTCTTGCGTTTCAGCACGATGTTGATGGTGCCGGCGATGGCCTGGGTGCTGAATTCGGCCGTGGCGGCGCGCATGATTTCGATACGCTCGATCAGCGCCGGGGCGATGTCGTCCAGGGTGAAGCCTGGCGGCGCCGGCTCGCCGTTGAGCAGTATCTGCGTGTAGCCCGAGCCCAGGCCGCGCATGCGGATTTCACCTCCGCCGCGCCCCGCGTTGCCGCCGTTGACGGTGATGCCAGCCTGGCGTTTGAGCACATCGGCCAAGGTGGTGTCGCCGTGCTTGAGGATCTCTTCTTCGGTGACCACGGTCTTGGCGGCCGTGTCGTAGCGGCGCGGGTCGTACTTGTCCTGACTGCCGCTGATTTGCACCGTGGGCAGGGTGGTGTCGGACTTGGCCGGCGGGCTGTCTTGCGCCGCAACCCGCAGCGTGCAGGTGAGGGTCAGGATCAGTGCTGTCAGGGCGGGGTGGCTGTTGGGGAGAAACTTCATGGCGGGCAGAGTCTATACGCCCGGCCGTCGCGGCGTGAGGCCGCTGCCAGCGTCACTGCAGCTTCACCAACGCCTGATAAGAGTCCACCCACAGTCCATCGTCCACCGGCGTCACGTGGCCGAAGGGCCAGTTGGACTGCGCCGTGGGGCGTGAGAACGACCAGAGGATGTTGCGCGTATCCAGGTCGAGTGCGTGCAGGGTGCCGCGGTCGATGGCGCCTGGCGCGCCGCCCGGGTTGCCCTGGAAATAAAGCACACGGCCGGCCACGGCCGTCGCCGGGCTCGACTCGGCGTAGCTGCCCGGCAAGGTCCAGACGATGCGCCCCGAGCCCTTGTCGAAGGCCATGAGCGCGGTGCTGCTGAGCCCCACCAGCACCGCGCCGGCGTCGACCAGGCCGTGCACCTGCACCAGCCGGTTGCGCCCATCGACCGGCTGGCGCACTTCGGCCGATGGCCAGCGCTCGCGTCCGCTGGACCGATCGACGGCATACAGGCGCGACTCGCCGCTGGCAAAGACCGTGTCTTCAGTCACGACGGGTTGCTGCAGGCAGGCGGCGGCAAAGGCGTCGGGCACATTCGCCCGGTAGCGCCAACGCTCCTGACCGGTCCTGGCGTCCAGGGCAAAAAGCCAGTCGCTGGCCGACTTGGGGTCGCCTGGTGTGCCGTCGGTTCCGGCCGTCAGGTAGACGGTGTTGTCGCGCACGATGGGGCGCGAGGCGCAGGCGGCGCGCTTCGCCGTAAAGGCCACCCTCCAGACCTCGCGCCCGCTGGCGGCATCCAGGGCGTAGAAGTTGCCGTCCTTGCTCAGCGTGTAGGCCAGACCGTCATGGGTCACCACCGCTGCGTGCACGGCCGGATCCGGGCCGCGCCACAGTTCCTTGCCCGTGGCCAGCGACACGCCGATCACCGCGCCCGGATTGGCTGCGCCAAAGGGTGCGATGACGACGTCGCCGGAAACGGCGGGCGGCGTGGAAACCGAGCCGTTGATCCTGGCGGGTCGGTAGCTCCATTTGAGCTTGCCGCTGAGCAGGTTGATGGCGAACAGTCCGCCGCTGCCGGTGGGTCCCCCGGCCAGCACGGTCTGGCCAGTGATTGTGCTGGGCCCCCAATCCCTGACCCCGGCGTTCACCGTGAACTTCTCGCTCGGCGCCGTGCGCAAGGCGCGGATGGCCGGGGCCTCGGACTGCGCCAGGCCCGTGTCCGCGCAGAGCAATGCGCACAGCATCGCCAGGCCCTTGCCCCAGCGCCGAACTCGTGGTGTCAACATCGTGCTGTCCTCCTTTTGGCGTCGGTACCGGTCCGCGCTGGCGTGTCGAAGTCTGGGTCCGCGCGGGGCGCTCACAAGGGTTTCATGGTACAGCGGATCCCGTGGGCAGGCGCAAGCCCTGCCTGCAACATGTCTGTCACGACAGTGTCAAAAATCCTGCCTAGCATGCGCGCATGACCGTCACCCTGAACCGCCCCCTGCGCCATCTTCTCGCCATCACTGCAGCGCTTTGGCTGGGCTTGGCGCAGGCGCAAACCATGGCAGCTGCCGTGCCCGCCGACAGCATTGAGCTGCGTTTTGCCGATTTTTTCCAAACGCCCGTGGGCCCCAAGGGGATGGAAATGAGCGAAGCGCTGCGCCAGGCAGACGGCCACGCCGTGCGGCTCGTGGGCTACATGGTGCAGCAGGAGCTCCCGCAACCCGGGCGCTTCATGCTGACGCCACGCCCGGTGCAGATGAGCGAACACGCCGACGGCGAGGCCGACGACCTGCCGGCCGCCACGGTGATGGTTTACCTGGACGCCAGCCAGCAGGGCTGGAAGCTGGCCCATGCGCGTGGCCTGCTGGAACTGCGCGGGACCTTGAGCGTGGGGCGCTTTGAAGAGGCCGACGGTCGCGTCTCCTGGGTGCGCCTGCAGCTGGCGCCCGAAGGCGTGCGCGGCATGAACAGCTTTGAGGTCGCGGCCTACCTGCATGGTCAGCAGCACCGGCATTGAATTCAGGCCTGCCGTGCAGGCCCCATTTTTGTATTTACCCCCTTGACGGAGCAACACCATGAACGCCCCTTTTCCTGCCCCCACCGCGCTGCGCCTGAGCGTCTGCGCCATTGCCAGCCTGCTGAGCTGCGCGGTTCATGCAGCCCCCGCCGTGAGCCGGCTCACGCCCCCGAGCGAGCTGTTTTCCAGCGGCCAGGCTGCACCGCTGATCGCGCGCTTTCTGCCGGGCCAACGCTTTGACCTGCAGGCCACGTTGCGTCCCGATGCTGCCGACCAGAGCATCACTGCCGCCAGCTTTTCCATTGACGGCAAGGCCGTGAAAGCGCCGGTGGCGCTGCTGAATTGCGCCACGGCCTGCCTGCCCTCGGTGCCGAAGAACGCCACCATCGCCACGGTGCGCGCCGTCAGCGTCGACCTGCCCGGTGTGCACCGCTTCACCGTGAGCGCCACGCAAAGCGACGGCCAGATCGTCACGGCCCAGGGCAACTTCGAAGTCGTGGCGCTGCTGCCAGGCGCACAGAAGGTGAAGAACATCGTGATCCTGCTGGGCGACGGCATGGGCGCGGCGCAGCGCACGGCGGCGCGCATCGTGGCCGGCGGCTACGCCCAGGGCAAGGTCATCACGCCCCTGGCCATGGACACCTTCCCTGTGACCGGCATGGTGAAGACGGCCTCGCTCAATTCCGTCGTGACCGACTCCGCACCGGGTATGACGTCCTACGTCTCGGGCAACAAGAACAACAACAACGAGGAGGGCGTTTTCCCGGACGACACCACCGACCCGTTTGACAACCCGCGCATCGAGTACCTGAGCGAGTACCTGCACCGCACGCAAGGCAAGGCACTGGGGCTGGTGACCACGGCCGACGTGTTCGACGCCACGCCCGCGGGCAATGCCGTGCACAGCAGCAATCGCGGTGCCGGCACCGGCATCGTGGACCAGTACCTGGACGACCGTGGCCTTACCGGTCTGTCGGTGCTGATGGGCGGCGGGCGCAAATGGTTTGTGCCTTCCACCGTGCCCGGTTCGGCGCGCAGCGACAAGAGCGATTACGCCTTCTCCGGCACCGAGGCGCACACCGGCGACATCGTGAAACGCTGGGGTGCCGCCCCGGGCAAGCTCGACCGGGACCGTGATCTGCTGGCCGATTTTCAGGCTGCAGGCTTTTCCTATGCCGCCGACAAGACCGCGCTGGACGCCATCGACGGCAGCAAGACCGACAGGCTGCTGGGCCTGTTTGCCCACTCCAACATGAACGTCGCGCTGGACAAGATGGACGGTCGGCGCGCCAAGGCGCAGGGCGTTGCGGGCCGCGTGGTGGACGATTACGGTTTCCCCGATCAGCCCATGCTGGACGAGATGGCGGCCAAGGCCTTGTCCGTGCTGGAGCGTCAGAAGAAGGGCTTTGTGCTGATGGTGGAGGGCGCGTCCATCGACAAGCAGGCTCACAACATGGACACCGAGCGCTGGATGCTCGACACCATCGAGTTCGACCGCGCGGTCAAGGTGGTGCAGGACTATGCGCGCCTGCACGGCGACACGCTGGTGATCGTCACCGCCGACCACGAATGCTCGGGCGCGGCGCTGATCGGCGGCTCCATGGTGAGCGATGCGCGGCTGCAGGAACTGGTGCGCGAAGGCGGTGCCGCCAACGTGCGCGACAAGGTGGTGGGCGTGTACGAGAAGGCGGGCTTTCCCAAGTACGTGATCTCCGCCGACGGCTACCCCAAGACCACCGACATCGATCATCGCCTGCTGGTGGGTTACGGCGCCAATCCGGACCGCTATGAGAACTGGCGCACGAACGAGTTGCCGCTGCAGGACAGTCAGCAACCGTTTGTGAAGAAGGAGCCGCTCTCAGGCTACCCGGCAGGACCGCTGCAGCGCGACGCCGACGGACGCTTTCTGGTCACGGGCCAGGTGCCGGGTGACAGCGCCGTGCACACCGCCACCGACATCCCGCTCTCGGCCTTTGGCCCTGGCGCCTGGGCATTCACCGGCGTGCAGGACAACACCGACGTGTTCTTCAAAATGGCGCAGGCCGCGATCAAGGGAGCGGTCGTACCGGAAGGACTGGTAGCGGCACCGGTGCGCAAGGCGCGCAAACCCTGACGCTGACAGGGGCTCAGGCGTGCGCCGGCTGTGACCCCTTGACCTCGCCCAGCACGGGCGCATGGATGAGCGAAATGCTGAGCCATACCGCCACGCTGAAGTACAGCGACATCCAGGCGATCTCGCTCTTCCAGTCGTCCCAGCGATGCGACACCACCCAGCGTCCCGAGGCGTCTTCCACCCCTTGCGCGATGCTGAGGTAGTGGCGCCCGCTGGCCTCGTCGGCGAGCCAGCGCGACCAGTACATGGGCACGTCGACCGTGAACATGAAAACGACATAGGCGCTGCCGGCGGCGCAGGCGCCGGCCAGCAGCGGGCGCAGCTTGCTCGGACAGCGCGCCCAGACCGAGGCCAGACCCAGCACGAAGAAGACTGCGCTCAGGCCCCAGAGCGACTCTTCCACTACGTGCCCGACGTTTGAAGTGGTGAGCACCGAATACCACGAGAAGGTCTCAGCGACCAGGATCATCGGCACCATCGCCAGCGCCGCGGCCCTGGCCAGCCGGCTGGCGCCAGCGAGCGCGATTTCCCACAGCAGCAGCGCCCACTGAGTGACGAAGCACAGTTCGGCAAAGGTGGCGACGCTGCGCCCGACGATGACGCTGGACAGCCATGAATCCGTCAACACCTGACGCTGCACGTCGAACACCGGGAAGGCGCAGCGGTAGGCGCAGCCGAAGACGTAGCCCGCCGCCAGCAGCAGCTGCCAGCGCCGCGCCGCATACACCTCGTCCGACAGGGCGGGATGGCGCCGTCGCAAGGCCGCAGCGGAGTATGTCAGCGCCAGCACATTGAGTGCGCTGACCGCGCACAACAGAAACCACCACAAGAAGACATCGTCCGACATGCAATCACCCCCAGGATCCTCGTCCTGACCGATGTGCCATCGACCCCGGTCCATAACGATGTATACAGTTTACATCGTTTGCAGATTCATGTCATTCTTGCTGCGTCGGCGCGCGGCCCGGCAGGAAGCGCGGATCCAGCAGACTGTGGATTCGTCATTGCGACTGCCGCGTCGCGCAGGCTCCATTCCATGAACATGCTGCATCCCTCGTCATCGCGAGGCCGCAGGCCGTGGCGATCCATTTGCCGCGTCGCCAAAGCTCCTCGCAATGACGTTTTCGACGGATGGATTGCTTCGCGCGGCTCGCAATGACGACTCTGGTTCATGGGGCGTATGCGGGTCCGCGAGCTGCAAAAAAAAAGCGCCCGGCTTGCACCGGGCGCTTGTGTCATGTCGTCGCGATGACGGCAGGTGTTGTCAGCGACCCAGTTCCTTCAAGTAGGTTGCGCGCGCTGCGACCGCGGTGTTGGTGAAGTCGGCGAAGACGCCGTCAATGCCGGCGCGCAGATACAGCAGCAGTTCGGCTGCCGGGTCGCCGTTGAACAGTCCGGCCAGGTACTTGCTTTCATTGCGGAAGGTGTAGGCGTGGACAAAAAGCCCGGCCTTGTGCGCGTCGGCGATCAGCGCCGTCGGCGTCACGCTGTTCACGTCGGACAGCGAAGGCGAATACGCCGTGCCGTCCGCATTCTTGGTCTTCAGCGGCGACATCTTCAACGTCATCACCTGCGGCTTCCACGGACCGATGCCGTCGGCGTAGGTCTTGATGTCGGCCAGGCCGGCGGGTGTCAGCATGGTGTCGAAGAAACGGCCGTCGCCCGCCACGGTCCAGCTGTAGGGGCGCCCGTCGACGAAGTTCCACACGTCGTTGCTGGCGTAGATCATGGAGCCGTCGGCGTAGTTCACGTCGTTGCCGTCGATCAGCTGCACCGTGCGCGTGGCCAGGCCGGCGCTGCGCATGTACTTCAGGCTGTCCGGATCGAAGCTCTGCACGAAGATCGCCGCGGTCTTGCTGTTCATGTTGTTGTCCTTGACCAGCTTGATCAGCGCGTCTTCGAACGGGTGATTGCCGGTGCCGCAACCGTTGGCACGGGCCTGGGCGTTGTTCCATAGCGGGTTCTTGGTCTCGGGGTAGACGCTGATGGTGCGACCCGTGGAGGCGCTCTTGGCCTTGGCGATGTCGATGATTTCCTGCATCGTCAGCACCGGGTACTTGCCGTTCAGGGCGGTCGGGCGCTCGCTGCGCGCGTCGTAGGTCGTGCCGAACACCCACTGCTTCATTTCAGCGACGGTGAAGTCGGTGATGGACCAGTCGCCGGTGTGGTCTTCACCGTCCACCACCAGGGACTTCAGCACCGACTTGGGGTCGGCGGGATTCGTCAGATCGCTCAGGTACTGCGCGGGGCCGCCGAACTTGGTTCGGTCATAAGTCACGTTGACCAGCACGCCCGGCACAGTGCGCTTGCGCGCAGCCACGGTGGCGTTGGTTGCCGCCACGGTCGTGATGCTGGTGTTGTCGCTAAGCCAGGGGTTGTGGCGTGCCACGAGCACGCAGTCACGGCTCAGGTGCAGGTCCATCTCCAGCGAGTCGGCACCGGCGTCGGCAGCGGCTTCGTACGAAGGCTGGGTTTCTTCGGGGAACAGGCCCGGCAGGCCGCGGTGTCCGATGACCAGGGGCTGATTGCCATCCACGGTCAGGAACGGATCGACGCCGTTTCCGCCGCAGGCGCTCAGCGCGAGTGTCAGGGCGCTGACGCAAAAAAGGCCTGCCTGGCGTATTGACTTGGAAGTGTTGACGGTCATGGGTGTTCCCTTGTTGGTGAGAGCTTTACTCTAGGTTTGCAATGTGACAGGGCCAAGTCCCGGCGAAAAAAAAGCGCCCGGCTTGCACCGGGCGCTTGTGATTCGCCAGCCCGAAGGGCTGCGCTGGATCAGAAATCCATCGTGGCCGTGATGGAGAACGAGCGCTCCGGCAGGATGGTCAGGTAGTCGCCGGCCAGCGGTGTGACGGCGGAGCTGCCCGTGGCGCCGGAGACGGCGACGATGTCGTGGCGATTGAACAGGTTGTTCACGCCGAACTGCAGCTTGGTCTTCTTGTCAAACGGCGTGAGCTTGGCCACTGTGTAGTTGACGAACAGGTTCGCCACCGTCACGGGCTCGATCGAGAAGGCCTCGTTCACCACGGGGGTGGTCGCGGTCTTGCCGTCGTTGTACATCTTGCCGACGCGCTTGGCCTGCACATTGGCGCTCCATGGGCCTTGCTGGAAGTTCAGGCCCAGGGATTCGGTGTCGCGCGGCGCGCCGGCGACCCATTTGCCGCTGGCGTACTTCAGGCTGCCCAGGGTGAGGTTGGCGTACAGGCTGAAGCCATGGCCCAGCGTGACGTTGGTCTCGACCTCGAAGCCCTGGCTCACCTCGGTGCCGGAGAGCGTGTAGGCGGTGTTGCCCGTGACCGTGTCGAGCACGCCGGTGTAGGCGCCGTCGAGCTTGGTGTGGTACACGTCGGCCGACACCGACAGACCGGTGCCGTTCCAGACCGTGCCGAACTGCACGGTGCTGGACTTGGTGGGCTTCGGCGCGGGCGAGACCAGGGCGTTCTTCACGTCAAACACGCTGGTGGTGGGGATCTGGTCGCCCTTGGCGAATTGACCGTACACGCTCCAGTTGGGCTGCACCATGTAGTGCACGTCCAGGGTAGGCAGCCAGTCGGTGTAGGTCACGGAATTGGCCAGGCTGGCCGCGCCGCCGGTGATCACGCCCGTGGTCTTGTTGTACACGCCGCCCAGGGTTCCCACTGCGGTGCCGTTGTCCTGCAGGTGCACAAACTCCTGCTTGTACGAGGCGTACTTCAAGCCGGGCGTGATGCTCAAAGTGGGGCTCAGCTTGAACTCGTGTTCGACGTAGGGCTGCATCGTCGTCGTGGTGTAGGTCTCGCTGAAGTTGGGCGCAGCGGTGTCGATCCAGGTGCGTGGGTCCGAAGGGATCTGGAAGCGGAAGCTTTCGGCGCGGTCCAGCCACAGGCCCATGCGCAGCGTGCCCAGTGACGATTCGCGGCTCACGCGCAACAGGTTGCCCATGGTGATGTAGGAGTTGAGCTTGTCCACGGCGCTGGTGGTCGACAGGGTCGTGACGGAGCCGTTGTAGTTCTGCTTGTTGTGGTAGTTGTAGCGGTACAGCTTGTCTTCCAGCTTCCAGCCGCCGCCCAGGTTCGCGGCAATGCCGGCGTACTCGAAATCGGTGTCGATGGTGTAGAAGTTGTAGCCGTAATAGTCGCCGCGCTTGGGGTCGTTGCTCAGCAGGTAGTTGTACTTGGCCAGGTCGAAGTCGGAACGCAGCAGGCCCTTGATGTTGGGCGTGTTGTTCGTCAGGTTCAGCACCGACGCGAACAGCGTCAGCGTCATGTCGTTGGTGAGCGCGTTCTGGTACTTGGCGGAAGCGGCCTTGCGGTCCTGCTGGTTATAGGTCTCGTAGCCGTCAGACTGCATCTGCTGCACGTTCACCAGCAGGTTGGATTTGCCGTCGGCACCGAACTGGCCGGTCTCGTGTTCCAGGCCGATCAGGCGCGTGTTCCACGAACCGTAGGACGCGGTGACGCTGCTGCGGCGCTCGGCTTCGAGCGTGCGGCTTTGCAGGTCCACGCTGCCGCCGAAGGTGGCTTGTCCCACGGTGGCGGCCGAGCCCGGGCTGCGGTCCACGACGGCGCCGCCGATGAACTGCGCCGGGAAGAAGACCCAGGAGTGGTGGCTCACGCCGTTGGTGTCGTTGAACGGGATGCCGTCAAAGCTGAATACGGTGTAGCTGTCCGACAGGCCGCGCAGCGTGATCTTGGCGTCGCCCAGGCCCACGCCGTTGGCGGTGTAGCTGAAGATGCCCGGCGTCATGTTGATGACTTGGGTGTAGTCGGAGATCGGCGAGGTGTAGTCGCGGATGTAGGCGTCGCCCACAACCGACTTGGCCGAGCGCGCTTCCAGCGAACCCTGCGACGGTGCGGTCTCGGTGGCAGCCATGGTGGAGGGTGCGCTCACCACCACAGTGGGCAGATTCGTGCTGGCCGAAGTTTGCGCAAAGGCGGGTGCCGCGAAGATCACGGCCAGGGCGCCAGCGATGTGCAGCACGTTGGCGCGCAGCGGGTGGGGGTTGATTTTTTTGGACATGTGAACTCGGTTTATGAAAAGGAATTGCGGGAAAACCCTGCGATCATCCGAAGGTCGTGTGACGGTTGCGTGACGCTGTTGCATGGCATCCACAAGCGACGTCTGTCATGGAAATGACTTGTTCGTTGCATACTGTGTTGCATCCACGAAAACCGGCGCGCGAACGCTAAGTCGCCCGCGCCCTCCGAAAGTCCACCCCATGTTTTCCACTACAAGTACGCGTCTCACAGGCGTTGCGCTGGTATCTTTGCTGCTTGCAGCCTGCACCGATTTCTCACCCCTCGCACCCGACGTGCGCGCCGATTCGGTCTATACCGTGCAGGCTCAGGGCCAAAGCGCCGTGGTGCGCGCCCTGACGCGCGCCAGCGTTTGTCCCGCCATCGCCTGGGACGGTGGCGCGGCGCTGCCGATGCAACAGCGCGCTGCCGCGGCTGTCGCGCCGCTGCGCGCGGGCGGTGCGCAATCGGACGGCAAGGAGGCGGTGTTCAATGTGCTGACTTGCGAGGCCGCCTGGCCTGCTGGCGTGCTGCGCGCCCGCGTCGCCGGGGTGGAGGTGCCAGCGCCGCGCCAGGAGATCCGCCGCATCGTCATCATTGCCGACACGGGTTGCCGCATGAAGGGTTCGGAGAACGCGTTCCAGGCCTGCAATGACGCCGAGAAATGGCCCTTTGCCCAGGTGGCGGCAAGCGCAGCGGCGAAGAAGCCCGATCTGGTGCTGCACATCGGCGACGTCCATTACCGCGAGAGCCCCTGCCCGGCTGACAAGGCCGGCTGCGCCAACAGCCCCTGGGGTTATGGCTACGACGCCTGGCAGGCCGATCTGTTCAAACCTGCCGCGCCGCTGCTGGCCGCTGCCCCCTGGGTCTTTGTGCGCGGCAACCACGAAAGCTGCGCACGCGCAGGTCAGGGCTGGTTTCGCTTCATCGACAGCCAGCCCTGGAGCGAGGCGCGTTCCTGCAACGACCCGGCGCGTGATGGTGATGCCGACTACTCGGCACCCTATGCCGTGCCGCTGACGGCTGACACGCAACTGCTGATTTTTGATTCGTCCAAAACCGCGGGCGTGGCTTTTTCCAGCACCGACGCGGCGTTCCAGAAGTACAGCGCGCAGCTCCAGGCCGTGGGCCAGTTGGCGCAGCAAAAGCCCAACAGCTTTTTCATGAGCCACCATCCGCTGCTGTCCGTGGCCTTGGTCAAGGAAGGCAAGAAACCCAAGCCCGGTGGCAACGAAGGCCTGCAGTCGGTGTTCTCGGCCCGGTTCCCGCAGCGGCTTTTTCCTGACGGAATCTCGCTGGCGCTGCATGGCCATGTGCATGTGTTCGAGTCCATCAGCTTCAAGGGCGCGCAGCCGGCCTCGCTGGTGCTGGGCAACTCCGGCTCGGCCAACGAGGGCAAGCCCCCGCAGGTGCTGCCGCCGGGTTTTCAGGCCTGGGCCGGCGCCGAGGTGGAGGATTACGCCGCGCGCGGCGACTACGGCTTCGCCACGTTGGACCGCGTGGGCCACAGCGCCGACTGGCTGCTCACCGAATATACGGTGAGCGGTGTGGCCGTGCTCGAGTGCGCCATCGCCAGCGGCAAGAGCCGCTGCAAAAAGCTCAGTCCCTGAATCTTGCTGGAACGGGGAAGCAGCGGCTTGGTACGATGCAATCCCGATGTTTGAAAACAGGAGATGCATGATGCTTGTTCGCGGATTGGCAATCGCCACAGCAATCGCGGCCCTGACCGCCTGTTCAAGTTCTGTTCCCCTCGCACCGGGGGCGGCCCGGGTATCGGCTTTCACTCCGACGCTGGTGGGTGCCTGGGAGGTGACGGCCAGCCGGGCCAAGGGCGTAGGCAAGAACCTGCTGACGTTTTCTTCCGACGGGACATTCTTTCGCAGCGGCGACGCCCATCCGGTGGTCAGCGGCGGACACGGCGCCTGGAAGCGCACCGGCCCGAACCAGTTCAATGCAAGCTATGTGTCCTTCACCTTCGACCCGAGCGGCAAGTGGGTGGGCGTGAACCGCAACAACCTGCAGCTCACCCTGGCCGAAGATGGCAACGGTTTTCAGGGAACGGTGAAGAGCAGCAACCGGGACCTGGAAGACAAGGTGGTGAGTACGACCACATCGCCACTTGCGGGCAAGCGCATTCAGGTCCAGGACTTCTGAAGCAGCTCCGGACTGCTGAGGATCGTGTCGGCGCCGGCACCCACGCTGTCATCGCGACGGCCGCGACGCTCTACAGGTCGTCATCGCGAGCGCAGCGTGGCGATCCATATGCTGCATTGCCACCACTTCTCGCAATGACGATTTCAACAGCATGGACTGCCACGGCCTTCGGCCTCGCAGTGACGAGTGCTTGTTTCGGTCTCGCGATGACGGGGGGGCTGCCGTTGTTTTCCGTCCTCAACTGACACGTCATTGTCATATCGAAAAGCCACACTGCGGCCTGTTTCAAGCGCCACCGGCGCGAAAGAAAAGGCCAAAGAAATGCGCAACTGGAGCCGCGCCCCGAAACGCAAGGGGCGCATTGAAATCATTCCGATGATCGATGTGATGATGTTCCTGCTGGTCTTCTTCGTGTTGCTCAGCGTGAACGTCATTCCGGCGCTGGGCATCAAGACCCAGTTGCCCAATTCATCGCAGTCCCAGTCGCTCAAGACGCCGGTGAAGCAGGTCGTGGTCAGCATCGGTCTGGACGAGTCCATCGTGGTGGACGGCGCCAGCGTGACCATTGCCACGCTGTCGCAGGCGGTGCGCACCAGTGCGCGCGGCGCGGAAAAAGTTTCGGTCATTCTGAACAGCGACAAGGGCGTTGCCGTGCAGCGCCTGATCGAGGTCATGGACGAGCTCAAGGCCAAGGGCTGGGATTCCATGTCCATCGCCGCGCGCCGACGCGAAGGCCAGGCTTCGTGATGGCACTGGACGGCGTCTTGCAAGTCAGCCTGGAGGCGCGCGAAGACTTCACGCGCCACGGGCTGTCGCTGCTCGTCACCGCTGTCTGCGCCACGGCCCTCTGGTCGATCGGCTCGCGTCCCCTGTGGCTGGCTTCGCCGCCCGCTGCCTCGGTGCCGATTCAATTGATGCTGGAAGAGTTGGCGCCGCTTGCAGAAGTTCCGCCGCCGCCACCTCCGCCTGTGGTGCAGCAGGCGCCGCGGGAGACCGTGCCGCTGAGCCGCGCTGCCGCCACGCCAACGCCAGCCCCTCTCGATGTGGCGGCCACACCTTCGCCCAATGCGACGGCACAGGTCCTTGTGCCGCAACCTGTGGCCGCGCCCGTGGTACACGCGCCGCCGCCCGTGCTTGCTGCGCCCCCGCCCAAGCCAGCCCCCCCTTCGAGCGCTGGCATTGAGGCCGACTACGTGGCCCGCGTGCGGGCTTTGCTCAACGCCGGCAAGCGCTATCCCACCGGGCGCGAGGCCAGCATGCAGCGGCCCCAGGGCAAGGTGCGCGTCTGGTTCACGCTCTCGCGCGACGGCTCGCTGCAAGACGCCGGCATACAGGATTCATCCAATTCGCTGCTGCTGGACAACGCCGCGCTGGCCACGGTGCGCCGCGCCAGCTTTTCGGCCTTCGCGACCGAGGCCTGGGCCGGTCAGGAACAGCACAAATTCAGCGCCGAACTCGAGTTCCTCACGCCCGGTTCCTGATCACTTTTTTTCGCTATTTTCTTTAATCAACTGAGTCAACGCACCATGAAAAAATTTCAACCGACCCAAATCGCGCTGATCATCTCGGCGCTGTGCGCCGGCTCCGCCGTTCTGGCGCAGACGGCGCCCACCGACGTGGGTCGCATCACCGTGGAGAGCAAGCTCGCCACCGACACCGGCCTGCTGGTGCAGGAAGACACGCCCAAGGCGCGCAGCTCGGTGAACCGTGCGCATCTGGACACGCTCAACCCCACCAGCAATCCCTATCAGGCGATCGAAATGCTGCCCGGTGTGAGCACCTTCAGCTACGACGCCACGGGCCTGTTCGGCGGCGGCCTGCGCGTGCGCGGCGCCAACTCCGACCAGATGGGCTTCACCGTGAACGGCGCGCCCGTCAATGACTCGGGCGGCTTTGCCGTGTACCCGCAGGAATACACCGACTCGGAGAACCTGTGCGAAGTGTTCGTCACGCAGGGATCGACCGACACCGAAGCGCCGCACGTCGGCGCCTCCGGCGGCAACGTCGGCATGGTGAGCTGCGCACCGGCCGACAAGCGTCGCTTTCGCGTTTCCCTGTCGGGCGGCGACCTGAGCTATTCCCGCGTCTATCTGCGCGCCGACACCGGCAAGTTTGCCAACGACATGGCCAAGGCCTACATCTCCTACTCCAAGGCCGATGCCGACAAGTTCAAGGGCCCGGGCAAGGCCGACAAGGAACACGTCGACATCGGTGCCGAGTTCAAGCCCAACGACAGCCTGCTCTTTGCCACGAGCTTCTTGTACAACAAGATGTTGAACAACAACATCCGCACCCTGAGCTACGCGCAGATCGCCGCCTCCGGCGACCAGCTGGATTTCGGCACGGCGATCCCGCAGCACAAGACCCCCGGCGCCGGCGCCCAGGTCGACGTCGCACCGGCTGATGGCTACTACATGTTCAACGTGAACCCGTTCAAGAACGCGCTGTGGACCGGCAAGGCGGAATACAAGGCGAGCAAGGATGTCACGGTCTCGGCCGAGCCCTATTTCTGGTACGGCTTTGGCACGGGCGGCTCGCAGCTGCAAACGCTCAAGGAAGGCACGGCCACCAGCAAGCTCGGCGGCGGCGTGCGCGACCTGAACGGCGACGGCGACCTGCTCGACACCGTGATGATGTACGGCTCCAGCGTGACGCGCACCTACCGCCCGGGTATCACGCTCAAGGCGAATGCCCACATCGGCAACAACAACCTGCTGGCCGGTGTCTGGTACGAGCGCGCGCGCCACATCCAGACCGGACCGCGCCAGACCTTCGACAACAACGGCGTCACCGCCGACACCTGGCTGGAATCGACGGCCGGCTTCGTGCAGCATGTGGACGGCACGCCCTTCATGGCGCGCAATCAGCTGACCGTGAGCACCGGCTCCTCGCTGTTCCTGCAGGACAGCATCGCGCTCATGCAGGACAAGTTGAATGTTCAGGTCGGCGTGCGCAATTCGGAGATCAAGCGCGAGTTCCACAACTACGCGAATGACGGCTTCGGTCAGGGCGCCAACTACGACGTCAACAAGACCTACAGCAAGCTGCTGCCCAGCCTGGGCGCGCGCTTCAACCTGGACGCGCAGCAACAAGTGTTCTTCAACGTCGCCAACAACATGAAGGCGCCGGGCAACTTCAGCTACGGCAGCCTGCTGTCGGGCGGCACCTGGGTGAATGGCGCGCTGCTTGGCGCGACGCAGCGCGACCCCATCGTCGGCATGGAAACTTCGACCAACATGGACCTCGGTTACCGCTTTGCCAGCGACGCCTGGACCTTCTCCGGCTCGGTCTACGCCATCAGCTTCAAGAACCGCATCGCCACGGCCTACGACGCGGCTACGGCGCTCAGCACGGACACGAACGTGGGCAGCGTGGACACACACGGCCTCGAGCTGGAAACCGGCTACAAGATCAGCAGCAACTGGTCGAGCTACGCTTCGCTGTCGTATACCCATGCGCAGATGAAGAACGATCTGCAACTGACTGCGACCACCTCGCTTGCCACCTCGGGCAAGCTCATGCCCGACACGCCTGAATGGCTGGCCGGCCTGAGCCTGGCCTACGTGAACGGTCCCTGGTACGGAAACGTCGACGCCAAGTTCACCGGCAAGAACTACTCGACCCTGGTGAACGACCAGGAAGTGGCGGCCACGACGCTGTTCAACGCCACGGCCGGTTACCGCTTTGCCGACACGGCCTTCCTGAAGAAGCCATCGGTGCAGATCAACGTGAGCAACCTGTTTGACAAGCACTATGTGCGCATCAATTCGGGCAGCGGCTCCAGCTTCACCAACACCGCGGCGAATGTGCCTTCGTACTACGTCGGAGCGCCGCGCTTCATCGCCGTGACGCTGCGTTCGGACTTCTGAGACTGATTGAACAGACCATGGAAATCCTGCATCAACTCTCGCTCTGGGCGCTGTACGCGGCGCTGGCGCTGGCCGTGTATTTCGCGGTCGAGCGCGGCCTGTTCTTCTTTCAGACGAGCCGCGCTTTCCGCAAATTGCACGGCCTGCTGGCCCAGCCCGGAGGCCGGTCGTCGGCCCAGGCGCAGCTCGAGCAGCGCGCGGTGCGCGGCATTCCGGGGCAGTTGATGCAGGCCGCTGTCACCGACATCGCGCACGCGCACAGCCGCCAGGAGCTGGAGGACGCGAGCGAACGCGCCTACATCCGGGCCCAGCGCCAACTGAATCAGAACCTGTGGATCTTCGATACCGTCATCACGGCAGCACCCCTGCTCGGGCTGCTGGGCACCATCCTGGGCATCTTCGACACCTTCACGGCGTTGGCGCGATCCGGCATCTCGGACCCGCAGGGCGTCAGCGCCGGCATCGGCTCGGCCCTGCTCGCCACCGCCCTGGGCATTGCCGTGGCGCTGATCAGCCTGCTCGTCTACAACTATTTCCTGCACTGGGTGGAACACCTGGTGGATGAAGTCAAGCTGACACTGCTCGAGTTGACCCCGGCGCAGCCTCAGGGCTCGACCGCGGCCTTGCGGGCGGCGTAGGCATTTTGGGTTGCCGACTTGGGCTCGTCATTGCGAACGAAGTGAAGCAATCCATGTCCCCTGAATTCATGGATTGCCGCGTCGGCAAGCCTCCTCGCAATGACGGGGATCCGTGCTTGTCTCGCAATGACGGGTCCTGAGCTTCCCGAGCTGCTGGCGCTGGAGCGCATCCTTGAACTCGGCGGTTCGCGCCTGGATGTGCGCGTCGCCTGCACGGTGGATTTGCCCTCGGGCGCCAGCTACCCGGTGCATGTGATTGCGCTGGGCAACCCGTCAACCGCTGTACCCGCCGTGGGCTATTTCGGCGGCGTGCACGGGCTGGAGCGCATTGGCGCCAGCGTGGTGATTTCCTACCTGCAAAGCCTGGTGATGCGTCTGCAGTGGGACAGCGCATTGCACCAGCAACTCGAATCCGTGCGCCTGGTCTTCATGCCGTTGGTCAATCCCGGCGGCATGGCCATGAACACGCGTGCCAACCCCAGCGGTGTGGACCTGATGCGCAACGCGCCTGTGGACGCGCTCGAGCGCGTGCCGTTTCTGGTGGGTGGGCAGCGCATCAGCGCCGGCCTGCCCTGGTATCGCGGGCGCCTGGGCGCGGCCATGGAGCGCGAGAACCAGGCCGTGTGCGACGTGGTGCAGCGCGAACTGCTGGCGCGCGACTTCAGCCTGTCGGTGGACTGCCACTCGGGCTTCGGTGTGACGGACCGGATCTGGTTTCCCTACGCCCATACGCGCAGGCCTATCACACACCTGGCCGAGATGCACGCGCTGAAACACATCTTCGCGCAGTCGCACAGCTACCACCGCTACACCTTCGAGCCGCAAAGCCTGCAGTACCTGGCGCACGGCGACCTGTGGGACCATCTGTACCGTGAGGCCTGCACGCAGCCTGACCGTGTCTTCCTGCCGCTGACGCTGGAGATGGGTTCCTGGCTGTGGGTGAAAAAGAACCCGCGCCAGCTGTTCTCGCGCCACGGCATCTTCAATCCGCTGATCGAACATCGCCAGCAGCGCGTGTTGCGCCAGCACCAGTTGTTGCTGGATTTTTTGTCGCGCGCGGCCTGCGGTCAGCATTTGTGGCGTCCGGCGGCCGAGGGCCGCACGCTGGCCCATGCCCGGGCCCTGGAGGACTGGTATTGAAATCGAACACCTGGATTTTTCTGCGCGGCCTGACGCGCGAGAGCGGTCATTGGGGCGACTTTGTGGCGCAGTTCCAGCAGGCGCTGCCTGGGAGCCGTGTCGTGACGCTGGATCTGCCGGGCAATGGCGCGCTGCACGGCACGCGCAGTCCGTGGTCGGTGGCGGAGATGATGGCGCATTGCCGCGCGCAGCTGGCGGCACGGCACATGGCGCCGCCGTATAACCTGCTGGCGATGTCGCTGGGCGCGATGGTGGCGCTGGAATGGGCTGGCGAGGCGCCACAAGATCTGGCCGCCGCGGTGCTCATCAACACCAGTCTGCAGCCCTTCAGCCCGTTCTGGCAGCGCCTGCGCCCTGCCCACTACGCCGCGCTGCTGCGCCTGGCACTGTTCGGTGGCACGCCGCTGGCCTGGGAGTGCACGGCGCTGCGCCTGACCAGCAAGCGGGGCGACGCTTCGGTGCTGCCTCGTTGGCTGCAACTGCGTCAGCAGCATCCCGTGTCGCGCGGCAATGCGCTGCGCCAACTGATTGCCGCGGCGCGCTATGAGGCACCACGCAGCTTGCCCCGAATTCCCGTCCTGGTGTTGGGCAGCGAGCAGGACAGCCTGGTGTCGGTGGCCTGCTCGAAAGCGCTGGCCCGCCATGGGGCCTATGCGCTGCGCCTGCATCCCGACGCCGGCCACGACCTGCCGCTGGACGATGGGCCTTGGGTGGCGCAGCAGGTGCGTCAGTGGCTGGCAGGCTGAGGCTTAGTTGCCGGGACGACCGGTCTTGATGGCCGGCACTGCTTTGAGCGCAGCCAGCAGGGCTGTGTCGCCCATGGCGGCCAGGGCCTTGATGCCGGCACGCAGCAGTTCGCTTTTCTTCACGGCGTGGGCCAGTTTGCCGGCGCGCTGCTTGAGCTCTTCCAGCACCACGTATTCCAGCTTGGGGATGGTGAAGCTGTCGCGCACCAGCTTGGCTTTTTTCGGCTTGGCCGCTTTGTCCGCAGCGGGCTTGGCGGCTGTCTTGGCGACGGGCTTTGCCGCAGCCTTGGCCGCTGGCTTGACGTCGGCCTTGGCCGCCGGCTTGGCGACCACGGCCTTGACGACAGGTTTGGCTGCTGGCTTGGCTGCTGGTTTGGCGGCGGCTTTGACGACCGGTTTCACCACTTTCTTCACCGCGGCCTTGACCGCCTTGGCGGGCACAGACTTGCTGGCGGGTGCGGCTGCTGACCGGGGCACGACGACCGGAAAGGCGGGCGCTGCGGCGGTATCGGGGGTGGTGACGGTGGCGTTCATGTGCAATCCTATTTGAATTAACGAGACATATAGTTTATACCGTTTTGGCCGTCATGTCACTGACACAATTTCTGGCTAGGCTTGGACCCTAAAACGAAAGGTTTTTCATGCCAGTCGTCGTTCCGCTGGAGATCGCGTCACAGGCCCGTGCGCGGACCGCCATTTCTTTGGTCGATCGGATCCAGGGTGGCCTGGGTCCACTGGAAGCCCTGTTGCGCGGCGAGTCCCTGCACCCGGTGTTCCAGCCCATCGTGGCGTTGCAAGGGGGCAGCGTGTATGCGCACGAGGCGCTGATTCGCGGCCCGCTCGGCAGCCAGTTCGAATTCCCCGACGCCCTGCTGGCCGCCGCCGCAGAGGAGGCGCTGGGTTTTGAATTCGAAAATGCCTGCGCCACGGCCGCACTGCAGCGCTGGGGCGGCCTGCGCGACCCGGGTCGCTTGTTCGTCAACATGAGCGCCGAGGTGCTGGTGCGCCTCATGGCGAAGCGCGGGCGCGAAGCACTGAGCGAACTGGTGCAGGGCTTTGGCGTGGCGCCGCGCATGCTGGTGCTGGAGATCACCGAGCATGAGCGCGTGATCGACATGGACCATCTGGCGCTGGTGGCCGACGAGGTGCGCCTGGCCGGCGTCTCGCTCGCGCTGGACGACTTTGGCGACGGCCGCTCCAGTCTGCGACTTTGGTCGCAGATCCGCCCCGATGTGGTGAAGATCGACAAATACTTCACGCTCAATCTGAGTCAGCACGCCGACAAGCTCAAGACCATACAGGCCCTGCAGCAGATTGCCTCGATCTTCAACACGGCCCTGGTGGCCGAGGGCATTGAGACCGCCGAAGACCTGCGTGTGCTGCGCGATATGGGCATCCCGTATGGGCAGGGCTATTTCCTGGGTCGACCCGAGCCAACGCCGCGCGAGGAACCGTTGGCGCAGGCGCTGGAGGTGATGCGCGATCGCCGGGTGGCGGTGTTGCCGCAAAGCGGCAGAGCGCTGCAGGCGGGTTTTCTGCGCGGGGTTTCCGTCATTGTGGCGCCCACCCTCACGCCTCGCAGCAGCAACGACGACGTGGCCGATCTGTTTCATGCCAAGCCCGAACTGCACTCCGTGGCCGTGCTGGAGGGCCAGCGCCCGGTGGCGCTGATCAGCCGCGGCAATTTCCTGAACGAGTACACCAAGCCTTTTTACCGCGAGTTGTGGGGCCGCAAATCATGCATGAAGAATGCCAACCCCAAGCCGCGCTTGATTGAACGCGACCACAATGTGGACGAACTGGTGGGCATACTGACGTCGGAAGACCAGCGCTACCTGACCGAAGGCTTCATCGTCGTGGACAACGGCCGTTACGTCGGTCTGGGCACGGGCGACCAACTGGTGCGCTCCGTCACGGAAACCCGCATCGAGGCGGCACGCCACGCCAATCCGTTGACCTTCTTGCCCGGCAATATTCCCATCAGCCAGCACATCGAACGCCTGCTCGACAGCGGGACAGAGTTTGTTGCGTGCTATGCCGACCTGAACAACTTCAAGCCCTTCAACGACCAGTACGGTTATTGGCGTGGTGACGAAATGATCCGTCTGCTGGCCAAGTTGGCGATGACGCACTGTGACCCCTTGTGCGACTTTGTGGGGCATGTGGGTGGCGACGATTTCATCCTGCTGTACCAGAGCGCCAACTGGAAGACCCAATGCGAGAGCCTGGTCAAGACCTTCGGCGTGCGCGCGCTGTCGCTGTTTGATGAGAAGGCTGTGGCCGACGGCGGCATCACGGCCGAGGACCGGCACGGCGTGGTGCGCTTCTTTCCCTGCACCACGCTGTCCATCGGCGCCGTCGTCATTCGGGCCGAGGACTATGCGAGCGCCGAGGAGGTGGCGTCAGCTGCAGCATTGGCCAAGCACGACGCCAAACGCATGGGCGCCGGGCTGCACCTGCGCTATGCCGGCGACGCAGCGCCAGCCAACTGAGATCCGGGCGACCGCCGGTTCAGGACGGCGTGGCGGATTTGGCCGGGAGTGCGGTCTTGGCGGGCTTGCAGTCAAAGCAGAAGAACAGCAGCGCCGTCACATAGCGTTTGAAACTGCCGTTTCTTCGCAGCTTGTGGTGCCCGCACTTGATGCAGCTGAGGGTTTCGCCATTGCCCAAGCCCTGAAAGGGTGAGCCACCCTCTTTGGAGGTGTAACGCAGACCCGATGGCGCGACGGCCGTTTCTTCGAATTTATACATTTGAACCCATTGGTGCTGACGCCTGGATTATGGGTGCGGTCAATGTCAATTGAGTGACTGGGACGTGAATTTTTGTCGCCAGCGGCGTCAACCGGATGACATCATTGCGTCGTCGTCGCCCGGCAGATTCCAGGCGCGCAGGGCGCGCAGCAGCGACCTCTTCTTGGTCTGGTGCGACTGCATGCGCCGCAGGATGTCGTCCAAGGTGCGCATCGCTTCGGTGATGTGCGGACCCTTGTTCAGCATCACGCACTCGGCGCGTTCGCCCATGGCAGCGTCGGTGATCTCCGCGCGCGACGGCAGGCCGGTCTTGGCCAGGGTCTCCAGCACCTGGGTGGCCCAGATCACCGGCATGTGCGCCGCTTCGGCCGCCCACAGTATCTCGTCCTGCACTTCGGCCAAACGCTCGTAGCCGCACTCCACCGCCAGATCGCCGCGCGCGATCATCACACCCGCGGCCTTGCCCGCCATGGCGCAAAACAGCAGGGCCGGCAGGTTCTCGAAGGCGCGGCGCGTCTCCACCTTGAGCATGATGCCCAGTCCGGGTCGACCAAGCTCGCGCAACGCAGAGCGCAAGGCGTCGACGTCGCTGGCCTGCTGCACGAAAGACAGGCCCACCAGGTCGGCCAGTTTCGCCACCACCGACAGGTCCTGAATGTCCTTGGCGGTCAGGGCGGGAAGATTGAGCTGGCTGTCGGGCAGGTTGATGCCCTTGTCCGCCGCCAGCGTTTCGCCGCAGTCGCGCGCACGCACGATTTCCACTTCCAGCCAGTCGGTCTCGACCCGGCGAATCACGCCGCCGATGCGGCCGTCGTCAAACCAGATCCTTTCGCCCACGCAGACCTGGGCAAACACTTCGGGCAAGGTGCAGGCCACCGAGGGCACGGCGTCGTGGCCCTTCTTGCGTCCCCCGCTCAGCGCCGAATCCGCCTGTTCACGGGTCAGAAACAGCCGACCGCCGCGCTCCAGGTGCAGTGTCTTTTCACGAGCCGGCAGGTCGGCGACGCCGCTGACGCGCGGCAAGCGCCCACGGCGCCGGCGCGCCAGTTCCGTGGGCTCCACCAGGTAAGCGGTGTGCTCGCATTGCACCAGCACACCGCCCGAGTCGCGCTGCACGACTTCCAGGCTGCGTTGCGCGCCTCGCGCATCGCTGAAGTCCACGTGGTCGCCCAACTTGAGCTGGCTCAGCCACTTTGCCTCCACGCCCACATGCGCGCTCGCGCCCGCCACGGGCAGCGTGGATCCGGCCACGCGCAGACCCAGACGCGCCGGTGTCTGCACCACGCCGAAATCGTCGCGCAGGGGTTTCATCTTGAGCACCGGTGCGCCTGCCGGCATGGCGCCGGTGCGCAGCTTCGGACCGGCCAAGTCCATGAGGATGCGCACCGCCCGGCCCTGGGTGCGAGCCGCGCGTCGCACGTGCCCGGCCATGGCTTTCCACTGCGGCGGTCCATCGTGCGCGCAATTGATGCGTGCAATGTCCATGCCCGAGGCCACCAGAGCACCGATCAGCCCATAGTCGACTGCCGCTTCGGACGGCAAGGTCACCATGATGCGCACCGAACGGTCTGGGGGAGGGGGGCCGAGCAATTCGGCGGTATGCCGGTCCAGCAGCTTCTTGCTGCTGTGGATACCGACGGGTTCATCTCGTGACTGCGCTTGCCACGGCTGTTCCGTCAGTCGGTGCAGGATGCCGAGCACCTTGTCGAGGTTGGCCAGCACATGGGACTCTGCCCGCCCGAGCGACGACAGTCCGACACCCGACAGCCACTCCTGCAGCGCGCGCCGGTCGGCGCGGCGCAGCGCCAGATAATGGGCCAGATTGCGCGCGCTGGCACGGTAAGCCGGGTCCACGCTGCGCAATACGGGTGCCAGGGCGGCTTCGTGCTCGAGCATGCTTTGGCGCAATGCCCACAGCTGCCCTATCACCGACCTGCAGGCGACCTCGTCCCAGGTGTCGTTGGACGGGCGTTGGCTTTTTGACATGGTTACTTCTCGGGTTGCGTACTGGCTTTGAACTGCCAGATCGAGGTCTTGATGGTCGGCCAAAGCTTGTCTTGGCCGGACCTTCGCAAACTTTATACCGACTTTTTGTGTCAGCCTTGTGACCAAAAGATGTCATTCCCCATTTACGCGAAACAAAGATTTCCGCGCTGGAATTATTCTTTGTTGCACGCTATGCTCGCCATCAAAGACCTCACCGGGTCGATCCATTTTCCAAGAAAGGCCAGTCCGATGAATGCCATCAAGGAAGCTCGCAAGCTGATCGAGCGCGAGCCGACGAACCCCTCCGCCCAAACCCTGTCGCGCCTCGTGCTGGCGCTCGAGTCCGAAGCCAACTTTCCGATCTCCGACATTTACCTGCTGGATTACGACTATTTTCAGTTGGCGCTGAAGATTCTCGAGGGCTGGCGCCTGGACCGCTACATCGCCGGCAAGGCGCGGCTGTTCGATGTTTCGCTGCAAACCGAAGCGCTCGCAGCCAAGACAAGCGCCGCACCATCGGCCTGAATGGAGGTCAGCGCCGCCTGCGCGAGGCGCCGCTACCGTGCCAGCCCGCGCACGGTCACGAAAGAGTCATCACTCGACTTGAGAATGAGCGGCTCTGTCACTTCCTGCACGATGGCCCATGCCAAGCACGACACCTGCCTCCATCCCCGCCCGCGTTCTGGTCCTTGAACAACTGGACTCGCAGCTCAAAAAATACGCCACACCCCTGACGGCGGTGCTGTCCCTGGTTGTGGGTGTGAGCGGCAGCCTGATGTTCTTTCATCTGTTCAAGTCCAAGGTTCAGGGCCTGCACGAGTGGCTGGGCATGGCCTTCCTGCTGGCCTTCGTGCTGCACGGCCTGCGCAACCGGCGACCCTTCATGTCCTTGTTCAAACAGACCCGCAGCCAAGTCCTCCTGGGCCTGGCCGTTGTGACCGCCGCGGCCTTCCTGCTGCTGGCCCCGCAAGCCAAGATCGCCATGAGCAAGGGCTTGCCTCAGGCCCTGCTCAAGGCGCCGTTGGTCAGTCTGGCGCCCGCGCTCGGTGTCCGGCTGGATGACGCGCTGGCGCGCGTCATCGCGGCGGGTGGCGTCGGCGCCAGGGCCGACAGTTCGATCGCGGCGCTGGCGGCGATCAGCCATGTTGACGCGATGACGCTGCTCAACGCGGTGCTGCGTACCGAGCCCGGGAATCGGGACTGAACCGCCCGGTCATCTTGAAACTGCGTCTGATTCTGTTGGCAGTGGCGGCAAGCTGCTTTGCCCTTGCGTCCAGCCTGAATGTGCGGTCTGTGTGCCCCAGCGACGATCGGGCCGGGCTCAGCTCGAAGCGAGCACCTGCACGCTCGCTTGACCAGGCTGGCTCAGGAGCCTGCCCTGGCGCGCCAACGGCCACCACTCATAGAAAATAATTTGCAGCGGCCGCCACATGGCAATCCAGCCGGCGATGAGCAGGCTCCTGCGTCCCTTGCGCAGCAACAACCGCAGACGCCGATGACCGCCGGGCACGCGCTTCAGGGCGCGTACTTGGCCAGAAAGGTCCGCAGATCCCGGAAGTCCGGCAGGCGTTCGGTCAGGGTGGCGTGGTCCCAGTCCCACCAGGCCGTGGCTTGCAGTGCTTGGGCAATGGCCTTTGGAAAGCGCTGGCGCAGGACCTTGGCCGCAACGCCACCGACGATGCTGTAGGGTGCCACGTCTTTGGTCACCACCGCGTTGCTGCCCACCACCGCGCCGTTGCCTATGACCACGCCCGGCATGATGACCACGCCGTGGCCGATCCAGGTGTCGTGCCCGATGGTCACGCGCTGGCGTTTGCGCCAGGCGAAGAAGTCGGTGTCGTCGGTCTCGGCCATGCCGTAGTAGGTTTTGCGGTAAGTGAAGTGGTGCAGCGTGGGCCACTCCACCGGATGAAAACCCGGGTTGATGCGCACGCTGGCGGCGATGTTGGCGAACTTGCCGATGTCGGCGGACATCAGGTCGCAGTTCTTCTCAATGTAGGAATAGTCGTCGAGCAGGCAGTCTTGCATGCGCGAGCGTTCACCCACCTGCGTGTAGCGTCCAAAGCGGCAATCCTTGACGACGGCGTCGTGCGCCAGCGTGGGTGCCAAGCCCAGGCGCACCGGGGAGGGCAGGTTGTGGGCGGCGATGTGGAAATAATTCATGACTTGGTCAGTTGGGGGTTTCAGTAGGCCCGCTCGCCGTTGAACCAGGTCTCGCGCACCGAGGGCATGCCGGCGCGGTTCATGCGCACGCGCAGCAGGTCGGCGCGCAGCCCCGTGGCGATCTGGCCGCGGTCGTTCAGGTGAATCGAGCGGGCAGGGTTGCAGGTCACGGTGCGCACGGCCTTGGGCAGCGTCCAGTTGTCCAGCGCGCTCAGCATGAAGGCCGACATCAGCAGGCTGGCCGGGACGTAGTCGGAGGAGAAGATGTCCAGCAGATCCAGTTGCGCGAGTTCGGCCGCGGAGACGTTGCCCGAGTGGGAACCGCCTTTGACCATGTTGGGTCCGCCCATGATGATGGCCATGCCGGCGGCGCGTGCCGCCTGTGCTGCCGCAATGGTGGTGGGAAATTCCGACAGGCCCACGCCCTCGAGCACCGCCTGCTCGATGTCGGCGAGCAGGGTGTCGTCGTGCGTCGCCAGCGTCAGGCCGTGAGCCTGGCAGGCCTGCACGATCACCACGCGGTGCGGACCCGAGTAGGCCTGCTGATCGGCCTTGCGCTGGGCAATGGTCGCTTCGAACTCGGCGTCGCTGTAGGCGCCGTTGCGCTCCGAATAGCGGCGGTAGGCCTTCAGGTCGCGCCACTGGCGCTGTCCGGGCGTGTGGTCCATCATGCTCACCAGGCTGAGCAGCGGATCGTTGGCGTACTGGTGGAACACCTCGAGCATGTCGGGTGCCGAGAGTTCGCAGCGCAGGTGCAGCAGGTGCTCGATGCGCAGCAGGCCTTCGTCGCGGCACTGGTGCAGTGCGGCAATCGAGGTGTGCTGGGTCTGGCAGCGCGGGCCGCCTTGGTCCAGGTCGCCGATCACCACCGAATCCAGCACCGTGGTGATGCCGGCTGCGGCGCACTGCGCGTCGTGCACCGTCATGGCCGAATGCGCGTTCCACAGCACGCCCGGGCGCGGCGACAAATGCTTCTCCAGATTGTCGGTGTGCAGTTCCACCAGCCCCGGCATGAGCCAGTCTCCGTCCCAGTCCTTGGCGCCGGCCACGCCGGTGTCGCCCCGGTCCACCGATTGGATGAGCCCGTCCTGCAGCACCACGGTGCCGGTGAATTCCTCGTCCGCTGTGACGATGCGGGCGTTGCGAATGATGTTTTCTGCCATGTCGTTCTTCCTTGAAATTCAGGGGGCTTGTCGGTAGTGCTCGACGTCCAGGCAGCGCGTGGCCACGGCCTCTCGCACCTCGTCGTCGTGAAAGATGCCCACCACGGCGGCGCCGCGCTCGCAGGCTTCGCGAATCATGCGCACCACGACGCGGCGGTTGTCGGCGTCGAGCGAGGCCGTGGGTTCGTCCAGCAGCAGCACCGGCTGCTGCGCGATGAGGCCGTGCGCGATGTTCACGCGTTGCTGCTCGCCGCCGGAGAAGGTGGCGGGTGGCAGCTGCCACAGACGCTCGTGCAGGTTCAGCTGGCTCAGCCACTGCTCGGCCTGGCTGCGCGCCTCGGCGGCAGAGATTCCCAGACGGCGCAGCGGCTCGGCCACGATGTCCAGCGTGGAAACCCGCGGGATCACGCGCAGGAACTGGGACACATAGCCCAGGGTGTGGCGTCGCACCTCATTCACCTCGCGCGGCTGCGCGCTCGACAGGCTGACCCAGCGGCTGTGGTGGCGGATGCGCACCTCGCCGCTGCTGGCGCCGTAGTTGCCGTACAGGCAGCGCAGCAGCGAGCTCTTGCCGCTGCCCGAGTGCCCGGTCAGGGCCAGGCATTCGCCGGGCTGCACGGCCAGGTCGATGCCGGAAAACACCGGCAGTTGCAGGCCGCCGCGGCCGTGCAGGGTGAAGGTCTTGGACAGGGAATGGGTTTGCAGCAGGGCGGTCATGGGGTGTAATTTTTCATCAAGGCGTCAGCACGGAAGACACCAGCAGTTGCGTGTAGGCGTGCTGCGGGTCGTCGAGCACGCGGTCGGTCAGGCCCTGTTCCACCACCACGCCGTCTTTCATCACCAGCATGCGGTGCGCCAGCAGGCGCGCCACGGCGAGGTCGTGGGTCACGACCACGGCGGCCAGTTGCAGCTCGTCCACCAGTTCGCGCAGCAGGTCCAGCAGGCGCGCCTGCACCGACACGTCCAGGCCGGTCGTGGGCTCGTCCATGAACACCAGGCGCGGATGCGTCACCAGGTTGCGCGCGATCTGCAGGCGCTGCTGCATGCCGCCGGAATAGGTGCCGGGCAGGTCGTCGATGCGGGTCGTGTCCAGTTCCACGCGCTGCATCCACGACAGCGCCTCGCTGCGCAGCTTGCCATAGTGGCGCGCGCCCAGCGCCATGAGACGCTCGCCCACGTTGGCGCCGCCCGAGACGTTCATGCGCAGGCCGTCGCGCGCATGCTGCTCGACAAAGCCCCAGTCGGTGCGCGCCAGCCAGCGCAGCCGCGCTTCGGACAGCTCGGCCAGGTTCACCAGTTGTTCGGGCTTGGCGCTTTCGGCGGTTCCCTCGGAGCGCAGGTGGTAGTGCACCGCGCCCTCGTCGCAGGCCAGGCGCGCGGCCAGCAGGCGCAGCAGCGTGGTCTTGCCCGAGCCCGATTCACCCACCACGGCCAGCACCTCGCCGGGGTAGAGGTCGAAGTTCACGTCGCGGCAGGCCCAGTGCGCGCGCCCGGCGCGCAGGAACTGTTTGCCGACACCGCGCACGCAGAGCAGTTGCTGATCGTTCATGCGATTTCTTTCTTGGCATCCAGGGCATTCTTCACACTCACAGCCTGCTGCGTCCCCACATGGCCTTCGGCGCGGCGCTCGCCGCAGAAGTCGGAGTCGGAGCAGACGAAGAGCCGGCTGCCCGCGTCGTCCACGATCATCTCGTCCAGGAAACTGTCCGCCGCGCCGCACAGTGCGCAGGCGTGGTCCCAGCGCTGGATTTCAAAGGGGTGGTCCTCGAAGTCCAGGCTGCGCACCGCGGTGTAGGGTGGGATGGCATACAGGCGCTTTTCGCGGCCCGCGCCGAACAACTGCAGTGCCGGGTTCATGTGCATCTTGGGGTTGTCGAATTTCGGGATCGGCGAGGGCGAAGTCAGGTAGCGCTCGTTCACCAGCACCGGATAGTCGTAGGTGCGCGAGATCGCGCCGAGCTGGGCGATGTCTTCGTACAGCTTGACGTTCATGAGCCCGTACTCGGCCAGCGCGTGCATGGTGATGGTCTCGCGCCGGCGCGGCTCCAGGCGAAACAGCGGCTCCGGCATGGGCACCTGGAAGACGATGATCTGGTCTTCGGTCAGCGGTTTTTCCGGGATGCGATGCCGCGTCTGGATGATGCTCGCCTGATCCGTCTTCTCGGTCGTCGGCACACCCGTGGTGCGCGCAAAGAAGCGCCGGATGTTGACGGCGTTGGTGGTGTCGTCCGAGCCCTGGTCGATCACCTTGAGCACATCGTCCTGGCCGATGATGCTGGCCGTGACCTGCACGCCACCCGTGCCCCAGCCGTAGGCAAAGGGCATCTCGCGCGAGCCGAACGGCACCTGGTAACCCGGTATCGCCACGGCCTTGAGCAGGGCGCGGCGGATCATTTTTTTCGTGCCTTCGTCGAGGAAGGCGAAGTTGTAATGCGTGTCCATCAGGTGGCCTCTTTCTCGTCGGTGGCGCTGCTGCGCTGCAGGGCCTTGGCGTGCGCTGCGCGCAGCTTGCGCACCAGTTCCAGCTCGGACTGGAAGTCCACGTAGTGCGGCAGCTTCAGGTGCTGCACAAAGCCCGAGGACTCCAGACTGTCGGCGTGGGCCAGCACGAATTCCTCGTCCTGCGCCGGCGCCACCAGCGGCTCGCCGAGTTCGCGCGAGCGCAGGGCGCGGTCCACCAGCGCCATGGCCATGCTCTTGCGCTCGGCGCCGCCGAAGGCCAGGCCGTAGCCCTGGGTGAATTGCGGCGGCGTTTCGCGGTTGCCGGCAAACTGGTTCACCATCTGGCACTCGGTCACTTCGACCTCGCCCAGGTCGATGGCAAAGCCCAGTTCGTCGGGAACGATCTCCACTGCCACCTGACCGCGGCGGATCTCGCCGGCAAAGGGATGAGCGCTGGCGTAGCCGCGCTGCGTCGAATAGCCCAGCGCCAGCAGCCAGCCCTCGTCGCCGCGCGCCAGAGCCTGCAGGCGCAGCGCGCGATTGGCCGGAAACATCATGGCTTCGCGCGTCAGGTCGCCGGGCTCTTCACCGGTTGGCGCCGTCGGTGTTTCCATCAGGCCTTCGCGCGCCATCAGGTCGGCCACGCGCGGCATGTGTTCGGCCAGCGGTTCGGCGGCCGGTGTGTGTGCCGCTGTGGCGGGCGCCCCATCGGCCAGCAGGGAAAAATCGAGCAGGCGCTGCGTGTAGTCGTGCGTCGCACCCAGCACCTGCCCGCCGGGCAGGTCCTTGAAGGTGGCCGAGATGCGCCGGCTGAGCAGCATGGCCGACGTGTCCAGCGGCAGGCTGTAGGCAAAGCGCGGCAGCGTGGTGCGGTAGGCGCGCAGCAGGAAGATCGCTTCCATCAGGTCGCCGCTGGACTGCTTGATGGCCAGCGCGGCCAGCTCACGGTCATACAGCGAACCCTCGGTCATGACGCGGTCCACGGCCAGCGACAACTGCTGCTGGATCTGCGCCACGCTCAACTCGGGCACGGCCTCATCACCCCGGCGTTGTGCCCCCAGCAGGCGCCAGGAACTCTCGATGGCGGATGCGCCACCCTTGACGGCTACGTACATGTCAGGCCCCTTTCAGCGTTTGCACGCGGGTGCTGCGCGGCAGACCAACAGCCCGATCCGAACAACAAAAAATGATGTCCACGCCTTGCGGGAACAGGGCGTGATTCGCCTGCCACTGCGCCCAGAAGTTCTGCGGCAGGCCGGCGATGTGCGCTGTCACGGTGTCGCGTATGCCGGGGCCGCTCCACTGCATGGCCGGGCCCGATGCCAGCGATGGCACTTCGATCAGCAGCGTGCTGGAGAACTCGGGCGCTTCCGGTGTGCCCATGGCAAAGCTGTCCAGCGGCGGCATGTGTTCTGCGCTTGCCAGCAAGGCGAAGGCCGCGCCCTGCAGCGTGGGCGAAAGCGGCGCGCCGGTGTGAAAGCGCAGCCACTGCATGACCTGCGTGTCGGCCGTTTGCCACCAGACCGGTGTTTCCTCGTCGGTCAGCGTCAGCAACAAGTGCGCCGTGGCCGCATGCAGTGCCACGCCGGGCACCGCTTCACCCAGGCTCACCACGGTGCCGGGGCGCGACAGTGCTTGCAGGGCGGCGCGAAAGGCGCGCTGCGATTCGTGCACCGGATCGGCAAAGCCGGCGCTCAATGTCGAATGGCTCATGAATTTCCCCGAACGAAGGTGAAGAACTCGACTCTGGATTCGGCCGCGGCGCGGCTGGCGGCTTGGCGCGCCTGCGCCTGGGCCGCAGCCAGCGGCTCGATCACCGTGACAAACAACTCGGCGTGGCGCAGCGGATCCTGCAGCAGGGCATCGAAGCTGGCGATCAGTTCGGCCTTGGGGCGGTCGCGTCCCAGGGTGTAGCCCACACCCAGCGGCCCGTTTCCAAAACGCAGGGCGCAGCGCGTCACGCTGGCTTCTCCCAGGTTGAAGGCCTCGCCGCTGCCGCCGGCGCGCGCGCGCAGCATCACCATGCCGATCTCGGCGGCGCGGATAAAGTGGGGGGTGGTCAGGGCGGGTGGCAGCAGCTCGGCGAGTTGCTGGGTCTGAGCGCGTGCCAGCACGGCCAGCCATTGACGGCGCAGCGCAGGCGCTATGGTCAGGGTCTCGGGGCTTGTCATACGGATGTCGAAATCATTCGCTAAAGTGGGCAATGCTCAGGGAATCTGACGCTTGCTGTGGTGTGCACAAGTCCCTAGTTCAACCGCACAACATGACCAATTTATGACAACGCAACATCAACTCGTGGGCCGCCTTTCAGGGGTCACGGTCTGGCGCCAGATCGCCGACACCCTGGCCACCGAAATCCGCGACCGCACCTATGTCAGCAGCGGACGTCTGCCCGGTGAGGCCGAGTTATCCAAACGCTTTTGCGTGAACCGCCACACCCTGCGCCAGGCCGTGGCTGCGCTGCAGACCCAAGGCCTGGTGCGCGTCGAGCCCGGGCGCGGCACCTTTGTGCAGCATGAGCTCATGGACTACGCCATCGGCAGCCGCACCCGCTTTGGCGAAAACCTGCAGCGCCAGGGTCTGCTGCCGAGCAAGCAACTGCTCACTGCGCGCGACCTGCCGGCGACCGAACGCATGGCCCGGGAACTCCAGCTGGACAAGGCGGCGCGTGTGCTGATGGTGCAGACGCTGGACGAGGCTGACGGGGAGCCGGTCGGTCTGGCCACCGCCTACTACCCGGCGGCGCGTTTTGCCGGTCTGCTCGAGATGCTGGCGCAGGGAATGGGTGCCACCGACACGCTGCGCCATTTCGGCGTGCAGGACTACCTGCGGGCCCAGAGTCGCATCACGACGCAAATGCCCGACGAACTGACCGCGCGCCTGCTCAAGCAGCCGGCCACAAGACCGCTGCTGTGCGTGGAATCGCTGGACGTGGACCTGGACGGCGTGCCGATCAAGTTTGGCGAGACCCTGTTCTGCGGCGACCGCGTGCAGTTGCTCGTGACCGGGAGCAATGCCGCATGACGGCCGTGACACCCCGGTATGCGGTCTACTTTGCGCCGGCGCCGCATTCGCCCTGGTGGGAGGCGGGTGCGCACTGGCTGGGACGCAACGAGCGTACCGACGAGCCGCTGCTGCCGGACGCGTCCCTGCCGTTTGATACAGCCGCCAGGGCTGCACTCACCGCCGAGCCGCGGCGCTACGGTTTTCATGCCACGCTCAAGGCGCCATTTCGCCTGGGCGGCGGGCACAGCGAGGAGGACCTCTGGGCGCGCCTGCGGGCACTGGCTGCCGGGCTTGCGCCGGTGGCGCTGGGTCCTTTGAGTGTCGTGGCGCTGGGCGACTTTGTGGCCTGGGTGCCGAGCGCGCCACCGCGCGAGCTGGCCGACGTGGCGACGCGTTGTGTGATCGATCTCGACGATCTGCGCGCGCCTTTGACGCCACCCGAGTTGGCGCGACGTCGTCCCGAGTCGCTGGATGCGCGTGGGCGTGAACTGTTGTCGCTTTATGGTTATCCGCATGTGCTGGAGCGCTTTCGCCTGCACTTCAGCTTGAGCGGTCCGGTGGATGCTGCGACGGCACAGCGCGTGATTGAAGCCTGGACGCCGCGCACGGCCCAGCTCAACCAGGCGCCGCTGCTGCTGGACCGGCTGTGCCTGTTTATCGAGACCGCCCCGGGGCAGGCCTTTCGTCGCGTGGGCGATGCGCTGCTGCAGGCTCCTGCCGCAACCGGCTATGAACCATGAGCATGGGCGACGAGCGTGGGGGCGGCAAAAGCGGTCTGTGGGTCTTTGTCTGCGGACCTTCGGGCGTGGGCAAGGACAGCGTGATCAACTGGGCGGCGCAGCAACTGGCAAGTCGCCGGGAAATTGTTTTCTCGCGCCGCCTGGTGACGCGACCCAGCTTTCCGGGTTCGGACCATGAAGAGGTGAGCCGGCAGCAACTGGCGCGCAAGCTCGGTTCCGGCGGATTGGTCTGGTGCTGGGAGGCCAACGGCCTGCACTACGGCATCGAAGCGCATTACGCCGCGCAGGTGAATGCGGGCTGCGTGGTGGTGGTGAACGGTTCGCGCGAGCACGCCAGCGGCCTGCACGCCGTGGCGCAGGTGCGCGTGGTGCACGTCGTGGCCGAACCCGGCAAACTGGCCGCGCGGCTTGAGCAACGGGGCCGTGAGGCGCCGCAGGAGGTGGCGCGCCGGCTCGCGCGCAATGCCCTGTTCCCGGATCTGCAGGCCGACTGCACCATCGTGAATGAAGGCGCGTTGCAGGATGCCGGGCAGGCGCTGGCCGACTACCTGGTGGCCAGCGCAGGCTAGACACGGACGATCAGATCAGTGACTTCCTCACCCGGGCCGAGATCACGTCGATCACGGTGACGCTGACGACGATGATGATCATCACGGCGCAGGTCTCGGCGTACTGGAAGCCGCGGATGATTTCCCACAGGATCACGCCGATGCCGCCGGCGCCGACCATGCCCACCACCGAAGCGGAGCGCACATTGGATTCGAAGCGGTACAGCGAATAGGAAATCCACAGCGGCAGCACTTGCGGAATGACGCCGTAAACGATTTCCTCCAGTGCGTGCGCGCCGGTGGCGCGTATGCCTTCGACCGGCTGCGGATCGATGGCTTCCACGGCTTCGGAAAAGAGCTTGGCCAGCACCCCCGTGGTGTGCACGAACAGCGCCAGCACGCCGGCGAAGGGCCCCAGACCGACCGCCACGATGAACAGCATGGCAAACACCATCTCGTTGATGGCGCGCGCCGCGTCCATGAGGCGGCGGATCGGTTGGTGCACCCACCAGGGTGTGATGTTGGCCGAGCACAGCAGGCCCAGCGGCACGGCCGCCACCACGGCCAGCGCCGTGCCCCATAGCGCGATCTGCAGGGTGACGATCATTTCCTGCAGGTAGCTGCGCCAGTCGGCGAACTTCGGCGGAAAGAAGTCGGCCGCGTAGGTGGCCATGTTGGCCGCGTCACGCACCAGGTCGAAAGGCCGCATGTCGGCGCCTTTCCATGAGCCTGCGAGCATGGCCAGCAGGGCGCCCCAGGCCAGCAGGCCGAGCAGACTGGTGCGCGGGCTTGCCGGATGGACGACGGGTAGGGAGGGGCTTGCACTCATGGTGGTATCAGGTTTGGCGCGGTTGGGGGCGGTGCATCACCGGGCAGGGCCCAGGGCCGCCAGTTGGCGGTCGATGTCTGCCAGCTTGGCCAGTTTCTCGGACGGGCTCAGGCTGGCGTCGACATCGAACTTGTTGCGCAGCTTGAACAATTCGAGCTGGCGGATGGGGATGAGCTGCGCGTTGCTCGACGGTTTGAAGGCCGAGAGCTTGTTGAGCTTGAGCAGCTTGGCTTGTTCCTGCGGATTGGCGCCGTAGGCGTAGAAAAATTCGCGCAGCTTTGTCTTGGTCGCGTCGGGTAGCTCGCGCCGCATGACCAGCGGGTCGGCCGGGATGAGTGGCGAGGTCCAGATCACGCGCAGTTCCTTGAAACGCTCGGGCTGGCGCTCGTGCAGTTTCTCCAGGCTCTCGCTGTTGTTGGTCGCCAGGTCCAGTTGCCGGTTCGCCACGGCGAGCGCATTGCTCTCGTGGTTGGCGCTGCGCGTGAGCTTGAAGAACGTTTTGGCGTCAATGCCGTTTTGCGAAAAAACGTAATAGCCCGGCACCAGAAAACCCGAGGTGGAGTTCGGGTCGCCATTGCCAAAGCTCAGCGACTTGCCGTTTTTCAGCACGTCGTCCAGCGACTTGATGGGGCTGTCCCGGTGCACGATCAGGTGCGAGTAATAGCCTTCGGTGCCGTCGGCATTCACCATCTTGGCAAAGACCTCACCCCGCGACCGGTCCACGGCTTCCATGGCGGCCTTGTTGCCGTACCAGGCCACGTCGACCTTGTTGAAGCGCATGGCTTCGATCATGCCGGCGTAGTCGGAGGCGAAGAAGGCCGTGACCTTCAATCCGGTCTTCTTCGCCATGTCGTCCAGCACCGGCTGCCAGTCCGACTTCATGGCTTGCGCGGACTCGGTGGCACTGATGCCAAAGGTGATGCCGTTCGATTCCTGCGCCGACAAAGGCAGCAGGACCAACGCCAGCTGGACGGCGATCAGTGCCTTGTACATGGCGTGCGCTTACTTGACCGTCAGTGCAGCCAGCTGCTTGTCGATCGCCGCCAGTTGTGTCTGCTTTTCGGCTGCCGCCAGGTTAACGTCGCCGTCGACCTTGTTGCGGTTCTTGAACAGCTCGAGCTGGCGAATGGGAATGAGCTGGGCATTGGTCGAGGCCTTGAAGCCCGACAGCTTGTTCAGCTTGAGCAGATTGTCCTTTTCCTGCTGGTTGGCCGTACCGTAGCTGACGAAGAAATCGCGCACCTTGGCCTTGTAGGCTTCCGGCAGATCCTTGCGCATCACCAGCGGGTCCATCGGGATCAGCGGCGAGGTCCAGATGACGCGGATGTCGTTGAATTTTTCCGGCAGGTGGACGCGGATCTTTTCCAGGTTTTCGCTGTTGTTCGTGGCTACGTCGATCTGCTTGTTGGCCACGGCCAGGGCGTTGGTTTCGTGGTTCGCGCCGCGCGTGAGCTTGAACAGGGTCTTGGGTTCGACCTTGTTCTGGGCAAACACGTAGTAGCTCGGCACCAGGAAGCCCGAGGTGGAATTCGGGTCGCCATTGCCGAAGGACAGGTTTTTGCCCTGCTGCAGCACGTCTGCCAGCGACTTGATGGGGCTGTCCTTGTGCACGATCAGGTGCGAGTAGTAGCCCTGCGTGCCGTCGACATTCACCATCTGGGCGAACACTTCGCCGCTGGCGCGGTCCACGGCTTCCATCGCCGACTTGTTGCCAAACCAGGCGAGCTGCACCTTGTTGAAGCGCATGCCTTCGATGATGCCGGCGTAGTCCGAGGCAAAGAAGGCGTTGACCTTCAGACCGGTCTTCTTGCCCATGTCGTCAAGGATCGGCTGCCAGTCGGACTTGAGGTTTTGCGAAGACTCGGTGGAGATGATGCCGAAGTTGATTTCGTTGAGATCCTGCGCCGCCACGGGGTTGAGCGCCAGGGTGGCTGCAGCCGCGAGGCCGACGAGTACTTGTTTCATCATGATGATTTCCTGTGGAGTGGGTGGGAGGGGTCGGAGATAAGTGTTTCAGGCAGCCCGCGCCAGCGGAGCCCAGGCCAGCGGCCTGGCGCGCGGCGCGTCCTGCAGGCTGGTGATGTGATCGCCCAGCGAGAGGATGTCGTCGGCGTCGGCGCCGTAGAGTTCGCGCAGCAGGGCCGGCGTGAGTGCGGTGGAGGGGCCGTCGTAGACCACTCGGCCCTGATGCAGGGCGATGGTGCGCGGGCAGTACTTCATGGCCACGTTCACCTGATGCAGCGACACCACCACGGTGCAGTGGTCTTCGCGATTCACGCGCGCCAGTATGTCCATGACATTGCGCGAAGACTCGGGATCGAGCGAGGCAATCGGCTCATCGGCCAGGATGACGCGCGCGCCCTGCACCAGGGCGCGTGCAATGGCGGCGCGCTGCTGCTGGCCGCCCGACAGTGTGCCGGCGCGCTGGGTGCTGCAATCGGCTATGCCGACGCGGCGCAGGGCGTCGATGCCACAGGCGATTTCGGCGGGCGTGAACCAGCGCGGCAGGCTGCGCCACAGTGGAACGCGGTGCAGCAGACCGGCCAGCACGTTGACGAGCACGGGCAGGCGGTCCACCAGATTGAATTGCTGAAACACAAAGCCCACGCCCGAGCGCGTGCGGCGGATGTCGGCATCAATCTTGCCGCCGCGCTGGATGCTCTTGCCGTGGATCTGCACCAGACCGCTGGAGGCGCTGTCGCCAGCCATGAGTCCGGCCATGTGGCGCAACAGCGTGGACTTGCCCGAGCCCGATGCGCCGATCAGCGCCACCATCTCACCGGCGCGGATGTCCAGATGGATGTCCTGCAATGCACGGCGCCCGCCTGGGAAGGTCTTGTTGAGTGCCTGGATGTGGATGGCGGTCATGCTGGCTCCTGTTTGTTGGGCGGACCATAGTCCGGCAATGTGACGAACAGATGTCAGTGGCTGCGCCAGCATGCGAGCAGGTATCGCTCAGCGGGGATCTGGTTCTGTCACACTATTGACACAAAGAGTTCTTAAAGTCGCGCCATCGTTCAACGCTATCCAAGGATTTATCCATGAAATCGATGCAAAAATTTTTCGCGGCCAGCCTGATCGGCGCTGCTGCAATGGCCTGCGCCGGCATGGCGCTGGCACAAGATGTGACCGGCGCTGGCGCCACCTTCCCGGCGCCGCTGTACGCCAAGTGGGCTTCTGACTACAACAAGGCCACGGGCGTGAAGATCAACTACCAGTCGGTGGGTTCGGGCGCTGGCATCAAGCAGATCGACGCCAAGACCGTGGCTTTCGGCGCCTCCGACATGCCTTTGACCGACGAAGTGCTCAAGACCAAGGGCCAGATGCAGTTCCCCACCGTCATCGGCGGCGTGGTTCCCGTCATCAACATCGTTGGCATGAAGCCGGGCCAGCTCAAGCTCACCGGTCAGGTGCTGGGCGATATTTACCTGGGCAAGATCACCAAGTGGAATGACGCGGCACTCAAGGCCATCAACCCCGGTCTGGCCCTGCCTGACGCCGACATCGCCCCGGTGCGCCGCGCCGACGGTTCGGGTACCAGCTTCATCTTCACCAATTACCTGTCCAAGGTGAACGCCGAGTGGAAGAGCAAGGTCGGCGAGGGCACAGCCGTGAACTGGCCCGCCGGCGCGGGTGGCAAGGGCAACGAAGGCGTGGCCGCCTTCGTGGGTCGCCTGCCCAACTCCATCGGTTATGTCGAGTACGCCTACGTCAAGCAGAACAAGATGGTGTACGCGCTGCTGCAAAACAGCGCCGGCAGCTTTGTCGCTCCGGAAGAAAACGCCTTCAAGGCGGCCGCTGCCGGTGCCGACTGGAGCAAGAGCTTCTACCAGATCCTGACGAACCAGCCTGGCAAGGATTCGTGGCCCATGACGGGCGCCACCTTCATCATCATGCACAAGCTGCAGGACAAGCCGGCTGAAGCCACGGCCACGCTGAAGTTCTTCGACTGGGCCTACAAGAATGGCGACAAGGTGGCCGACGACCTCGACTACGTGGCCATGCCCGCAGCCGTGAAGACGCACATTGAAAAATCCTGGGCCGAAATCAAGGACGCTTCCGGCAAGTCCGTGGCTTTCAAGTAAGCACTGCTGACGTCCACCCAAGGGGCTGTCCTTGTCCTCGACTCTTCCTGTCAAGCCCGGGTCGTTCGATCTCGCATCGAGCGGCCCGGCACGCACCATGACCACTTCTACTGCCAATCGAAATCCGCGCACCGGGCCGCTGTTTGATCGCATCTTTGGCGGATTTGCCATGGGTGCGGCGCTGCTCACGCTGTTCCTGCTGATCGCCATCCTGGGCTCGCTGGTCTTCGGCGCCTGGCCGGCGATTCACAAGTACGGACTGGGCTTTTTGACGAGCACGACCTGGGACCCGGTGAAGGAAGAGTTCGGCGGACTGGTGATGATTTACGGCACGCTGATGACCTCGGTCATCGCGCTGGCGATCGCCGTGCCGGTGAGCTTTGGCATTGCGCTGTTCCTTACGGAACTGTCGCCCGCCTGGCTCAAGCGCCCGCTGGGTACGGCCATCGAGCTGCTGGCCGCCGTGCCCTCCATCGTTTACGGCATGTGGGGCCTGCTGGTGTTCGGCCCCATCCTGGCCACGTACGTGCAAAAGCCGCTGCAGGGTCTGTTTTCCGGCGTTCCGTATCTGGGCGCTTTTTTCAGCGGCCCGCCGGTGGGCATTGGCATTTTGTCGGCCGGCATCATTCTGGCCATCATGATCATTCCCTTCATCGCCGCAGTGATGCGCGATGTGTTTGAAGTCACGCCACCCCTGCTCAAGGAATCGGCCTACGGCCTGGGTGCCACCACCTGGGAGGTGGTGTCCACCGTGGTGCTGCCGTATACCAAGGCCGGTGTCATGGGCGGCATCATGCTCGGTCTGGGTCGCGCTTTGGGCGAGACCATGGCCGTGACCTTCGTCATCGGCAACATGAACCAGCTCGACTCGCTGTCGCTGTTTCAGGCGGCCAACAGCATCACCTCGGCCCTGGCGAATGAATTCGCCGAAGCCGGTGAAGGCCTGCACCAGGCTTCGCTGATCTACCTGGGACTGGTGCTGTTCTTCATCACCTTTGTCGTGCTCTCGCTGTCCAAAGTGTTGCTGTCGCAACTGCAAAAAAGCGAAGGGAGCAAGTCATGAACGCCACTGTCGCTGCACAAGCGGCCAGCATCGCGCTGGACGCGCGCGAAGCCAAGTACGCCAAGCGCAAGCTCATCAACCGCATTGCCGTCGCGCTCTCCATGGGTGCCATGCTGTTCGGCCTGTTCTGGCTGGCCTGGATCCTGTGGGAAACCATACGCCTGGGCGTGTCCGGTCTGGTCCTGACCACCTTCACCGAGAGCACGCCGCCACCGAACGAAGTCGGCGGCCTGGCCAACGCCATCTACGGCTCGGTGCTGATGGTGGCGCTGGCCACCTTTGTCGGCGCGCCCATCGGCATCATGGCCGGCATCTACCTGGCCGAGTACAACCCCAAGGGCTGGCTGGCATCGGTGACGCGCTTTGTCAACGACATCCTGCTGTCCGCGCCCTCCATCGTCATCGGCCTGTTCGTCTACGCCATCGTGGTGGCGCGCTTCAAGAGCTTTTCCGGCTGGGCCGGTGTGGTGGCGCTGGCGCTGATCGTGATCCCCGTGGTGATACGCACCACCGAAAACATGCTGCAACTCGTGCCGGCGGGACTGCGCGAAGCGGCTTACGCGCTGGGTGCACCCAAGTGGAAAGTGATCCTGGGCATCACGCTCAAGGCCGCACGCTCCGGCGTGGTCACCGGCATCCTGCTGGCCGTGGCGCGCATTGCGGGCGAGACCGCACCGCTGCTGTTCACGGCCTTGAGCAACCAGTTCTGGACCTCGGACCTGGGTGGCCCCATTGCCAGCCTGCCGGTGACGATCTTCAAGTTCGCCATGAGTCCTTACGAGAACTGGCAGCAACTGGCCTGGGCGGGGGTATTCCTGATCACCGCAGCCGTGCTGGGCCTGAACATCCTGGCGCGCGTGCTGACGCGGCAAAAGCATTGAACAAGATTTGACACCATGAACACACTCACATTGGCAGATGAAAAGTCGAAGATTTCGGTCAAGGGCCTGAATTTCTTCTATGGCAAGTTCCACGCGCTCAAGGACATCAACCTGGAGATCCCCGAGAACAAGGTGACGGCCTTTATCGGTCCATCGGGCTGCGGCAAGTCGACGCTGTTGCGCGTCTTCAACCGCATGTTCGAGCTCTACCCGGAGCAGCGCGCCGAAGGCCAGATCATGCTCGACGGCGAGAACCTGCTGACCTCGAAAAAGGACGTGGCCCTGCTGCGCGCCAAGGTCGGCATGGTGTTCCAGAAGCCCACGCCGTTTCCGATGTCGATCTTCGACAACATTGCCTTTGGCGTGAAGCTGTTCGAGAACCTGAACCGCTCCGACATGGAAGAGCGGGTTGAATCGGCGCTGCGCAAGGCCGCACTGTGGACCGAGGTCAAGGACAAGCTCAATCAGAGCGGCTCCGGACTGTCGGGCGGGCAGCAGCAGCGTTTGTGCATTGCGCGCGGCATTGCCATCAAGCCCGAAGTGCTGCTGCTGGACGAACCCTGTTCGGCCCTGGACCCGATCTCCACGGCCAAGATCGAGGAGTTGATCGTCGAGCTCAAGAGCGACTACACCGTGGTGATCGTCACGCACAACATGCAGCAGGCGGCGCGCTGCAGCGACTACACGGCCTACATGTACCTGGGCGACCTGGTGGAATTTGGCGCGACCGAGCAGATGTTCTTCAAGCCCGGACGCCAGGAGACGGAAGACTACATCACGGGACGCTTCGGTTAGTATTCGCCGCCAATTAAAGCGCAGGTACCGGTTTCGACAACATCAGGGAATGAAAAATCATGGGTGACAAACATCTGTCCAGCCAGTTCGACAGCGAACTCAGCAGCGTTTCCACGCGCGTCATGGAAATGGGCGGTCTGGTGGAGTCGCAGATTCGCACGGCGGTGTATGCGCTGGCCGAGTTCAGCGTCGAGGCCGCCACGCAGGTGACCGAGGCCGAGCGCCGCGTCAACCTGATGGAGTTGGAGATCGACCGCGAGCTCTCGAGCATCATCGCTCGGCGCCAGCCCACGGCGCGTGATCTGCGCCTGCTCATCGGCATCTCCAAGATCACGGCGAACCTGGAGCGCGCCGGCGACGAGGCCGACAAGGTGGCGCGCATGGTGAAGTCCATCATCAACTCCGGCTCGACCCGTGTGCTGCCGGCGGGCGAACTGCGCGTGGCGGCCGATCTGGCTTCGGGCCTGCTGCGCAAGGCGCTGGACGCCTTTGCCCGCCTTGACGCTTCGATGGCAGTGTCGATCCTGAAAGAGGACGACGCCGTCGACCGCGAGTTCGACGGCTTCGTGCGCAAGCTCATCACCTACATGATGGAAGACCCGCGCACCATCTCGGCCAGCCTGGATCTGCTGTTCCTGGCCAAGTCGATCGAGCGCATCGGTGACCACGCGAAGAACATCGCCGAGGTCATCATCTATGTGGTCAAGGGCGAAGACATCCGCCACTCGTCGATGCAAGCCATCGAGGCGGTGGTGGGATGAGAAAAGCACCTCGCGTCCTGATCGTCGAAGACGAACCGGCGATCGCCGAGTTGATCGCGGTGAACCTGCGGCACAACGGCTTTGCGCCGGTCTGGGCGTCCGATGGCGATGTGGCGCAGCGCGAACTCGACGCGGTGCTGCCCGAAGTCATCCTGCTTGACTGGATGCTGCCCGGCCAGAGCGGCGTCTCGCTGGCGCGCAAGTGGCGTGCGGATCCGCGTACCAAGGCCGTGCCGATTTTGATGCTGACGGCGCGGGGCGACGAGTCTGACAAGGTGGCTGGGCTGGACGCCGGCGCTGACGACTACATCACCAAGCCTTTTTCCACGCAGGAACTGTTGGCGCGCATGCGCGCCGTGCTGCGCCGACGCGCCCCGGAGCAGGTGGCCGACTCGGTCACCATGGGCGAACTGGTGCTGGACGGCGCCACCTACCGCGTGTCCTACCAGGGCCAGTCGCTCAAGCTCGGGCCCACCGAATTCAAGCTGCTGCATTTCTTCATGAAGCACGCCGAGCGCGTGCACAGTCGCGGGCAGTTGCTCGACAAGGTCTGGGGCGATCACGTGTTCATCGAGGAACGCACGGTGGACGTGCACGTGAAGCGCCTGCGCGAATCGCTGGGCGACGCCGGCATCATGGTCGAGACGGTGCGCGGCGCCGGTTACCGACTCACGGCCCAGCCAGTGCGCGCCTGATCGCGGCCTGTCATGTTTTGGCGCGCGCTGCGGTTTTTCCTGTTTCAGTCGGTGGGAGCGTTGCTGGGCTATTTTTTCTGGCCATTGCACGATCCCTTGCGCGGCGCCCTGTTGGGTGCCGTGCTGGCCGCTGTGGTGTGGCTGCTGATTGATTTGCGCCGTGGCTTCAGTCTGCTGCGCTGGCTGCGCCAGGGCGAGTTGGCAGAGTGGCCCGAATTGCCGGGACTGTGGGGCGAGGTGGGCGCCAGGGCGCGCTCGCTGCTCAAGGCGCGCGAGCGCGATCTGGCGCAAAGTGACGCGCGTCTGACCGATTTTTTGTCGGCCATCCAGCATTCGCCCAACGGCGTGGTGCTGCTCGACCCACAAGGCTGCATTGAATGGTGCAACCGCACGGCAACCGAGCATTTTGGCTTTGACCCGCAGCGCGACCTGCAGCAGCACCTGGGCAATCTGGTGCGTGACCCGGCATTTGCCGCTTACCAGGCGGCGCAGGACTTCAGCCATGCCGTGGTGATTCCAAGCCCGCGCAGCACGGTGAGCCGGCCCATGCGGCTGTCGGTGGACCTGCATCCCTACGGCGAGGGCCGAAAGCTGCTGCTGTCGCGCGATGTGACGGCCGTGGAACTGGCCGAGACCATGCGGCGCGATTTTGTGGCGAATGTGTCGCACGAAATCCGTACGCCCCTGACTGTGCTCAGTGGCTTCGTGGAAACCCTGCAGAATCTGCCTTTGTCACCCGAGGAACAGCAGCGCTATCTGGCACTGATGGCGCAGCAGGCGCAGCGCATGCAGTTGCTGGTCAGCGATCTGCTCACCCTGTCGCGCCTGGAGGGCAGTCCACCGCCGCCGGCCGACGAATGGCGTGACGTCAAGCTTCTGATGGAGCACTGCGAACGCGAGGCCATGGCCTTGTCGGAGCTGCTGTCGGCGCAGTCGCATCAGTTCACTTTCTCGGCACCAGCCGATGTGGAACTGGCGGGCGCCAGTACCGAACTGCTCAGCGCCATGTCGAATCTGGTGAGCAACGCCGTGCGCTACACGCCTGCGGGCGGCAAGATCGATGTGCAGTGGAACATGCTGGCGGATGGTCGTGCCGAATTTTCCGTGCAGGATACGGGGCCCGGCATTGCACCCGAGCACTTGCCGCGACTGACCGAGCGTTTCTACCGGGTGGATCGCAGCCGCGCGCGCGAGACCGGCGGCACCGGCTTGGGCCTGGCCATCGTCAAGCATGTGGCGCAGCGCCATGGCGCGCAGCTGCGCATCAACAGCACGCCCGGGCAAGGGTCGCGCTTCGTGATCAGCTTCCCGGCCCACCGGATCTGCGTTCGCGCGCGCGCTGCGAGCTGAAGCCAGGGCTTCAGCCTGGCCGGATCCAGGGTTCGCGCATCGTGACGAATTCTTCCGCCGAGGTCGGGTGGATGCCGATGGTGGCGTCGAACAGCGCCTTGGTGGCGCCGGCCTTCATCGCCACCGCGAAACCCTGCACGATTTCACCGGCCTCGGCGCCCACCATGTGCAGTCCCACGACGCGGTCGCTGGCGTCGTCGACGATCAGCTTCATCAGCGTGCGTTCGGAGCTGCCGCTGAGCGTATGCCGCAGCGCCTTGAACTCACTGCGGTACAACGTGACGGCGCCAAATTTTTCCCGTGCCTGGGCCTCGGAGAAACCCACCGTGCCGATGCTGGGCTGGGTGAACACCGCGGTCGGGATGAAGTCGTAGCTCATGCTGCGTGCGGCCCGTCCCGGCGCGGGCCCGAACAGCTGGTCCACCACCACCATGGCCTCGCCCAGCGCCACGGGCGTGAGTTGCACGCGCGAGGTGACGTCGCCCACCGCAAAGATCGAGGGCACATTCGTGGCGTAGCGTTCATCCACCCGCACCGCGCCGTCCGGGCCCTGCGCCACACCCGCCTGTTCCAGGCCCAGACCGGCCACCAGGGGCACGCGCCCCGTGGCATAGAGCACGGCGTCGACCATCAGAACTGCGCCGCCCGCGCTGCGCACCGCCAGACCCTGCGCTGTGCGTTCGATGGCGGTGACCTCGGTGTTGAGTTGCAGGGCTATGCCGGTCTTGCGCATTTCGGCCGCGACAAATTGGCGGATGTCTTCGTCAAAGCCGCGCAGCACCTGGGCGCCCCGGTAGAACTGGGTCACCTGCGCGCCCAGTCCGTTGAAGATCGAAGCGAACTCGCAAGCGATGTAGCCGCCGCCGACGATCAGCAGGCGTTGGGGAAATGGCTCCAGATCGAAAATTTCGTTCGAGGTGATGACCAGTTCACGTCCCGGGAAATCGGGCACATGGGGCTGGCCACCGACGGCGATCAGCAGTTGTCTGGCGCGCACGCGCTCGATGCTGCAGGCGCCGTCCTGCCAGACCTCGATGTCCGCGGTGTGCGCGTCGACCAGGCGGGCGAAGCCGTTGACGAGGCGCACGCCGGCGCCGACCAGCAGCTTCTGGTAGACGCCATTGAGGCGCGCGATCTCGGCCCGACGGTTCGTTTTCAGCTTGCGCCAGTTCAGCCGCGGCGCCGGGCCCTCCCAGCCAAACCCTCGCGCCTCGTGGAAGGCCTCGCCATAGTGCGCGGCGTAGCTGTAGAGCTTCTTCGGAATACAGCCCACATTGACGCAGGTGCCGCCCAGCCCCGCTGTGCCGCCGGCCTCGGCGAGCAGCACACGAGCGCCGCGTTGCGCTGCCATGCGGGCCGCGCGCACCCCGCCGCTGCCACCGCCAATGACCAACAAATCGACATCGAACAACTGCATGAAAACTCCCTTGGTATGTGTTCTTATAGTCTGATTCCGAAGGAGTGTCCTGGGCGCGGCCTTCGGTACAGGTTTCCTTTGGTCACATCGAGGCTTAAAGAAATGCAAACCCTGAAGTCCCGTCTTCTTTACCACGTCGTCAAGTACCAACTGGCCAAGCTGGGACGAATGAATCTGTCATTGCCCGAATACCGGATGGCGCGCGAAGCTGCGGCCACGCGCCTGTTCCGGATGCCGACCGGCGTGACGGTGCAAGCGGCGAGGCTCGGTGCCTGTGACGGCGAATGGCTGCATCCTGGCGATCGGGTCGGCGCGGGAATCGTGCTGTACCTGCACGGTGGCGCGTACACGGGCGGTTCCTGCATCACCCATCGGGCCCTGGCGGCCCGGCTGGCCCTGGCTGCGAACAGCAGGCTCTTCCATCTGGGCTACCGCCTCGCACCCGAGCATCCTTTTCCGGCGGCGCTCGACGATGCGGTGGCCGCTTACGCGGCGCTGGGCCTGGCGCACCCTGGTACCCCGATCGCCATTTCCGGCGATTCCGCCGGGGCGGGACTGGCCTTGTCCCTGGCCATCACCTTGCGCGACCGTGGCATGACCCGACCCGCTGCGCTGGCGTTGATGTCGCCATGGACCGATCTGGCCTTGAGCCACGGCACGCACCAGACAAAGGCTGGCGTGGACCCCTACTTTCCGTCCAAGGAGCGGCTGACGATAGCGGCGGCCCACTACGCCGGCGCCACCGCGTTGCGTCATCCCCTGGTGTCGCCGCACTATGCCGATGTGCACGGTCTGCCGCCGACGCTGATCCACGTCGGAACGCTGGAGGCACTGCTGGATGACTCGCTGTTGCTGGGCGAACGCATGAACGCGCAGGGGTCGAGCGCCACCGTCAGGCAATTTGCAGGCATGTGGCATGTCTGGCAAACGCTGCATGGAAGGATGCGGGAGGCGGATGAGTCGCTGGAGGCGTTGGGCGCCTTTATCGGCGCGCACCTGGGTCGATAGCGTGATACGGAGGCAGGGCCCCAAAATCAGAGCATTTGGACTTTCAGCCGAATCGAGTTAACCTCCCACCCCTTGCTGCGCAGATGGCTTTGCAGTGTCGGCAGCAGTTGCCGCAGCTTAGCCGCAGCGGCGTTGCTGCTCACCAGCAAGCACCAGGTCGCACCGTCCACCGGACCGGCCTTGACTGCGCCGCGCAGGGCAGGCGGCAACAGCGGCTCAATGGAACGCAGCCGGGCGCTTGAGTCGCGCACCAGTTCCGTCAGCCTGGCCAGCGACGATGATTCCTGGCTCGCTTGCTGCAGTGACACGGCGTAGTGGCGACGAATCATGGTGTTCGGTGATGAATGGATGAGGGGAAAACAGTGCATTTGATTATCACGGATGCGTGGCTTGCCAAGAGCCGCGCCATCCATCTGAGCGGAACCCGGCTGGTTTTGTCCGGTCTGGCCGCCTCCCTGGTGCTGATGCTGGTGGCGGTCGGTTTGTACCACCTGGTCTTCCTCAAAGGTGCGCGCGAAGGCTGGCCCGTGGTCGGTTCGCTGGTGCGTCTGGTGGTGAAGGACGAGTTCGAGCAGCGCGACCGCTTCATGCGCGAGAACCTCGATGTGATGGCGCGCAAGCTGGGCGAAATGCAGGCCAAGATGGTGCAGCTCGAGTCGCTCGGTGAGCGGGTTTCCGGCCTGGCGGGTGTGGCCGCACCCGACCTGAAAGCCGCGCCGGGTCGCGGTGGTGCGCTGGTGGGTGGGCGCCCGTTGACGCTGGAAGAACTGCAGGCGACGCTGGCCGATCTGGACCAGTTGACGAATCAGCGCACCGACCTGCTGACGGTGGTGGAGTCCAGGCTGTTTGAGCAAAAAGTGCGCAAGA
>CAIKVZ010000346.1 GCA_903830985.1 uncultured beta proteobacterium
ATCAACGCCAAGGGCGGCGTGCTGGGCAAGAAGCTCGAGCCCGTGGTGGTGGACCCGGCCTCCAACTGGCCGCTGTTTGCCGAAAAGACCAAGCAGTTGCTCGGTCAGGACAAGGTCGCCGTGATCTTCGGCTGCTGGACTTCGGTGTCGCGCAAGTCGGTGCTGCCAGTGGTCGAGGAAATGAACGGCCTGCTGTTCTACCCGGTGCAATACGAAGGTGAAGAGCTGTCCAAGAACGTGTTCTACACGGGTGCTGCGCCCAACCAACAAGCCATCCCTGCCGTCGACTACCTGATGAGCAAGGACGGCGGCGCCGCCAAGCGCTGGGTGCTGCTGGGCACCGACTATGTCTACCCCCGCACCACCAACAAGATCCTGCGCGCCTACCTGAAATCCAAGGGCGTGAAGGACACCGACATCGACGAGAAGTACACGCCGTTCGGCCACGCCGATTACCAGACCATCGTCGCCGACATCAAGAAGTTCTCTGCCGGTGGCAAGACCGCCGTGGTCTCCACCATCAACGGCGACTCCAACGTTCCCTTCTACAAGGAACTGGGCAACGCCGGCCTGAAAGCCAAGGACGTCCCGGTCGTGGCCTTCTCCGTGGGTGAAGAAGAGCTGCGCGGCGTGGACACCAAGCCGCTGGTCGGACACCTGGCCGCATGGAACTACTTCATGTCGATCAAGGGCCCGGCAAACGAGGAGTTCATCAAGAAGTGGTCGGCCTACGCCAAGGCCAAGAACCTGCCCGGCGCCGACAAGCCCTTGACGAACGATCCGATGGAAGCCACCTACATCGGCATCAACATGTGGAAGCAGGCCGTGGAAAAGGCCAAGTCCACCGACACCGACAAGGTCACCGCCGCGATGGCGGGCCAGACCTTCAAGGCACCGAGCGGCATCACGTCGACGATGGACCCGAAGAACCACCACCTTCACAAGTCGGTGTTCATCGGCGAGATCAAGGCCGACGGCCAGTTCAACGTGGTGTGGAAGACACCGGGCCCGGTCAAGGCCAAGCCCTGGTCGCCGTACATCGAAGGCAACTCGACAAAACCTGATGAGCCGGTGAAAAAGTAAGGCGCTAGCCTACTGCGCGACCCGATCTGGGGCTCTGCAGTGCTCACCGTACATGAAGTACGGTTGCGCGCTTCAAACCCCACCTCGGGCCGCTCGCTACGGCCACCACCTCACTTTTAAAACCATCACAGGAGTTGCAGCGTGGACATCCGTCACCGTGCCCACACTACAGGTTCTCACATGTTGTTTCGTTCCCTTCTCTTTGCCACGACGCTATTGCTGGCCGGCCATGCCCAAGCCTTGACAAGCGTCGAAGCCAAAGCCATGGCATCGGGTGAAACCGATGCTCGCATTGCGGCGCTGAACCAGGCCATGGTCACGGCCGACGAGCGTACGGCGGCCTTTGTTCAGGCGCTGGCCGACGATGCCGTGAAGCTCGCCGGGGACCAACCCACCGTGCTGAAAGATGGCAAGGCATTCGACCCCGTCACCGGTGCCACGCTGCCGATGCCGGCGACGCTGGACGACATCACCAACAACAACCGCATGCGCGGCGAAATCGACAACGCGCTGGCCGCGCTCAAACTTTTCTCCAAGGATGAAGCCACGCGCGCCGCCGCCATCAAATCCCTGCAGAGCGAGACCGATGAGGCGCGGCTGCCGCTGATCGAGAAGGCCTTTGCCGCAGAAACCGCAACCGCACTCAAAGACCAACTGGGCCTGCTGCGCGCGGCCATGCTGCTGAACAGCGCGGACAAAGCCAAACGCTTGCAGGCGGCGCAATTGCTGGCGCAAAGCGGTCAGGCGAACACCAAGACCGTGCTGATCGAGCGTCTCAAAGTTGAATCCGAAGCCGACGTGAAGTTGGCGCTGCAGGGCTCGCTGCGCAGCGTCGAAACTTCTCTGGCCTGGGGCGACCGCCTGGGACAGTTGTTCTCCGGTATCAGCCTGGGCTCCATCCTGCTGCTGGTGGCGCTGGGCCTGGCCATCACCTACGGGCTCATGGGCGTGATCAACATGGCGCATGGTGAGCTGATGATGATCGGCGCCTATGCCACCTACGTGGTGCAGGGCGCGTTCCAAAAATACCTGCCCGGCGCTTTCGACTGGTATCTGCTGGCGGCGGTGCCCGTGTCCTTCATGGCCTCGGCGCTGGTGGGCGCAGCGCTGGAGCGCGGCGTGATCCGCTTCCTCTACGGCCGTCCGCTGGAGACGCTGCTCGCCACCTGGGGTATCAGCCTGATGCTGATGCAGGGCGTGCGCTCGCTCTTCGGCGCGCAAAACGTCGGCGTGGAAAACCCCCAATGGATGAGCGGCGGCGTGCAGGTGCTGGGCAATCTGCAACTGCCCTTCAACCGCATGGTGATCATCGCCTTTGCCGCAGCCGTGCTGCTGGCCACGGCCTGGCTCATCGGCCGCACGCGGCTCGGTCTGTTCGTGCGCGGTGTGACGCAGAACCGCCCGATCGCTTCTTGCATGGGCGTGAACACCGCACGCATCGACACCTACGCCTTTGCCCTGGGATCGGGCATTGCGGGCCTCGCAGGCTGTGCCCTGAGCCAGGTCGGCAACGTGGGCCCGGATCTGGGCCAGGGTTACATCGTCGACGCCTTCATGGTGGTGGTGCTGGGCGGCGTGGGACAACTCGCCGGCACGGTCTACGCCGCCCTGGGCCTGGGCCTGCTGAACAAACTGCTCGAGGGCTGGGCCGGTGCTGTGCTGGCCAAGATTGCCGTGCTGGTGTTCATCATCGTCTTCATCCAGAAACGCCCGCAAGGAATCTTCGCCATGAAGGGCCGCTCTGCGGAGAACTGAAATGACTGCCACTGCATCCCTGCAACTCCCCCAGCCCGCGCCGCTGCTGTCACGCGCCGGTTGGGGCGCCTTCCTCGCCGCCCTGCTCGTGGTCTGCGCGCTGGCGCCGGCGCTGAACCTGCTCGTGCCCAAGGACAGTCTGTTCCACCTGAGCGACTACGCCGTGGCGCTCGTGGGCAAGATCATGTGCTACGCGATCTGTGCGCTGGCCATGGACCTGATCTGGGGCTATACGGGCATCCTGTCGCTGGGCCACGGCCTGTTCTTCGCCCTGGGCGGCTACGCCATGGGCATGTATCTGATGCGCCAGATCGGGCTGGACGGCAACTACAAGAGCGCCCTGCCCGACTTCATGGTGTTCCTGGACTGGAAGACCCTGCCCTGGCACTGGACCTTCTCCGACAGCTTCGCGACCACGCTGCTGTTGATCGTCGCCGTACCTGGGGTGGTGGCTTTCGTGTTCGGCTATTTCGCTTTTCGCTCGCGCATCAAGGGCGTGTACTTTTCCATCATCACCCAGGCCATGACCTTCGCCGCCATGCTGCTGTTCTTTCGCAATGAGACCGGCTTTGGCGGCAATAACGGCTTCACCGATTTCAAGCGCATCCTGAACCTGCCGGTAGCCACGCCCAGCATGCGCATGACGCTGTTCGTGCTGACGGGTCTGACGCTGCTGGCCTGCTATCTGTTCGCGCGCTGGCTGATCGCGGCCAAGTTCGGCCGCGTGCTGCAGGCGATACGCGACGCAGAAACCCGCGTCATGTTCTGCGGCTATTCGCCCCTGGGCTACAAGCTCACCATCTGGACCATTTCGGCCATGATGTGCGGCATCGCCGGCGCCCTCTATGTGCCGCAGGTGGGCATCATCAACCCGAGCGAAATGAGCCCGGGCAACTCGATCGAGATCGCCATCTGGGCCGCCGTGGGCGGGCGCGCCACCCTGATCGGGCCGATCCTGGGCGCCTTCATCGTGAACGGCGCCAAGAGCTGGCTCACCGTGGCTTATCCCGAGTACTGGCTGTACTTCCTGGGTGCGCTGTTCATCGGCGTGACGCTGTATTTGCCGCAAGGAGTGGTGGGAATCCTGAAACGTTGGGGGACAGACCGCAGCTACGCGAAGCGAGCCAGCGCTGTCCTCAACAAATTCAGAGGAGCGCAGAAATGACTCCCGATCTGCTGGAACAGGGCGCCCAACGCGTCGCTGAACACGCCGCCAAGGTCGCGGCCGCCCAGGGCAAGACCGAGTCGGGGGGGCGCAACGCCGGCTTTGGCCGCGTTGCGAAAGCCGGTGAGGTGGACGTCACGCACGGCCGCATCCTTTACCTGGAAGACGTGTGCGTGAGCTTTGACGGCTTCAAGGCCATCAACAACTTGTCGCTGGACATTGCGCCCGGCGAGTTACGCTGCATCATCGGCCCCAACGGTGCGGGAAAGACCACGTTGATGGACATCATCACCGGCAAGACGAGGCCCGATTCAGGCAGCGTTTTTTTCGGCAGCACCATCGACCTGTTGCGCTACAACGAGCCGGAGATTGCGCAACTGGGCATTGGCCGGAAATTTCAGAAGCCCACGGTGTTCGAGCAGCTCAGCGTGTTCGAGAACCTGGAACTTGCCCTGAAGACGCACAAGGGCGTGCTGCCTTCGATGCGCTTCAAGCTGGACTCGGCGCAGAGCGACCATCTGGCGGAACTGCTGCACACCATCCATCTGGCGGACAGCGTGACACGCAACGCCGGCAACTTAAGCCATGGCCAGAAGCAGTGGCTGGAGATCGGTATGCTGCTGATGCAGCATCCCAAACTGCTGCTGCTCGACGAGCCCGTGGCCGGCATGACCGACGAGGAGACCGTGCGCACGGCCGAATTATTTCTGACGCTCAAGGGCAAGCATTCGCTGGTGGTGGTGGAGCACGACATGAGCTTCATCCGCAGCATTTCGGAGATCGTCACCGTGCTGTGCGACGGGTCTGTGCTGGCGCAGGGCACACTGGATCAGGTGCAGGCGGATGAGCGGGTGATTGAAGTCTATTTGGGCCGCTGACATGCTGGAAGTCAACAATATCAACCAGTACTACGGCGGCTCGCACATCCTGCGCGACGTGAGCCTGCAGGTGCAACCCGGCAAGGTCACGGTGCTGCTCGGGCGCAACGGCGTGGGCAAGACCACGCTGCTCAAATGCCTGATGGGCCTGGTGCCGATCCGCAGCGGCAGCATCACGTTTGAAGGCATGCCCATTCACCAGGCCACGCCCTTTGAGCGCGCGCGCGCCGGCATCGGTTTTGTGCCGCAGGGGCGCGAAATTTTCTCGCGACTGACGGTGCAGGAGAACCTGTCCATGGGCCTGGCCTACAAGAGCGCGAGCACGCCCGTTCCGCCGGAACTGTTCGAGCTCTTTCCTGTGCTCAAACAGATGTTGCAGCGCCGCGGCGGCGACCTGTCGGGTGGACAACAGCAGCAATTGGCAATTGCGCGCGCGCTCGCGGCGAAGCCCAAGCTGCTGATCCTGGACGAACCCACCGAGGGCATACAACCGAGCATCATCAAGGACATCGGCCGCGTCATCCGCATGCTTGCCGACAAGGGTCTGGACGGTCAGCGCGTGGGCATCCTGCTGGTCGAGCAGTACTACGATTTCGCGCAGGAACTGGCCGACGACTATGCTGTGATGGAGCGCGGCTCCGTGGTGGCACGCGGCAAGGGCTGCGACATGGAAGCCAAGGGCGTGCGCCAGCTCGTGGCGATTTGATTCGGTGTTGTGCGCATGGGTAGGATAGGCCCATGAGCTGGCATGCCTCCCTGTCCCTGGACTACACCCTTGAAGCGCAGCGCAGCGTGCTGCGCCATGTGCACGACGGCCCGCTGCGCGTGCTGAAAAGCCTGTACCCGGAAGGCGACGGTGTGTGTCACAACGTGCTGGTCCATCCCCCCGGCGGCTTGGTCGGCGGCGACACCCTGGACATGCGCGTGCACGTGGCCAGCGGCGCCCATGGCCTCGTCACCACGCCCGGCGCGACGCGCTTTTACCGCTCCGAAGGCGCGCCCGCGCTGCAAAGTGCGCAGCTGCGCCTGCAGGCCGGCGCACGCCTGGAATGGCTGCCGCTGGAGACGATTCTGTACAACGGCTGCCAGGCGGAAAACCGCTTGCGTTTCGAACTGGCGCCGGGCGCCGAATTGCTCGCCTGGGACGTCACGGCGCTGGGCCTGCCCCACGCCAACCAGCCCTTTGCGCGCGGGCGCTTTTGCCAGCATATCGAACTGCCCGGCGTCTGGCTGGAGCGCGGCGTGCTCGACGCCGCCGACCGCCGATTGCTGCACAGCCCCTTGGGCCTGGCGGGCCAGCATTGCATGGCGTCGATTTTCTTTGCCTGTGGCAGCGCGCTGACGCGCGAGCGCCGCGAGGCCGCGCTGGACGGCGCGCGCCAGATAGCTCAGGCACACCCGCTCAAGGGCAGCGCCGGTGCCACCAGCCCGAACCCGCAGTTGCTGGTGCTGAGGGTTCTGGCACCACAGGTGGAGCCAGCCCTGGACCTGCTGAAACAGATCTGGCTGAACTGGCGCCAGCAGCTGTGGCAACTGAGCGCCACGGCACCGCGCATCTGGGCCATGTAGCCGTCATGTCTGCAGAGCCCGTGCCACGCTGGCGCGGGTCTGCTCCGTCAAATATTCCAGAAAAACCCGCGTGCGTTGCGGCATGAATTTGCGGCTCGGCAGCGCCGCATACAGGGTGAAATGTCCGCTGATCCAGGGCGCCAGCACGCGCTGCAACTGGCCCTGCGCCAGTGAGGCGGCCACCAGGTCCACCGGCTGGGCGCTGATGCCGGCGCCGTCCAGCGTGGCGCGCAGCAAGGTGTCGGTGTGGTTCGCCCAGAGCATCGGGGACAGGGCGACGTCGACGAATTGCTCCGGCGATTCGGCGTCAACGAGGTGCCAGATCCGCGGTCGACTCCCCTGCTGCTTGAGTCGCAGGCAATCGTGCTGCGTCAGCTCCTGCGGCGTGCCGGGCGCGCCCCTGCGGCGCAGATAGTCGGGGGAGGCCACCAGCACGGCGCAACTCGAAATGATGGGTCGTGCGATCACGTTGGCGTCAAAGCCGGCATCCGCGCCCATGAGCGTGATGTCGTAGTCCTCGATCGGCGGCTCCAGCGGCGAATCGACCTCGATGTCGAGCACCACCAGCGGGTAGCGGGCCCTGAAGCCCGCAACCAGCGGCGCCAGGATGTGCACGGCCAGCACAGGCGGCGCCAGCAGGCGCAGGGTGCCCGCCATCTCCTGCGTATGCGCCGTCGCCACGGCGTCAGCCTCGTCGATGTCCTGCAGGATATGGCGGATGCGCGCCAGGTAGGCCTCGCCAGCCTCGGTCAATGACAGGCGCCGTGTCGTGCGCTGCAGCAGCCGGGTGCCCAGGTGCTCCTCCAGATCGGCCACCAGACGCGTGACGCCGGCCGGCGACATGTCCAGGGCTCGCGCCGCCGCGGCAAAGCCACCTTCGTCCAGCACACGCTGGAAGACTCGCATCGAGAGCAGACGGTCCATGGGTTCACCTTCAGGGTTTCAAGGCCTCTATTATTTCACTATCGGCAATAGATAGTGGATGGAAACAGTATTTCTCTTTTATTCGAACAACATTAAAGTTCAACCCATCGATGAGCCACATGTCAACAGCGACTCACCGAGACGGGACAAGACAGGGAATGAATCCCAGCCTGCTCGGAAATGTAAAAACCTTTTGAAAGCACATCATGAAGAACTCACTTATTGCCACCGCCCTGATCCTGTCCTCCAGCCTGATCGCCAGCAGCGCCTTTGCCGCCGACACAGGTGCACTGACCCGCGAACAGGTCATCGCCAGCGTGCTGCAAGCCCGTGCCGACGGCAGCCTGCTGCCGATCAACGACAAGGGTGTGATCCGCGCCAAGGCTGCGCCCAGCAAGCTGACACGTGAACAGGTTCAGGCCAGCGTCCTGCGAGCCCGCGCTGACGGAAGCCTGCTGCCGATCAACGACAAGGGTGTTGTTCAAGCCAAGGCAGCGCCCAGCGCTGTGACGCGTGTCGCTGTGCGGGCCGAGGCCGTCATGGCCGCCCGCGTGCACACACAGGACTTCGGCGGCTAAACGCCCAACCCTGGTGCGACCCCGGTCGCACCAGGACCTGAAACGAATTCACCTCTTAGAAAGTACATCATGAAGAACTCCATTCTCGCCACCGCCCTGATCCTCTCCTCCAGCCTGCTCGCCGGCAGCGCCTTTGCCGCTGATGCTCCCCTGACCCGCGAACAGGTGCGCGCCAGCGTGCTGCAAGCCCGTGCCGATGGCAGCCTGCTGCCGATCAACGACAAGGGCGTGATCCAAGCCAAGGCCGCACCCAGCTCGCTGACACGTGAACAGGTCCAAGCCAGCGTCCTGCAAGCCCGTGCCGATGGCACCCTGCTGCCGATCAACGACAAGGGCGTTATCCAAGCCAAGGCAGCGCCCAGCTCAGTGACGCGTGTTGCCACGCGCGCCGAGGCCGTCATTGCCGCCCGCGTGCACACGCAAGACTTCGGCGGCTGAACGCCAAACCCTGCCGCGACTTCGCGTCGTGGCAGGCCAAAAAAAACCCGCTGTTGCAGCGGGTTTTTTTGTGCCTGGACGACTCAGACAGCTTCAGGATTGCGCAAGCGGATGTGCAGTTCGCGCAGCTGCTTTTCGTCAACCAGTGACGGTGCCTGGGTCAGCAGACACTGGGCACGCTGGGTCTTGGGGAAGGCGATCACGTCGCGGATCGATTCGGCGCCCGTCATGAGGGTGACGATGCGGTCCAGGCCAAAGGCCAGACCACCGTGGGGCGGCGCGCCGTACTGCAGCGCATCGAGCAGAAAGCCGAACTTGATCTGCGCCTCTTCAGGCGTGATCTTGAGCGCGTCGAACACTTTTTTCTGCACTTCGGCGCGGTGGATACGGACCGAACCGCCGCCCATTTCCCAGCC
>CAIKVZ010000347.1 GCA_903830985.1 uncultured beta proteobacterium
AGTGGTGGCCGTTCCCGGCAGTGCCATCGAGCCCCCGCCGCAATTCGGCGGCGGTCTGAAGCGCGAATTCATCCGCGGCATGGCCAAGGTCGGCGGGCGCTTCATCATCATTCTGGAAACCGACAGGGCGCTGGATATCGAAGAAATGGCGAACCTGGTGGAGCAGGCGCAAACGCCACCGTGAAACCGGCACAGGCCTTGTGCGCGCAACATGCCGTGATGACCCCAAAGGAGATGCGATGAAAAACAAGACAACACCCAGTCAGCATGAGTTGCTCATGCGGGAAGACGATTTCATCGTCTCCAAGACCGACCTCAAGGGGCGCATCAGCTACTGCAATCGGATCTTCATTGAATTTTCCGGTTACAGCGAGCAGGAACTGCTGGGCGCTCAGCACAACATCATCCGCCATCCAGACATGCCGCGCGGCGTCTTCAAGTTCCTGTGGGACACGCTGGGCCAGCAAACGGAATGCTTTGCCTACGTAAAAAACATGTCGCGCGACGGCTCGTTTTACTGGGTGATGGCCAACGTCACGCCCAGCCTGGACGCCCAGGGCAAGGCCGAAGGCTATTTTTCGGTGCGACGCAAACCCGGCAGGTCGGCCGTGAGCACCATGACCGAGGTCTACCAGTTGATGCTCGCCGAAGAGCGCCGCGCGGGTCCGAAGGACGCCTGCGACGCATCCATCGCCCTGCTCACCGGCTTGTTGAACCAGAAAGGAGCTTCCTATGAATCATTCATCCTCTCCCTCTGAGTCGTCCCGATTCGCCCTCGTGCTGGGCCTGCTGCTGCTGGCCGGCGCCGGTCTGCACGAATGGCGCGACGGCTGGAGTTGGCTGCCTCTGGTCTGGTTGCTCCCCACCCTGCTCTGCCTGGGATTCTGGACGCGCAGCCTGCGCCGCAGCGAGCGCTATCTGGCCGACATCCAGCACATCGCCCAGGAAGTCGCGCAGGGCAAGTTCGACCACCGCATCCGGAACATTCCGCTGGCCGGGCAGTTTCACGGCCTGTGCTGGGACATGAACGACATGCTGGACCAGTTGGAGGCCTGCTTTCGCGAGCAGGCGACGGCACTGCAATACGCCAGCGCGGGCAAGTATTTCCGCCTGGCCCAGCCTGTAGGTCTGCGCGGCGGCTTCAATGCATCGCTCAAGCGCGCCAACCAGTCGCTGCAGACCATCGCGCAAAACGCCTTGCAGGAGCAAAAGATTGCTGCCGAAAAGCTGGTGACGCAGGAGCGCGACCAGCGCATTGCCAACGAAAACCTGCGCATTCGCAACGCGCTGGACAAGTGCAGCACCAACGTGATGATCGCCGACGCCAGCAACACCATCGTCTACATGAACGAGACCGTGACCACGATGATGCAGCGCAACGAGGGCGAGTTGCGCAAAGCCTTGCCGCAGTTTGACGCGCACAAGCTGTTGGGCCAGAACATCGACATCTTTCACAAGAACCCGGCGCACCAGCGCGGCATGCTGGAGAGCCTGCGCAGCACGCATCGCACGCAGATCCCGGTGGGCAGCCTGCAATTCACCCTGAGCGCCAGCCCGGTGCTCGACGCCGCCGGCGTGCGCATGGGCACCGTGGTCGAATGGGCGGATCGCACCCAGGAAGTGGCAACAGAAAAGGAAGTCGCCGACCTGGTGCAGGCGGCAGCCCGGGGCGATTTCAGCGGGCGCCTGCAGATGGCGGGAAAGACCGGCTTCTTCGCCAACCTCACGACCGGCATGAACGAGCTGATCAGCACCAGCGAGCAGGGCCTGACCGACGTGGCCGAGTTGCTCGGCGCCTTTGCCCAGGGCGACCTCACCTACCGCATCGCGCGTGACTATGCCGGTCTGTTTGGCAAGGTCAAGGAAAGCGGCAACCAGACCGCCGAGCAGTTGACCCGGGTCATCGGCGAAGTGCGCGCCGCAGCCGACGCACTCACGGGTGCCGCGAACCAGGTCAGCGCCACGGCGCAGTCGCTGTCACAGGCCGCGAGCGAGCAGGCTGCCAGCGTGGAAGAAACCACGGCCTCGATCGACGTGATGTCGGCCTCCATCAGCCAGAACAGCGACAACGCCCGCGTCACCGACGGCATGGCGACCAAGACCTCGAAAGAGGCCGGAGAAGGTGGCAGTGCCGTGAGCCAGACCGTCACGGCGATGAAGCAGATCGCCTCCAAGATCGGCATCGTCGACGACATCGCCTACCAGACCAATCTGCTGGCGCTCAACGCCGCCATCGAAGCCGCCAGAGCGGGCGAGCACGGCAAGGGTTTTGCCGTGGTGGCGGCTGAGGTGCGCAAGCTCGCCGAGCGCAGCCAGGAGGCGGCGCGCGAGATCGGCGAGCTCGCCGGCAATTCGGTGCACACGGCAGAGCGTGCCGGCCGCCTGCTCGACGAGATCGTTCCCAGCATTCAGAAGACGTCGGAACTGGTGCAGGAGATCGCCGCAGCCAGTGCCGAGCAGAGCGAATCGGTGACGCAGATCGGCGGCGCCATGGGCCAACTGTCCAAGGCGACGCAGCAGAACGCGTCGGCCTCGGAAGAACTCGCCGCCACCAGCGAAGAACTCTCGGGCCAAGCGCAGCAGTTGCAGGAGTCGATCGCCTTCTTCCAGACGGGCGACGAGGAACCCCAGGCACGCCTGAGCAAGCCTGCGCCCAGCCACTTGGAGCGGCGCGGTTCTGCACCCGGCACACCGCGCCTGGGCGCATCGGCCGTGCGCGGCTCAGGCGTCAATTTCAAACCCTATTAGCCCGCATTCCTACCGGTCATTCGGTCGGTGTTAGGGTTTGCGATTTTTGCAATATCTTCAGCATGATGGGCACCATGAACCAACGCCAACTCTCCATTCAGTCGCGCATTCTGTTGGGTTTTGCCCTGCCGGTGCTGCTGTTCGTCGCCTTCACGGTATGGCTCAGCACGCAACTCGGCCAGGTCAAGCAAAGCCTGAGCCAGGTGTCGGAGCAAAGCGTCGAGTACGCGCTGCTGGCCACCAACATGGACAAGCAGGTGGTGCA
>CAIKVZ010000348.1 GCA_903830985.1 uncultured beta proteobacterium
ATCACCATGAAGGGCAGCATCACGTGCACCAGGGCCACGACCACGGCGATCTCGGTGTAGAGCATCTTCACCGGGCCGATGCCGAACAGGCCGAACAGCTTGTTCACCAGGCCTTCCGGCCCCAGCAGCATGCTCCAGCCAAAGGCGCGCACCACCACCGACACCAGCAGCGGGGCCAGCACCACGAGCAGCAGGATGGAGCGCCAGGGCGGCCCCATGCGGCTGAGCACATAGGCTTCGGGCGCGCCCACGAGAACGCAGATCAGCGTCACCAGGCCCGAGATCCAGAAGGTGCGCCAGAAGATGGCGTAGTAGTAATCGTCGGTGAACACGTGCTGGAAATGGTCCAGCGTGAACTCTCCCGCCTTGACTCCGGTGACCGGGTCGTAGGCGTTGAAGGACAGCACGGCGGTGAGCAGCAGCGGAATCAGCAGCAGGGCGGTGAACAGCGTCAGCGCCGGCGCCGAGAGCCACAAGGGTGTGGATTTCTTCTGGCTCATGGGGTGGTTTCCGCAGCCTCGTCGGCCGGCAAGAGGCGCATGCAGTGGTCCGGCCAGTCCAAGCCCGCTGCCTGGCCTTCATCCAGCGCGGGGCGGCCGTCGTTCGGGCTCAGCACCAGCAGTTCGCCCAACGCTGTCTGCAGGGCGTAGAGCCACTGGCTGCCCAGGAAGAAGCGTTCGCGCACCTTGCCGTCCAGGCGGCCGCGCCCGGCTTCGACGAGTTGCAGCTTCTCCGGGCGCACGCTCAGCAGCACGGCCGTGCCAGGGCGAAAACCCGCGTCCTCGGCATCCACCGTGAGGGCGCCCAGGTCGACCCGAGTGCGAGTACCGCTGGTCAGCACGCGCCCGGACAGCAGGTTTGCCTTGCCGACAAAGGTGGAAATGAAGCGCGTGCACGGGTGTTCGTAGACGCTGTGCGGGTGGTCGATCTGGGTGGCGCGTCCCCCCTCCATCACCACCACGCGGTCGCTGATCGACATGGCTTCGCTCTGGTCGTGCGTCACCATCACCGTGGTGGTGCCGACCTTGCGCTGGATCTTGCGCAGCTCGAACTGCATCTCCTCGCGCAGCTTGGCGTCCAGATTGGACAGCGGCTCGTCCAGCAGCAGCACCGGGGGCTCGATCACCAGGGCGCGCGCCAGCGCCACGCGCTGGCGTTGCCCGCCCGAGAGCTCGCGCGGATAGCGGGCCGAGTAGTCCTCCAGATGCACCAGCGCCAGTGCGGCCTTGACGCGCTCGAGACGCTCGGCCTTGGGGCACTTGCGCATCTCCAGGCCGAAGCTCACGTTGTCGGTCACGCTCATGTGCGGAAACAGCGCATAGCTCTGGAACACGATCCCCAAGCCCCGGGTATTCGCCGGCACCTGGGTGATGTCGCGCCCGTCGAGTTCGATAGTGCCGCTGCTCACGGCCTCAAAGCCGGCAATCATTTGCAAGGTGGTGGTCTTGCCGCAGCCCGAGGGTCCCAACAGGGAAACGAATTCGCCTTTTTCCACCACGAGGTTCATGGCCGAGACGGCGCAGTTCGGCCCATAGAACTTGGTCAGGTTGCTGAGCTTGAGGAATGACATGAACGCGCTGGCCTTTCTTATGACCGGATGGCTGCACATCCATGGTGCACCAGCCCACCAGATCACCGGGATGGTGGGAGGACGTCACTCTATTGCAAGAAGCAAACCAGTCTGCTCAGGGTATTCCATTAAATAGAATTTATATTAAAAATATTCCTTTCTATGGAATATTCCATTTAGAAATGAGTAAAAATGTTCGAATGAATGAAGAAATTGAAACTCCATCCCAACCGACCGGCGGCGTCGCACGCGTCTTTCTGGTGATTCGCGCGCTCACGGCGGAGCAACTCGAAGGTGCGCGCGTCACCCAGTTGGCCAAGGTCGTGGGCCTGACCCAAGCCACGACGCACCGTCTGTTGCAATCGCTGGTGGATGAGGGTATGGTCGAGCAGGACGAACGCAGCAAGCGCTACCGGCTGAGCGTGGCCTTCTTCGCACTGGCCGCCAGCGCGGGCAACCCCGGCGACTTGCGCAGCCTGTGCCGACCCGTGCTTTTGCGCCTGTGCGCCAGCCTGGGTGACAGCATCTTTTTGCTGGCGCGCAGCGGCTTTGACGCCGTCTGCCTGGACCGCAGCGACGGGCCCTTTCCGATCCGCTCGTTCACCGGCGACATCGGCGGGCGCATCGCCCTGGGTGTGGGCCAGGGCGCGATGGTGATCCTGGCCTTCCTCCCCGAGGCCGAACGCGAGGAGGTGATCCGCTTCAACCTCTCCAGGGTGCGTGCCTATGGTGTGTACGACGAGGTCTATCTGCGCACTGAAATCGAGCGCGTGCGCCAAACCGGCTGCTGCGCGCGCAACACCGGACTGCTCGAAGGCATGGCCGGAGTGGCTGTGCCGGTGCTGGACCACGAGGGCCGCGCCGTGGCCGCGCTCAGCGTGGGAAGCATCGCCGACCGGCTGAACCCGGAGCGCCTGCCCACCGTGGTGGACATGCTCAAGCGCGAAGCGGCGGCGTTGGGTCCGAAAATCCACCCCTTTGACGTGACGCTGCGTCGTCCGGCCCAGAGCCTGGGCGGCGTCCCCGCAGAGTCGCGCATCGTGGCGTTGCAGCCAGACGCGTAAGGCTTTGAGGCTGGGTCAGCCGTCGGAGCGTTCGGCGCGTTTGTCGCACTCGGGCAGTTCTCCGTAGCCGGCGGAGCGCACCTGCTGCGGCGACAACTCCACCTGGAACCAGACGCAGGGCTTGGCGTAGCGGTAGCTCCAGACCATGCCGCGATTGCGCCCCAGCAACTGCACGTCGCTGGGCCGGCCCAGCAACAGGCGCACCTCGTCCTGCGACATGCCCACGTCAATGCGCTGGAAGTTTTGTTCGGTCAATACCTGCTCCGCGCGGCTGGCGCGACCCGTGGCGTCCAGGTAGACAAACCAAGTCTGCGTGCCAAAGGGTCCGCGCGGAAATTCCAGCCGGCTTTCCCGTTCCAGGCGGCGCTCCATGTCGGGCGGCCCCATTTTCGCCACGAGTGCCTCGCGGCTCATGCCCGTCAGGTTTTCGGGCGGGGCGTAACTGCTGCAGGCCGACAGCAGCAGCGCGAGCGCGCACACACACAAGGGTGAAAAACGATAATGCATTGAGGGTCTCCTGTTTCAGGTTTGCCAGCAGCGCTGCGCCACGAACGGCAACAGGTTTATTTTCTCGCATCCAGTCCATCCGTGTGAGGCGCTGATGATTTTCAAAAACAACTTTCCGATCGTTTGCGTGGGCGGCTCGGCCGGTTCGCTCGATGCCTTTACCAGGCTCTTGCAGCAGCTTCCGGCGGACATGGGCGTGGCCATCGTCATCGTGAACCATATCCGGACCTTGCCGACCCGGCTGCAGGAAATCTTGCCGCGCTATACGACCATGCCGGTCGAGGTGATCACGGACAAGCTGGAGATCGAGCCGAACCACGTTTTCATCATTCCGGCGAATCGGGATCTGCATGTTGAAGAGGGTGAGTTCCGCCTGAAACCGATCTCCAAGCCCTGGGGCTGGCCGGATGTGATCACGATCTTCATGCGCTCGCTGACGGCGCACTGGGACGGCCAACTGATCGCCGTGATCGTTTCCGGCTGCGACGGTGACGGCGCGGCGGCGCTGAGCGGTGTCAAGGAGGTGGGCGGCATCACGATCGCGCAGCGACCCGATACCGCAGGTCAACCCGACATGCCCGAGAGCGCCATGGCCAGTGGCTACGTCGATTTTGTCCTGGCACCGGAGCAGATTGGCCGGGAAATCGTGCGCATCGCCCGCGCTGCTGAGGACCCCAGCCCCTGAGGCCGCGAGCCCCGGCTCAGATCACCTTGGCGCTGGCACGTTCCCGCCAGCGCTCGTAATAGGCCTGCAGGTGCGGCATGCCCTCGTTGCCCGGGACAAACTTCATCAGTCCCCGGCCGAACTCCAGCGCCACAAAGGCGGTGATGTCGGCGATGGTGAAGCGCTCGCCGGCGACAAAGGGGCGCTGCGCCAGTTCACCGTCGAGCCAGCGCGCCACGGCGCGCACCTTCTCCCCCTGCGAGCGGCCGAAGTCGGCAAACTGCGGCTGCTCCAGCGGCGCCAGGCCCGGGTGCGTGTGGCGGATGCAGTTGGCCAGGCCGCCCAGCAGGTAGAACTCGACGCGCCGGTCGGCCATTTCAATGAAGGCGCGCTCCTCGAAATCCGCGCCCATCAGATTGGTCTGCGGGTACAGGCCTTCCAGGTAAGTGCAGATGGCGCGGCTCTCGGTCAGGATGCGTCCGTCGTCGAGTTCCAGCGCCGGCACCTTGGCCAGGGGGCTTTTGCTCAGGTAGGCCGCCTCCTTGTGCGCGCCCTCGGCGATGCTCACCACCACCTGTTCGATGCCGGTGATGCCCTTTTCCGCCATGAAGATGCCTACGCGACGGGGATTCGGGGCTCGGGGTGAGGTGTACAGCTTCATGTTGAAGGCTCCAGGCTGGGGTGGTTGGGCTGCGGCACTTGCCGACTGCGCCGATTCTGCCTCGCCGACGCAAGGTCGGTGCGCGCGCCCGTGACAGGGACTTCTACAATGACTGGATCGGCGCTCGGCGCCGGGGAGAAGCGGCATGGCAGAAGATATGCGGTCCGGCAGCGGTGTGTCGCCGTGGCGTGACCTGGTGTCGGGCCTGTGTGTGGCCGGACTCCTGCTGCCCGAGGCCGTGGCTTATGCGGGCTTGGCGCATTTGCCGGTGGTCCACGCGCTCAGCGCCAGCGTCGTGGGTCTGGCCATCTACGCCCTGTTCGGTAGCAGCCGTTTCGCCATTGTGGCGCCTACCTCGTCCACGGCGACGCTGGCGGCCGCGGCTGCGCTGTCGATGACGTCCCTGGGCTCGGGCGGCTCTGAAGCCTACACCCAGGCCTTTCTCGCCGTGGTGCTGCTGAGCGGCGTGTTCCTGATGCTGCTGGCATTGGCACGACAGGGCCAGTTGTCGTCCTACATTTCACGGCCTGTGCTCAGGGGCTTCGCTTTTGCCCTGGCCATCACCATTGTCATCAAGCAGTTGCCCGACGCGCTGGGACTCGAATTGCCACCAGAGCTCGGTGCCGACCCGGGGTCGGTGCTGACTTTTGTCATCGCTCACTGGGCGCAGTGGCATGGCCCGAGCGTGGCCGTGGCGCTGGCGGCGGCCACGCTGATGGCCGCATTGCGACCCTGGCCTCAAGTGCCCGCTGCCATGGGTGTGATCGTGCTGGCCATCGCCGCGGCCCGGGGCTTTGATCTGCAAGCCTTGGGGGTGCGGCAGATCGGCGTGGTGGCGCCGCTGGCCTGGCACTTTGGCTGGCCACAGCTTCCTTTCCAGGAATGGGTGCGCGTGGCGGAACTGGCCTTCGGTCTGGTGATGCTGGTCTTTGCCGAGTCCTGGGGCAGCATGCGCAGCACGGCCTTGCCGCATGGTGATGCACTGAACGCGAACAGGGAACTGATGGTGCTGGGCGCCTGTAATGTTAGCTCGGCCCTGCTCCAGGGCATGGCCGTGGGTGCCGGATTTTCCGCCACTTCGGCCAATGCGGCGGCGGGCGCGGTCTCCCGGAAATCAGGTCTGGTCGCCCTGCTGGTGATGGGCCTTGCCGTGAGCTTTGCGCTGCCTGTGTTGCACCTGCTGCCGCGCCCCGTGCTCGCCGTGGCCGTGATCGGCGCGCTGTGGCACGCCTTGTCGGCGCAGCCCTTGATCACTGTCTGGCGCATGAACCGCGACCGCATGCTGGTGCTGGGCGCCGCTATGGCGGTGTTGGTGCTGGGGGTGCTGGACGGCATGCTGGCGGCCATTGGCCTGTCTGTGCTGGCGGCGCTGCGGCGTTTCAGCCAGCCCGTCGTGCACGAGCTCGGCGCCCTGGGATCGTCGCGCAATTTCGTGGACGTCAACACCCAGCCCGCAGCGGCGGCGGTAGCGAAGTTGCTCATCGTGCGACCCGAGGAACCGCTGTTCTTTGGCTGTGCCGAGCAGGTCATGGCCGAGGTCTTGGCGCGCGTCAACGCCAGAGAGGGTCTGAAGGACGTGTTGCTCAGCCTGGAGGAGAGCGCCGATCTGGACAGCACGGCGGTCGAATGTCTGATGGAACTGGACCGTGCTCTGGCGCGCGTTGGCAAGCGGCTGTTGCTGGTGCGGGTGAAGACCACCGTGCGTGAGTTGCTCGGCCGCTGGGACCCCGATCAATTGGGGCGCAGCGACCGCATGTTCTGGAGCGTGGCCGATGGTGTGGACTTTGCGCTGGGGCGCGCGCCGTTACCCGCTCAGCCCAGTCCGTAGGGCGCCGGCGTGAGCTGCACAATCTTGCGGAACAAGGTGTCGAACTCCCCTTGCGCGCCGGAAAACGGGTCCTGATTGGCGCTGAATTCTGCGTCGAGTTCGGCCCAGTCCTGCACCGTCAGGGCGGCGCGCGCCAGGGGCAGCAACTCCTTTTCTTCCTGGTTCAAATGCTTCCAGTTGAAGTCCAGGTACTGCTGCACCAGGGCGTCAAAGGGTGCAAAACCGGCCGCGCCCAGGCTCTGGTAATGGATCAGCGCCTGCAGCAGCGCCACGGTCATCTGGTAGCCGTCCACATGCTGCTGCTCCAGCGCGTCGATGAGTGCTGCCGCCTCGGCCGAGCGTGCGCGCAGCTTGGGGAAGAGGTAGTTGTCTTCCTTGGGATGGTGCACCTTCTCCGGCAGCTGGGTGATGTAGTCGACCATGGCGCTGAGCAGGCCAAAGTCGGGTTGCAGCTTGCCGGCGCGGATCTCGCCCACGACGAAGCGCAGGGCCTGCAGCACCGAGGCCAGGGCCCGATGCTCGGCGTGAATGATGTCGATGGTCTTCATATGCGTCTTTCAGTGCGAGCCCACGCCCAGCCATTTGTCGAGCTGCGGGCGGTCCGCGCGCAGGGCATCGCTGGAACCCGAATACACGACGCGGCCGCGTTCCAGCACCAGCGCGTTCTTCGTCAAGGGCAGGATCTGGTGCGCGTGCTGCTCCACCAGGATCACTGTCATCTCGCCGGCGTTCAGCATCTGGCCAATGATGCGCAGCAACTCCTGCACGATCAGCGGCGCCAGACCCTCCAAGGGTTCGTCGAGCAGCAGTAGCTTGGGATTCACCATCAGCGCGCGCGCCAGAGCCAGCATCTGCTGCTCGCCGCCAGAGAGTTGATTTCCCATGTTGGCACGGCGTTCCTTCAGGCGCGGAAAAGTCTCGTAAATGCGCTGCAGATGCCAGGGGCCGGGGCGCGCCACCACGGTCAGGTTCTCTTCCACCGTGAGCGAGGCGAAGATGTCGCGCTCCTGCGGCACCCAGCCCAGGCCCAGGGCGGCGCGCGCGTGCCCCGCCACCCGCGCAAGATCGCGTCCGTCGAAGCTCATGCGGCCCGACTTGAAGCGGGTCGCGCCCATCAGCGTGGCCAGCAGCGTGCTCTTGCCCATGCCGTTGCG
>CAIKVZ010000349.1 GCA_903830985.1 uncultured beta proteobacterium
CCCGCTGCGCGAGCAGGTGACGCAGATGCTGCCCTGGCAGGTGGACCCGGCGCAGGTGCTCATCACCACGGGATCGCAGCAGGGGCTGGACCTGGTGGGCAAGATCCTGATCGACAAGGGCGCGCGCGTGCTGGTGGAAACGCCCACCTACCTGGGCGCCCTGCAGGCCTTTGCACCCATGCAGCCACAGGTCGTGGGCGTGGCCAGCGACGACGAAGGCGTGGATGTCACGGCGCTGCGCGCCCAGCAGGCCAAGGGACCAGGCCGCTTCCTTTACGTGCTGCCCAACTTTCAGAACCCCACGGGGCGCAGCATGAGCGAGGCGCGCCGCGCCGCCCTCAGCCAAGCCGCACAGGAAACCGGTTTGCCACTGGTCGAGGACAACCCCTATGGCGACCTGTGGTTTGACGCGCCGCCGCCGGCGCCGCTGACGGCGCGCAACCCGGATGGCTGCATCTACCTGGGCTCATTCTCCAAGGTGCTGGCGCCGGGCCTGCGCCTGGGCTTTCTGATCGCGCCCAAGGCGGTGTACCCCAAGCTGCTGCAGGCCAAGCAGGCGGCCGATCTGCACACGCCGGGCTTCAACCAGCGCGTCGTGTCCGAGGTGCTGAAGGACGGTTTTCTGGAGCGCCATGTGCCCACCATACGCGCGCTGTACAAGAGCCAGTGCGCGGCCATGCTGGCCGCGCTCAAGCGCGAGATGCCGGCCGGGGTCGAGTGGAACAGCCCCAGCGGCGGCATGTTCCTGTGGGTGCGTCTGCCCCAGGGCATGGACGCGGTGGCGCTGCTGCCCCGCGCGGTGGACAAGGGTGTGGCCTTTGTTCCCGGTGCGCCCTTCTTTGCCGAAGACCCGCAAGCCCGCTCGCTGCGCCTGTCCTTTGTCACGGCCAGCGTGGCCGAGATCGACACCGGCATCGCCGCGCTGGCCGCCTGCATCCGGGAAAACCTGCCGTGAAGCGTGCCTTCATGCAGGTCGACGTGTTCGGCGCAACCCCCTATGCCGGCAACCCGCTGGCCGTGGTGCTGGACGGCGCGGACTTGAGCGACCAGCAGATGCAGGACTTTGCGCGCTGGACCCACCTGTCAGAGACCTGCTTTCTGCTACCCGCCACCGACCCCACGGCCGACTACCGGGTGCGCATCTTCACGCCCGGGGCCGAGCTGCCCTTTGCCGGCCATCCCACACTGGGCAGCTGCCACGCCTGGCTGCAAGCCGGCGGCGTCCCGAAGCTGCAGGGCCTGGTGGTTCAGCAGTGCGAGCAGGGTCTGGTGCGCATTCGCCAGGGTGAGCGACTGGCCTTTGCTGCACCCAAGCTGAAGCGCAGCGCCGTGCCTGACGAATTGCTGGCATCCGTGGCCCTGGCGCTGGGCCTGGACCCCGCGCAGATCGTCGCCGCCCAGTGGCTGAACAACGGCCCGCAGTGGCTGGGCCTGCTGCTGGACAGCGCGCCCACGCTGCTGGCGCTGGAGCCCGATCACCTGGCACTCAAGCAACTGGGGTGCAAGGTCGGCGTGGCGGCGATTGAAGAAACGGAGCCTGCGCCCACCCTCATCGCCCGCTCGAATCGCGAAGCGCGGGCCTTTGGCGCGCGTTCGTTGGGCGCCAACGACGCCGCACCCGACCTGCAGGTGCGCGCCTTTGCCGCGCCCGTGGGCGTGAACGAGGACCCGGTTACCGGCAGCCTGAACGCGTCCCTGGCGCAGTGGCTGGTAGCAGACGGCCACCTGCCGGAAAACTACCTGGCAGCGCAAGGCCAGTGTGTGGGGTGCGACGGCCTGGTGCATGTCAGCCGTGACGCCACGGCGCAGGTCTGGGTCGGCGGCGACGTGGTCACCTGCATCTCTGGCGAGGTGACGCTGTGAAGCTGCCCGACCTGGGCGAAATCGAAGCCGCATCGCGCATCGTCTACCGCGAATTCCAGGCCACGCCGCAATACCGCTGGGCCTTGTTGAGCGAGCGCCTGGGCACGCATTGCTGGGTCAAGCACGAGAACCACACGCCGGTGGGCGCCTTCAAGATCCGCGGCGGCCTGACCTACTTCGAGCACCTGCGCAGCAGCAGCGAACTGCCGCGCGAAGTCATCAGCGCCACGCGCGGCAACCACGGGCAAAGCATAGGCTGGGCTGCGCGCGCGGCCGGCGTGGCCTGCAGCATCGTCGTCCCGCGCGGCAACTCGACGGAAAAAAACGCCGCCATGCGCGCCCTGGGCGTGACGCTGATCGAACATGGCGCGGACTTCCAGGAAAGCCGTGAACACGCCCAGCACCTGGCCACCGAGCGCGGTGCGCACATGGTGCCGAGCTTTCACCGCGAACTGCTCAGCGGTGTCAGCACCTGCTGGTGGGAATTGTTCAAGGCCGTGCCGCAACTCGATGTGGTTTACGTGCCGATCGGCCAGGGCTCCGGCGCGTGTTCGGCCATCGCCGCCAAGCTGGCGCTGGGCCGCAGCCTGCGCATTGTCGGTGTGGTCAGCGCGCACGCCACGACCTACGCCGACTCGATCCTCGCCGGCCATGTGGTGGCGGCGCCGGTGAGCACGCAACTGGCCGATGGCATGGCGTGCCGCATCGCCGATCAGGCGGCGCTGGAAGTGCTGATACCGCACCTGGACCACATCGTGCAGGTCAGCGATGCCGAAGTGGCCCAGGCCATGCGCGACCTCTACACGGACACACACAACGTGGCCGAGGGTGCGGGCGCTGCCAGCTTCGCCGCCGCCATGCAGGAACGCGCCCTGCTGCAGGGTCAGGTCGTGGGAACCACGCTGTGCGGCGGCAACGTGGACGCCGCCGTGCTGGCGCAGGTGTTGCGCGGCTGAGGTACGGCCGTCAGACCTGGAGCGGCATGCTCCCGTCCTCACAGACTCTGAGCTCGAACCAGAAGCAGCTGCCAACGCCCTCCTCGCTGTCGACGCCGATGCGGCCCTCCATCATTTCCACCAGCCTGCGGGTCACCACCAGGCCCATGCCCGTGCCCTCCTGTGCACCCGCTTCACGTCCAAGGCGATTGAAGGGCTGAAACAGCTGTCCCAGCTGTACCGGGGTCATGCCGATTCCGCTATCGGTGATGCTGATACGCACCGAGCCGGGTTCGGCCAAGGCACAGCTCGCAGACACGACCCCACCGTCCCGGTTGTACTTGACGGCGTTGCTCAGGAGATTGAGGAGTACCTGTTTCAGGCGCCTGGGGTCGGCATGGACATGCCAAGGCGTGGCCAATGGCTGAAGCTTGAGCGTGACGCCGCGGCCCTGCGCCTGCGACTCGATCATCACGGCGCACTCCTGCAGAGCCAGGCTGAGTGAAACCGGCTCGAACTCCAGCTTCAGCTTGCCTGATTCGATCAGCGACAAGTCGAGAAGTTCGTTGATCAAGCCCAGCAGATGCCCGCCTGCGCTCAGAATCTGTGCCAGATTTTCCTTCTGCACCTGCGTGGTTTCACCAAACTCCATGAGCTGGGTGAAACCCAGAATCGCATTCAAGGGAGAGCGCAACTCGTGGCTCATGCTGGCGATGAATTCCGACTTGGCCTGGTTGGCACTGTCTGCAACAGAACGTGCCAGTTTCAGTTCGGTGTTATTTTCCTGCAGCAGGCGATCGATGAGCTTGTCGCGAGTGATGTCGCGCATGGCGACCTGAACCGCTGGCGTGCCGTCAAAGATCAGGCGTGAGCGCTGCACCTCCACGTCCATGAGCGCGCCGCACAGCTTGCGCCATTTCTCCTCGTACACCGGCGTCACGGGCGCGCCTTCGACGAGACCCTGCTCACGCCGCTGTACAAGGTTCTGGAAGCCGACGTGCACCAGATCGAGCATCGGTTTGCCCAGCAGTTGCTGCGCCGACTCGGCAGCAAACATGGCAATCGCGGCGGGGTTGACGTACACCATCTTCCCGTCGCGCATGACCACCGTGGCTTCACGCGACAACTCGATCAACTGGTGCAGGCGCTGCTGCTCGGCCCTGCGGCGCTCGGTCAGGTCGGTCAACGCCAGACGCAGGACCGGCTCGCCGCTCTCGTCCTGCCCCGCCGTTGCCACCACATGCATCCAGAACGACGTTGCATCGCGCTTCACCATGCGCAAGTCGCAAGACTGCGGTTCAGTGGTCGTGCGCAGAGTGGCCAGCATCAGGTAGTAAGCGTCCTGGTCCTGGTCAAAAATAAATCTGGAGAGCCGCTGTTTGGCCAGTGTGGCGCGCGGCAGGTCCAACGCGTCGGCCAGGCGCAGGTTGGCCTGGCGGACCAAGCCCTTCGCGCTCAACGTGCAATAGCCCACGGGCGCCAGGTCGTAGAGTTCGAAATAGCGGGCGCGCTCCACGTCGGGAGTGTCAGAATTTCTGTGTGTGAGGCGGTTGAGATGTTAACTGAGGTCTGACGGTTTTCGGATTTTGGTATTTTCAAATAGGCCCCTGCCAGGCCGCCGGAGGCCCCCCCCGGTTGTGCATGTAC